>JAGWRB010000074.1 GCA_028876725.1 Gemmatimonadota bacterium
CCCACGTACATCTTGGGCGTCCGGTCGATGCCGGGCATCGTGCCCGTGGTGCTCGCAACCGGCGTCCGGTCGCCGCGCGCCGCCGCCGTCGCTTCGCGCTCGGCGGCATCATGCTCCCACTCGGCCTTCAGGTACTCCCACATCCCCTCACGGCCGCCCTCGCGCCCGAATCCGCTCTCGCGATAGCCGCCGAAGCCGGCCGACGCGTCGAACAGATTCGTCGAGTTGATCCATACCACGCCGGCCTTGATCTTCGGCGCGATGTCCAGCGCCAGATTGATGTTCTCCGTCCACACGCTGGCCGCCAACCCGTACGGCGTGTTGTTGGCCAGCGCCACGCTCTCCGCAGGCGTGCGGAACGTCATCTCCACGAGAACCGGCCCGAAGATCTCCACCTGCGCGATCGTCGACGCCGGCTCCACGTCGGTGAACAGCGTGGGCGGATAGAAGTATCCGTCGGTGGGACATGCCCACGACGGCTGCCACATCGCTGCGCCCTCGCGCACGCCCTGGTCCACGAGCCCTCGGATGCGCTCCAGTTGCACCGGCGCCACGATGGCGCCCATGTCCACCGCCTTGTCGAGCGGAGAACCCAGTCGCAGCGCTTCCATGCGCCGGCGCAGCTTTTCCACCAGACGGTCGGCCACCCCTTCCTGCACCAGCAGCCGCGAGCCCGCGCAGCACACCTGTCCCTGGTTGAACCAGATCGCGTCAACCACGCCCTCCACCACGCTGTCGAGATCGGCGTCGTCGTACACGATGAACGGACTCTTGCCACCCAGCTCGAGACTCAGCTTCTTCCCGCTGCCCGCCGTGGCGCGGCGGATGATGCGCCCCACTTCGGTGGAGCCCGTGAACGCGATCTTGTCCACGTCGCCATGCTCCACGATCAGCCGCCCGGTGTCGCCGTCGCCCGTGAGCACGTTGATCACGCCCGCCGGAATTCCGGCGCGCTCTGCGACTTCGGCGAACAGCAATGCCGTGAGCGGCGTGAACTCCGCCGGCTTCAGCACCACCGTGTTTCCCGCGGCCAGCGCCGGCGCGACTTTCCAGGCCAGCATCAGCAACGGGAAGTTCCACGGGATGATCTGTCCCACCACCCCCACCGCGCCGTAGCCCGGGAACTCCGACTCCAGAAGCTGCGCCCAGCCGGCGTGGTGGTAGAAGTGCCGCGCAACCAGCGGAATGTCGATGTCGCGCGTTTCGCGAATCGACTTGCCGTTGTTCATGCTCTCGAGCACCGCGAACAGGCGCGCGTGCTTCTGCACTTCGCGCGCCAGCGCGTACAGGAAGCGCGCACGCACGTGCCCGCTCACCCCCTTCCAGGCCGGCAGCGCCTTGCGCGCCGCGCGCACCGCGTCGTCCACGTCGCGTTTGCTGCCCTGGGTCACGCGCGCCAGCACGCGCGCCGTGCTCGGATCGAGGACCTCGAACCCCTGACCCGGCCGCGTCCACTGGCCGCCAATGAAGTGCCCGAACGCGTGCCCGTGCGCATCGAGCCACGCGCGAACCTCAGCGCCGCTCTCCGGCGCCGGTCCGTACTCCATCGTTTCGAAGATCGCCGACACGCTCGCCATGGTGGATTCTCGTCTTGAGATATGCGCTACCGCTTCACCGCCTCACGGCTTCACGGCCTCACGGCCTCACGGCCATCATCCCATCGGTTGCCGGTGCGCCGCCGCGTAATGCCCGGTCAGGAACATCTCGAGCTGCCGCTCGATGTCGGTCAGCAGCGAGCTCGCCCCGAACCGGAACAGATCGGCGCGCAGCCAACGGTCGCCCAGCTCTTCCTTCATCAGGTACATGAATTCCAGCGCCTGCTTCGCCGTGCGAATGCCCCCGGCCGGCTTGAAGCCCACCGCGTAGCCGGTCTCCTCGTGGTACTGCCGGATCATGCGCGCCATGACGAGCGCGAAGGGAAGCGTCGCGTTCACGCCCTCCTTCCCGGTGGACGTCTTGATGAAATCGGCGCCGGCCTGCATCGCCACCATACTCGCACGCGCCACGTTCCCCAGCGTCGCGAGTTCCCCTGTGGCCAGGATGGCCTTCATGTGCGCGTCGCCGCACGCCTCGCGGAACGCCTTCACCTCGTCGTACAGCGCCGCGTAATTGCCGGTGAGCACGTGCGCGCGGGTGATCACGATGTCAATCTCGCGCGCCCCCGCCGCCACCGACGCGCGAATCTCTTCCAGCCGCTGCGCGAACGGGCTGAGCCCCGCGGGAAATCCCGTGGACACCGCCGCCACGGGAATGCCGCTTCCGCGCAGCGCCTCGACGGCCGTGGGCACCATGGCGTGGTACACGCACACCGCGGCCACGGCCACGTGCAGCTCCTCCACGCCCAGCCCCTCCACCACGTCGGCGCGCAGCGGGCGACGCGCCTTCGCGCACAGCCGCCGCACGTTCCCCGGCGTGTCGTCGCCCGAGAGCGTGGTGAGATCCATGAGCGTGATCGCGCGCAGCAGCCACGCCGCCTGCCATTCCTTCTTGACGGTGCGCCGGGTGGGAATCGTCGCCGCGCGCCGTTCCACGGCGCTGCGATTCACGCGAATGGCACGCACCACGTCGAGATCGAGCGGCGTGCCCGGATTGCGCTCCAGATGCGAAGGGGGAACGGCCGGCCGGTCGTTGGTGACCAGCATCGGGCGAAGCCCGCGGCCGCCATTGGCCGCGGGGTCCCGGGTGGCCGGATCGAGCTTGCGATTCACGGTCATGACGGCAACCTGGCTGCATCCCGGACGGAATGTCCGGATGGGACCTGTATACTAATGTCCGCCCGCTGCCGTCGCACGACAGGCCCGGAACGGGCCGCCGGCCGCTACTCCTCGGTCAGCAGCCCCAGGTGCAGCGCGAACTGCACGTATTCCGAACGGTGCTGCAGCCCCAGTTTCTCCTGAATGCGCTGCTTGTAGGTGTCCACCGTCTTCGGACTGATGAACAGCCGCTCGCCGATTTCGGGCGCCGAATATCCCTGGGCCACCAGCCGCAGCACGTCGCGCTCCCGCTGCGTGAGGCGCTCGTACTTCGTGCGCTCGTCGATGTGCTCGGCCTTCTTCCGCAATCCGCCGGCGAGCACCCGCGCCGCCGACGGCTGCAGGTACGTGTCGCCGTGCGCCACCGCGCGCACCGCGTCCACCAGCTCGCGATCGGCCGCGCTCTTCTGCAGGAAGCCGCTCGCCCCGCTCTCCAGCAGCGGCACCAGCGCCTCATCCGGCGAGTGCATGGTCAGAATCAGGATCTTCGTGCGCGCGCCCGCGGCCGAGAGCGTCTTCGTCGCCTCGGCGCCGTCCATCTGCGGCATCGATAGATCCATCACCAGCACGTCCGGGTCGAGCTTCTCCGTCATGGCCACGGCGTCGGCGCCGTTCCCCACCTCGCCGATCACCTGAATGTCCTTGGCTCCGCCGAGCACCGCTTTCAGCCCGGCTCGCACCACCGTGTGGTCGTCCGCCAGAACGACGCGAATGATGTCGTTGGTCACTGGTCTATCCCCTCGTGCACGGTGGCCGTAGCGACCACACTGGTTCCACTCCCCGGTGCGCTCGAAATCTGCATGTCCCCGCCGGCGTGCGCGAGCAACTCCCGCGCCCGGAACAGCCCGATGCCGTTCGACATGCGGTCCGCCGTTTCCACGTCGAAACCCAACCCATCATCGTCGATCTGCAGACGGACGGTGCTGTTGTCGCGCGCCAGGCTGATCCATACGGACCCCGCATGCGCGTGACGCTCCACGTTCCGCACCGACTCCTCAGCCACCCGATACAGGGCGGTCACCAGCGCCAGCGGCAATGGGGAGTCGTTGCCGTCGGTTGTGACGCTGACGTCGAGGTTCGTGCGACGCGAAACGCGGCGCCCCAATGCCTCCAGCGCCGCCGCCAATCCAAACTCGCCCAGGAGGCCCGGGTACACCGACTCGGCGACCCCCTGAATATCTTCCACCATGTGCGCCGCGATGTCGCGCGCCGCCGCCAGATTCGGCGCCTGCGCCGGATTCTCGCACTCGCGCACCGCCGCCGAGAGATGCATCGTGAGCGCCGAAAGCTGCTGCGCCGTCGCCTCGCGAAGCTCGTCCGCGATGCCGGCACGCTCCGCTTCGCGCACCCGCAGACTCTGACGCACCAGATGCCGGATCCGCGCGCGGTCGCTCTCCACCCGCCCGAGCAGCCGGTTGAACGTCTCTCCCAGCTCCGCGCTCTGCCGGTCGGCGATGGGCGACGTGGTCACCCGCGCCGAGAAATCGCCGTCCGACACCTGCTGCGCCACGCGCTGCAGGTCGTCCAGCGGCATCAGCGCCAGCCGCACCAGCAGCGCGTTGGCCACGAAGCTCACGCCCAGCGCCAGACACACGAGCGCGAACAGCCCCGGATGCCCGAACACCGCCGACACCGAGAGCGCCGCGAGGGCGATCAGCATGTTGGCGCCGAGCAACTTGCCGATGAGCGGCATGCGCAACAGGCGCTGCCGCCACTCGGGCTGGCCGGTCAAATCGGGCGTGGTCACGTCAGTGGATGGTTTGAGCGGCAACATGCCGCTCGATAGGCGGGCGGTCGTCACCGGGCACCTTCATGCGCCCCACGAACGAGCGGGCCGGGTCGGCCCGCTTCGCTCCGTGGTGGCGCGCTGAATCTGGTTGCTGTGCTGCCGGGACCACACATCCGACACTCCTGACACTTTCGGCTTCGGGGCTGAACCTATGGTCCACCAGTCCGCGCAACTGTCGGGAATGCGCGGGCTTGTGTTAAGGGGTTTTCAGGAACAATGTAGGGGATTGCCCTACAGTCCGCCCCCATCCCGGACACCGACCCCATTTAGATTCCGTAACGGCCCCAATTCCTTAATGACTGCGCCTCTCCCTGGTTCCCTGCTCGCCGAGATCATCGGCATCTCCGCCGATGCCATCATTTGCGTCGACGGCGACCAGCGAATCACGTTCTTTAACGAAGGCGCCGTTCGCATTTTCGGCTACGCGGTGGACGAGGTCATGGGGCAGCCGCTCGACATCCTGCTCCCCGCCTCGGCGCGCTCGGTACATCATGAACACATGGCGCGCTTTGCCCGCTCCGCCGTGACCGCGCGCCGCATGGGCGAACGTCAGGAAATCGCCGGGCGCCGAAAGAACGGCGAGGAGTTTCCCGCCGAAGCCGCGATCGCCAAACTCAAGGCGGGAGGCGAGACCTTCGCGTCCGTCGTGCTGCGTGACGTCACCGAGCGCAAGCACGCCGAACGCCGGCAGCAATTCCTGCTGGAAGTCTCGGAGCTGCTCGCCTCCTCGCTCGACGTGCACGAAACGCTGGGGCTCATCGCGCGCCTCTGGATTCCGACGATCGCCGATCAGACGGTCGTGGAGATGACGCACCGCGGCGAGCTGTACCACCTCCGCGCCTTCCAGCCGGCGGGCAAGGCGCTCGAGCAGTCGCGCGCCGCGGCGGCGGCGGCGGCACTGTGGACACCGATCGACGGCTGCTCTGACTCGGCGGACCCCGTGCAGCACGTGCCCGTCGACGCCGCGCTCCGAGCCGCGCCCGACGCGTATCGCGAAGCCGTTCGCGCGCTCGAGCCCCGCACGGCGCTGGCCATCACGCTCGAGCATGCGGGCGAGCCGTTCGGGCGCGTTCTCGCGTTCAGTCGCCGCGCCGTTCCGTTGGACGGCGCCGACCTGATCCTCGCGCGCGACCTCGCGCGCCGCGCATCGATTGCGCTCGAGAACGCGCGGCTCCACGACCACCTCCAGTGGGCGCTTCGCGCGCGCGACGACACGATGAGCGTCGTGTCGCACGACCTGCGCAATCCGGTCAACGCCGTGAAGATGCTCGCAGGCGCGGTGCTCCAGCCGGCGCAGGCCGAGAATCTGCCCGGCGAAATCGCCGAGCAGGTGCGCGTGATTCAGAGCGCCGCGCAGCAGATGGACACGCTGATCCAGGACCTGCTCGACATGAGCCGCGCCGAAGCCGGACGCTTCGCCGTGGATGCCGAACCGGTGCCGGCGTCGGATCTGCTCCGTGACGCCCTCCGCACGCTGGCGCCGCTGGCCGCGGACAAGAACGTCGCCATCGTCACCGAGTGGAACGATCCGCTCCCCGACGTGCAGGTCGATCCCGAGCGCATCGCGCAGGTGGTGTCGAACGTGGTCGGCAACGCGATCAAGTTCACCCCGCCGGGCGGCCGCATTTGCGTCTCGGCCATCGAACGCCCCGACGCGGTAGTCGTATCCGTCCAGGACACGGGACCCGGCATCTCCGCGCACCATCTGGCACACGTGTTCGACCGCTACTGGCAGTCGAGTCGCAAGACGCGCGGCGCCGGGCTCGGCCTGCCGATCGCCAAGGCCATCGTCGAGGCGCACCAGGGGCGCATCTGGGCTGAAAGCGTCGAGGGTCATGGCGCCACCTTCCACTTCACGCTCCCCCGGTAGACCGGCGCGCCCGGTCCATCGTTTCGTCCGTCTCACCCCGCGACCCGTCGCGTCCGCCCCTCGGGCGTGACGGAGGCCGCCGTGAGCGGGTACTTTCTCAGCGCTCGCCTCTCCTCCGTCCCCGTACTCGAGTTCTCTTATGAATCGACTCCTTCGACTCGCCGTGCTGGCGCCGGCGCTCGCCGCGTTCGCGCTCTCCGGCTGCGCCAAGCCCGCGGCGAACGCGACCCCGCCGCTCAGCCGCGCCAACCTCGACACCACCTGCGCGCCGTGCACCGACTTCTACGAGTACGCGAACGGCGGATGGCTCAAGCGCGACACGATTCCGTCCGCGTACCCGTCGTACGGCTCGTTCTTCGCCGTGCAGGACCACAACTGGGACGTGTTGCACACGATTCTCGACCGCGATGCCGCCGACGCGAAGTCGGGCAAGCTCGCCGCCGGCACGCCGGCCTGGAAGGTGGGCACGTACTACGCCAGCTGCATGGATACGGTGGCGATCGACAAGCAGGGGCTCGCGCCGCTGCAACCGGTGCTCCAGGTCATCGACGCCATTCAGCAGCCCGGTGACCTCGAGAACGGCATGGGCATGCTCGAGCATCTGGCCGGACTCGCACCGTGGAGCGACGGCGCGGGCCAGGACGCCAAGGACGCCGCGCAGGAAATCGCCGTGCTCGGCCAGGGCGGCCTCACGCTCCCCAACAAGGATTACTACACCAAGACCGACGACGCGTCGAAGAAGATCCGCGACGAATTCGTCGCCCACGTGCAGCGCATGTTCGAGCTCATGGGCGACTCGTCCAAGGTCGCGGCCGCCGAGGCAAAGACGGTGATGGCCATCGAAATGCGCCTCGCCATGGCCTCCAAGGCGCCCGTGGATCTGCGCGACCCGAACGCCAATTACCACAAGCTCTCGCTGCCCGAGCTCGACGGCCTCACGCCGCACTTCCACTGGGGACCGTTCTTCTCGGCACAGGGCCGCCCCGACGTGTTCACCATCGACGTCGGACAGCCCGATTTCTTCAAGGCGATCGACGCGATGTTCGTTTCGGTCCCCGTGGCCGACTGGCGCACGTACCTCCGCTGGCGCGCCGTGCATGCCGCCGCGCCGGCGCTCTCCACGCCCTTCGTAGAAGAGAATTTCAAGTTCAGCCAGCTCTTCAGCGGCGCCCGCGAGAACATGCCGCGCTGGAAGCGGTGCATCAATTCCACCGACGGGCGCCTGGGCGAGCTGCTCGGCCAGGAATACGTGAAGGCGGCGTTCCCCCCCGAGGCCAAGGCCCGCGCGGTGAAGATCGTGGACAACCTCGTCTCCGCGCTCCATGACCGGATTCAGCAGCTGGGCTGGATGAGCGACAGCACCAAGGTGCAGGCGCTCGCCAAGCTCGGCGCGTACATGAAGAAGATCGGGTACCCCGACAAGTGGCGCGACTACACCGCGCTCAAGGTCACGCCGGGCGACTACCTGGCCAACGTGCGCGCGGCTGACCAGTTCAACGCCGCGTACGACTGGAACAAGATCGGCAAGCCCGTGGACCGCACGGAGTGGGGGATGACGCCGCCCACGGTCAACGCCTATTACAATCCGCTCATGAATGAGATCGTGTTCCCGGCCGGCATCCTGCAGCCCCCGTTCTACGATCCCAACGCCGACGACGCAGTGAACTACGGCGCCATGGGGGCCGTGATCGGCCACGAGATGACGCACGGCTTCGACGACCAGGGCCGCCAGTACGACAAGGACGGCAACCTCAAGGACTGGTGGACCAAGGACGACGCCGCCAAGTACACCGCCGAGGCCGCCAAGGTCGTGAAACAGTTCGACGGCTACACCGTGCTCGATTCCGCCACGCACGTGAACGGTCAGCTCACCCTCGGCGAGAACATCGCCGACTTCGGCGGGCTCACCGTGGCCTACGCGGCCATGGAAAAGGCCCTCGGCAACGGCCCGCGCACCAAGATCGACGGCTTCACTCCCGAGCAGCGCTTTTTCCTGGCCTGGGCCCAGGTATGGCGCGAGTTGGACCGCCCCGCGTACGCACGCATGCTCGTGAGCGCCGACGTACACGCGCCGGCCAAGTGGCGCGTCAACGGGCCGCTGAGCAACATGCCCGAGTTCAAGGCCGCGTGGGGCTGCAAGGACGGCGACCCGATGGTCCGCGCAGATAGTCTCCGGCCGAAGATCTGGTGAAGTGAGGCCGTGAAGCCGCGAGGCGGTGAAACGGTCACCGCTTCACGGCCTCACCGCTTCACCGCTTCACGGCTTCACCGCTTCACGGCCTCACCGCTTTATCGGAATCCCCAACGAATCCGCCGGCGGCAGGTGGTGCGTGCGGCCCAGCTCCGCGCGCGCCGCCGAGAATGCATCGGCGCGCGCAATCCAGAGCTGCGTGGCCATGTCGTAGCGCGCCAGGACGTTGTGCAGCCAGTACGGCCGGTTTTCCCTGAGCCAGGCCGCTTCGTACAGGTCGCGCATCAGCGAGTAGCCGTCGCGCAGGTCCTGCGCGCGGCCGTTCGTGCTCGACATGTCGATCAGCTCCTGCCCACGTGAGTTCACCCGCTGATCAGCGGGCGTGGTCGAGTCGGCCGCGCTCGCATACATCGCCGCCATCTCGTCGGCGAACTCGAACTTCATGCCGACGAAGTCGATCTTCCGCGCGCCGAGCGCCATCGCATCCACCGCGTCGAGATTGCGGTCGATGAACGGACGCGCCTGGTCGATCAGCACCAGCGACGACTCCGCGAGGATGCGCATGCGGCGCACCACGGGACGAATCTTCTCCGCGACGC
>JAGWRB010000075.1 GCA_028876725.1 Gemmatimonadota bacterium
GCGCTGGCCAACACGCAGATCAAGATCTCGGGGTGCGAACCGCCGAAGGTCACGCCCACGATCACCGGCACGATGGGCAACGACGGCTGGTACACCTCGAACGTGCAGGTCAGCTGGGACGTGCAGAGCGATGCGGCGCTCACCAGTGAGACGGGGTGTGACGCCGTCACGCTCGGCACCGACACGGATGGCATCACGTACACCTGCACGGCCAGCTCCGACGAGGGCACGACGACCAAGTCGGTGACGGTGAAGCGCGACGCGACGCCGCCGGCGATCGCGTTCTCGGGCAACGCCGGCACGTATGGCGTGTCGCAGGTGGTCAATATCGCCTGCTCGGCGAGCGACGCGACGTCGGGCCTGGCCTCGAGCACCTGCCCCGAGGTATCCGACAGCGCGTACACCCTGGCGCTCGGCGGTCACACGCTCAGCGCGACGGCCACCGATCACGCGGGCAACGCGGGCTCGGCGTCGGCCACGTTCCAGGTGACCGTGTCGCTGCAGGATCTGATCGCCCTCTCGCAGGCGTGGGTGGCGGGTCCGGGCGCGGCCGGGGTGGCGAACAGCCTCGCGGCCAAGCTCACGGGCTCGCACCCGAACGTGCAGGCATTCATCAACGAGGTGAAGGCGCAGAGCGGGAAGAAGATTCCGGCCGACAAGGCCGCCCTTCTGATTCAATTCGCGAGCACCTTGCTGTAGTTCGCGCCGGAGCGTTCGGGGCACGCGGCCTCCCACCCGTCGGGTGCGGAGGCCGTCGTGTTTCCGGGGCGGGCGCTTGACTGCGCGATCCCGATCTGGGCAGTGTTCTGCCGTGAGCAGCGCGGGAGACTTTCTGGAGATGCGCCCCGGAGGCGCCGAGTTGGGGCTCCGTCCGGACGACGACACGATCGACGCGCGCGCCGTGATGGACGCGCTGGGCGACGGCGTGGCGGTGCTCGACGCCGGCTGGCGCGTGCGCTACATGAACGCCGCGTGGGAGCGGATTCTGGGCGTGGCCCGGAGTTCGGCGCTGGGCCGCGGCTTCTGGGACACGTACCCGGGGTTTCTCGTCGAGCCGGGCGCGGCGATGATCCGCGCCACCGCGGCCGACGGCGCGACGCGCCGGTTCGACCTGGAGCACAACGTGAGCGGCGAGCTGCGCGCGTACGGCGTGCGCGTGGCGCGCGACCGCACGGGCGGCGTCGTGGTGTCGGTGTCGCGCGCGTTCGCCACGCTGCGGAGCGTGCGCGACAAGGCGCTCGAGGAGCGCATCGAGGAGAACGAGTCGCTGCACGCGCTGGCGCGGCAGATGTCGGAGGTGGCCGACTCGGCGGAGCTGCTGGCGCTGCTCTGCGACGCGGCGGCCAGTCTCTGCCGCGGGCACGGCGCGGCCGTGCTGCGCACGACCGACACCGACGCCGAAGTGATCGCCGCGGTCGGGATCGCGCAGAAGGTCGACGGGCTCAAGTTCTCGCTGGCGGGCTCGTTGGCCCAGGAAGTGATCGTGAAGCGCGACGCCGCGTCGGTGGACGACTTCGGGCATTCGGGGCGTCCGCGGGCGCAGCTGTTCGGGGACGCGCAGATCGGTCCCGTGCTGATGGCGCCGCTGATCGCGCACGACCGGGTGCTGGGCACCCTCGCGGTGATGCGCGACGTGCTGTCGATCCCCTTCAGCGCGCGTGAGGCGCAGCGGCTGAGCGTGATTGCGGACCATGCCGCGGTGGCGCTGTGGAAGGAACAGCTCTTCGAGCAGGCGCAGGCGGGCGACGCGGCCAAGGGGCGGTTTCTGGCCACCATGTCGCACGAGCTGCGCACACCGCTCACGGCGCTCGCCGGGTATCAGGAACTGCTCAGCGACCAGGTGATCGGGCCGCTCTCGGAGGCCCAACTCGACGTGCTGGCCCGCATGCACGCGGTGACCGAGCATCTGGCGTCGATGATCGAGGAGGTGTTGGCGTACACGAGCCTCGAGGAGGGGCGCGAGATCGTGCGTCCCACCGATTTCCTGGCCGGCGATCTCGTGATGGCGGCCGCGGCGGTGGTGGACCCCGCCGCGCGGCGCAAGCAGATCGCCGTGGTGTGCGACGCGCCGGCGGAGCCGATTCGGATGACGAGCGACGTGGACAAGGCGCGTCAGGTGCTGGTGAACCTGGCCGGGAACGCGGTGAAGTTCACCGACGCGGGCGAGGTGCGGCTGTCGGTGCGCCGCGACATGGATGAGGTGCGATTCGCGGTGCAGGACACGGGCATCGGCATCTCGGCAGACGATCTGGAGGGCCTCTTCCAGCCGTTCGCCCAGGTGGAGACCGGGCTCACGCGCCGGTACGGCGGCACGGGGCTCGGGCTGTACATCTGCCGGCGGCTGGCGGGGATGCTGGGCGGGCGGATCGAGGTGAAGTCCGAGCCCGGCGCGGGGTCGACGTTCACGCTGGTGCTGCCCACCGAGGCGCCGGCCTGGGAGCCCTGACGCCGCCATGGACCGCCGTCATAGGTGATTAGATTCCTCCGGATGAGCGGTCTCCCCATTTCCAGTGCGTTCAACGACGGGTACGTGGCCGAGATGTACGAGGCCTACCGTCGTGATCCGGCGTCGGTGGACGAGTCCTGGCGCCAGTTCTTCCGGCTGGCCAAATCGCTGGGCGGCGGCACGGGCGCGGGCGTTTCCAGCCCTGACGCGCTGCGCAAAGCGGCGGGAGCTGGGGCTCTCGTGGCGGCGATCCGCCGGTACGGCCACTTCGCGGTGCCTATCGATCCGCTGGGGTCGCCGCCCATCGGCGCGGCGGAGCTGACGCCCGAGTATCACGGCATCACCGACGCCGATCTGCGCGACGTGCCGGGGGCGGCGCTGGGCGAGCCGGGAGGCACGGCGGCCGACGCGGTGGCAAAGCGGCGCGCCTGGTACCAGGGGAGCCTGGCATACGAGTTCGTGCATGTAAGCGACGAGCATGAGCGGCTGTGGATCCGCGAGCAGATCGAGGGCGGCACGTTCATGGCGCCGCTCACCGACGACGAGAAGAAGGCGCTGCTGCGGCGCCTGTCCGAGGTCGAGGGGTTCGAGCGGTTCCTGGGCGTGGCGTTCGTGAACGCCAAGCGGTTCTCCATCGAAGGCGTGGACGCGCTGGTGCCGATGGTGGACGAGGCGATCGCCGGCGCGGCGCGCGCGGGCGCCCGCACGGTGGTGCTGGCGATGGCGCATCGCGGGCGGCTGAACGTCCTGCGGCACGTGATGGGGAAGCCGGCGGCGGAGTTGTTCGCGGAATTCGCCGGCGAGCGTGTGTCCCCCGATCCCAACCGTTCGGGCGACGTGAAGTACCATCTCGGCTATCGGGCCACGCACCGCGTGGGCGACGCCGACGTGGCGCTGGAGCTGGTGCCGAATCCGAGCCATCTCGAGCTCGCCAATCCGGTGATGATGGGCGCGGCGCGGGCGCTGCAGCGCGATCCCGGTCGTCCGGCCGAGCGGCAGGAGGAACGGGTGCTGCCGATCTGCGTGCACGGCGACGCGGCGTTCCCGGGCGAGGGTGTGGTGGCCGAGACGTTCAACCTGGCGCTGCTGCGCGGGTACCGGGTGGGCGGCACGCTGCACATCATCACGAACAACCAGGTGGGGTTCACCACCGACCCGATCGACGCGCGCTCGACGCACTACGCCAGCGATCTGGCGAAGGGCTTCGAGGTGCCGATCGTGCACGTGAACGCCGACGACGTCGAGGCCTGCATCCAGGCGGTGCGGCTGGCGCTCATGTACCGCCAGCGGTTCCATAAAGATTTTCTAATAGATCTGGTGGGCTATCGCCGGCACGGCCACAACGAGGCCGACCAGCCGGCGTTCACGCAGCCCACGATGTACGAACTGATCAAGTCGCACCCCACGGCCCGGGAGGTGTGGGGGGCGCGGCTGGTACGGGAGCGGGTGGTCGCCGAGGCGGACGTCGATGCGGCGGCCAAGGCGGTGGCCGACGAGCTGAGCGAGATCTTCAAGCAGGTGAAGGCCAAGCGCGAGGAGACGGTGGGCGTGCCGCCCGAGGCGCATCCGCCGCGCCTGGAGCATCCCGACACCGCGGTGAGCGCCGAGCGCCTCACGGCCATCAACGACGAGCTGCTGCACTGGCCCGACGGCTTCACGCTGCACCCCACGCTGCAGCGCACGCTGGCGCGGCGCCGCGACGGATTGCAGGCCCGGGCCATCGACTGGGGGCACGCCGAGGCGCTGGGCTTCGCGTCGCTGCTGGAAGACGGCATCGCGGTGCGGCTCACGGGCCAGGACGCCGAGCGCGGCACCTTCTCGCACCGGCAGGCCGTGCTGCACGACGTGCGCACGGGCGAGACGTACGTGCCGCTCGGGCACCTGTCGCGCGCCCGGGCCCCGCTGCAGATCTACAACAGCCCGCTCTCGGAGCTCGCGGCGATGGGGTTCGAATACGGGTTCAGCGTGGCCGCGCCCGGGGATCTGGTGCTCTGGGAAGCGCAGTTCGGCGACTTCGCGAACGTCGCGCAGCCCATCATCGACCAGTTCATCTCGGCGGGCCACTCGAAGTGGGGGCAGGACTCGGCGCTTGTGCTGCTGCTGCCGCACGGATACGAGGGACAGGGTCCCGAGCATTCGAGCGCGCGGCTGGAGCGCTATCTGCAGCTCACGGCCGAGGAGAACATGTCGGTCGCGTACCCGTCGACGCCGGCGCAGTACTTCCACGTGCTGCGGCGGCAGGCCAAGCGAACGGTGCGCCGGCCGCTGGTGCTGATGCAGCCCAAGTCGCTGCTGCGGCTGGCGGCGGCCATGTCATCGCTCGACGACCTGACCACGGGCCGGTTCCAGCCGGTGATCGACGATCCGGCGGCGGCGGATCGCCGCGCCGCGGTGCGCCGCGTGGCGTTCTGCACGGGCAAGATCTACTACGATATGCTCGAGGGCCGCACGAAATCGGGCGACGACTCTGGCGTGGCGCTGGTGCGCGTGGAAGAATTGGCCCCATGGCCGCACGAAGCGATCGCCGCGGTGGTGGACGCGTATCCGAATCTGGAAGACGTGGTGTGGGTGCAGGAGGAGCCCCGGAACATGGGGGCCTGGACCTACGTCTCGCCGCGGTTGCGCGCCTCCACCGGGACGCAGCTGGCGGTGCGGTACATCGGGCGTCCGGAACGCGCCAGCCCCGCCGAGGGTTATCCCTCGGTCCACGCGGAGGAGCAGGCGCGCATCGTGAGCGACGCGCTCACGCTGGCTCCCGCCGGATCTTCCCGCCGCAGGACTGCAAAGGTCTAGCCGTAGAGGCGCGCGCCGCGGGCGCGCGGCTCGAGTGCCGTTCTCCATTACCGGTGAGTGTCGCGTGCGAACTCGCGTTCTCGTTCTCTTCGCAGCTCTCGTCGTCGCGCCGCGGATCCTGATCGCCCAGGAGCGCGGCGCCGCCGCGTTGGGCGATGCCGTGGAAGGCCTCGGCGTCTCCGCTCGGGTCTTGATGATCGGGGCCCATCCCGACGACGAAGACACGCAGCTCATCACCTACCTGGCCAAGGGCCGTCACATCGAGACGGCGTACCTTTCGCTCACGCGCGGCGACGGCGGACAGAACCTCATCGGCAACGAGCTCGGGCCGCTGCTCGGGATGATCCGCACCGAGGAACTGCTGGCCGCGCGGCGGGTGGACGGCGGACGCCAGTACTTCACGCGCGCCTACGACTTCGGATTTTCGAAAACCGCCGCCGAAACGTTCAAGCACTGGCCGCGCGACTCGATCCTTCGCGACATGATCAGCGTGATCCGGGCATACCGCCCGCAGGTGATCATCTCCGTATGGTCGGGCACGCCGCGCGACGGGCACGGGCACCATCAGGTGGCCGGCATCCTCGCGCGCGAGGCGTTCGATCTGGCCGGCGACACGGTGCGCTTCCCGCGGGCGGCGACGAACGGGCTCGGCGCGTGGCAGCCGCTGGCCTTCTACCGCTCGGCGCGCGTCTTCCGCGGACCGGCGGGCCCGATGGCCGGCGCGGTGCCGTTCGACGTGGGCGGGTACGACGTGCTCGAGGGGCGCACGTATGCGGCGATCGCCGCCGAGAGCCGGTCGCAGCACCGCTCGCAGGGGCAGGGGAACCTGGCTCCGCTCGGCGAACGTCTGGACCACGTGCGGCTGGAGGTTGCCCGTCCGCCGGCCGACAGCGGCGACACGACGACACTGTTCCCCGGCATCGACACGAGTTTCGCGCGCTTTCACGCGCTTGCGCTTCCTGCAGCGGCGCGCGCGGCGGTCGATTCGCTGGATCTGGTGCGCGGCGAGATCGCGCGGCGCATGGATCTGGCGCGCCCGTCGGCCATGGTGGCGCCCATCGCGCACTATCTGGCGCTCGTGCAGCGGGCGCACGCGGGCGCCGCGGCGTGCGCGCGGCCGGGGATGCCAGTTCCCGTATGCGCCGGCGCGATGGGCGAGTTCGCGACGACCATGGACGAGCAGGCACGGCGGGCGACGCACGCGCTGCTGCTCGCCGCCGGCGTTCAGCTTCTGGCCACGGCGCCGCGGGATCTGATCGCCCTGGGCGACCACGCGCCGGTGACCATCACGCTGGTGAATCATGGAACGAATCCGGTGACGTTCGCCGGGCGTGATGGGCGCAGCGCGCCGACCGAGGTGACGCCGGGCCAGATGACCGACGAGACGTATCAACTGGCGCCCACCGGCGAGCCCACGCAGGCGTGGTGGCTCCGGTATCCGCTGCAGGGCGACATGTTCCAGCTGCGCGCGCCGGGCGACGACCGCGGGACGCCGGTGCCCGAGCTGCTCGAGGGCGACGACCGGGTGGAGAGCTCCGGCGTGCGCGTCGTGCTCACCATTGGCGGGACGACCTTCAGCACCGAGATCTCGCCCATCGTGCACCGGTTCGCCGATCCGGCGAGCGGCGAGGTGGACCGGCCGATCGCCGTCGTGCCGCCGGTGAGCCTGCGTCTCGACCGCGCCGTCGAGTACGCGCGGGCCAACACGCCGTTCGACCGGCTGGAGCGGGTGCACGTGCGGGCCGACGCCTCGACGCCGCGGCGCGTGGCCGTGCGGCTGTCGCTGCCGGCGGGGCTCGCGGCCGACAGCGCTTCGCGCACGGTGACGCTGGCCTCGGGGCAGGAGGCGGAGCTGGACTTCCATCTGCACGGGACGCTCGCGCCGGGCGCCCATACGATTTCGGCAATGGCCACGAGCGACGGCCAGACGTTCACCACCGGATTCGTGGCGGTGGAGTATCCGCACATCCGCACGCGGCGGGAGTACCGCGAGGCCGAGCTCACCGTGCAGGCCGTGGACGTGGACTATGCGCCGGGGATGCGCATCGCCTACATCCCGGGCGTGGGCGACAACGTGGAGCCGATGCTCGAAGAGCTCGGCCTCGCGGTGACGACCGTGGCGCCGGAGCAGGTGGCACAGGCCGATCTGGCCCGGTACTCGGCCGTCGTGGTGGGGCCGCGCGCGTTCGACGCGAGCGAGGTCCTGCGCGCGAGCAACCAGCGCCTGCTCGACTACGCGCGGGCGGGCGGCACGCTCGTCGAGCAGTACGGGCAGTACGGCATGGAACGCCTCGGGCTGCTGCCGTATCCGATCACCCTGGCGCGGCCCGCCGACCGCGTGACCGAAGAGGACGCCGCGGTGACGATCCTCGATCCGGCGTCGCCGATTCTCAACATCCCCAACAAGATCGGCCCCGCCGATTTCGAGGGGTGGGTGCAGGAGCGGTCGTCGTACATGCCGCACACATTCGACAATCACTATCACGCGATCCTGTCCATGCACGACACCGGGGAGCCGCCGAACGACGCCGGCATTCTCGTGGCGCCCGTGGGGCGCGGCACGTTCGAGTACGTGACGCTCACGTTCTTCCGGCAGCTGCCGGCGGGAAATCCAGGCGCGGCGCGTCTGTTCGTGAACATTCTGTCGGCCAAGCAGAACGCCGCGGGCGCCGCGGGGCACCCCGTTCCATGAGGCGCGCGTCGTGGTTCGCGACGGCGCGGAACGCCGCGGCGGCCATCGCCGCGGTGGCGCTCGCCGCCTGCGCGCGCGACACGCGCACGCCGCTCGTCGTCTACTCGCCGCACGGCAAGGATCTGCTGCAATTCTACGCGCACGCGTTCGAGGCGGCGCATCCCGACGTGGACGTGCAGTGGGTGGACATGGGCTCGCAGGACGTGCTCGACCGCCTGCGTTCGGAGAAGGCCAACCCGCAGGCCGACGTGTGGTTCGGCGCGCCCTCGGAGACCTTCACAAAGGGCGCGGCCGACGGGTTGCTGGAGCCGTACAAGCCCACGTGGGCCGCGGCTGTGCCCGCCGACGCGCACGACCCGAACGACCTCTGGTACGGCACGTATCTCACGCCCGAGGTCATCACCTACAACTCGCAGGCCGTGCCGGCCGCCGAGGCGCCGCGCGATTGGGACGACGTGCTCGATCCCAAGTGGAAGGGGAAGGTGATCATCCGCGATCCGATCGCGTCGGGCTCGATGCGCGCGATCTTCAGCGCCATGATCGCGCGGTCGATTGCGCAGACGGGGTCGGAGCAGGCGGGATGGGACTGGCTGCGCCGGCTGGATGGGCAGACCAGCGAGTATACGCTCAACCCCACGCTGCTGTACCAGAAGCTGGGGCGGCAGGAGGGGCTGATCAGCTTGTGGGACATGCCCGACATCGCGCTCCTGCGGGAGAAGTCGGAGTTCCCGCTGGCGTACGTGATTCCCAAAAGCGGCACGCCGACGCTGGTCGACGCGATCGCGATCGTGCGGGGGAGCAAGCATCCGCAGCTCGCGCGGGCGTTCTACGAGTTCGTGACCACGCAGCAGGCGCTGTTGCAGGCGGCGCGGCAGTTCGTGCGGATTCCGGTGCGCACCGACATTCCCGCCGATTCGCTGCCCGATTGGATTCGCGAGGCGCGCGCGCAGATCAAACCCATGCCGCTCGACCGGCAGATGCTGGTGGACAGCACCGACACCTGGATGAAGTACTGGGACGCGCACATTCGAAACAGCGAGCGCGGGAAGTGAGAGAGCCCAGCGGCCTCCGGCTGGAGGGCGTGTCGCGGCGGTACCAGGGATCGGGGCGCGGCGTCGAGGCGCTTTCGCTCGACGTGCGTCCGGGTGAATTGCTGGCGCTCATCGGGGCGTCGGGGTCGGGCAAGACGACCACGCTGCGGATGGTGGCGGGGTACGAGCCGCCCGATGCCGGGCGCATCGCGCTCGTGAGCGCGGCCGGCGCGGAGCGGGACATCACGCGCGAGCCGCCGCAGCGGCGCGGGTTCGGCATGGTGTTCCAGCACTACGCGCTCTTTCCGCACATGAGTGTGCAGGAGAACGTGGCGTTCGGCCTGGAGGCGCGCCGCGTGCCGAAGGCGGAGCGGCTGGCGCGCGCCACGGAGGCGCTGGCGGGCGTGGGGCTGGCGGGGTACGGGCCGCGCGCCGTGCAGGCGCTCTCGGGGGGCGAGCAGCAGCGCGTGGCGCTCGCGCGCGCGCTGGTGATCGAACCGAACGTGCTGCTGCTCGACGAGCCGTTGTCGAATCTCGACCCGACGCTGCGGCAGACGACGCGCGATGAGCTGCGCGAGATGCTGCACCGCCTGCACGTGACGGCGATGTTCGTGACGCACGATCAGGAAGACGCGTTCGCGGTGGCCGACCGGGTGGCGATGCTGTGCGCGGGACGGCTGGAGCAGGTGGGAACGCCCGAAGCGCTGTACCAGGCACCGGCGTCGCAGGTCGTGGCGAAGTTCGTGGGCCGGGGGACCTTCGCGCCGGCGGCGGCCGACGGCGACACGGCGATTGTGACGATCGGCGGCGTGAGCCAGCGCGCGCCGCTGGGCTCGGCGCACGGGACCGGTGACCGGTGGGCGGTGCTGCGCCCCGAATCGCTGACGGCCGTGGAGCCGGCGACCGGCGAGGCGTGGCACGGCACGGTGCAGACGCGCCGCTTCGCCGGCGATCACTACGTGTATCGCGTGGGCGACATCGCCGGCGCCGCGGAACCGCTCGAGGTGATGTGCGAGCACGGGAACTTCGCCGAGGGCGACGCGGTCGCCGTGCGGCTGCGGCCGAAGCCGCTGGCGCTCGTGGCGGCGCAGCGGGCGTCATGAACAAGCGATTCACCGGGCTCGCCGTCGCCGTGCTGGCGATTCTCGCGTGGAGCGTGGTGTATCCGAACCTGTCGGTGGTGGCGGGAAGCTTCGCGCACGGCGGGCGCGACTGGCTCGCGTTCTTCCAGAGCCCCGCCGATCACGAAGCGCTGGTCAACACGCTCGTGATCGCCGTGGCTTCGGTGGCGTCGGCGCTCGCGGTGGGCGTGCCGCTCGCC
This sequence comes from Gemmatimonadota bacterium, assembly GCA_028876725.1. Taxonomy (GTDB): domain Bacteria; phylum Gemmatimonadota; class Gemmatimonadetes; order Gemmatimonadales; family Gemmatimonadaceae; genus JAGWRI01. The sequence goes on from JAGWRB010000075.1 coordinate 10,284, forward strand.
TTTCTGCTCACACGATTCGAATTTCGCGGGCGGCGGTTCATGAGCGCCGTGGCCACGCTGCCGGCGGCACTGCCGCCGCTCGTGGGCGTGATCGCGTTCATGTTCCTCTACGGGGAAAGCGGCGTGGTGACGCGCGGCGTGCAGACGCTGTTCGGGCTGGCGCATCCGCCGTGGACGTTCACCGGCGTATGGGCGATCGTCTTCGTGCACGCGTACACGATGTACGTCTACGTGTTTCTGTTCGTCTCCGCGGGGCTGGAGCGGTACGACACGTCGCTCGACGAGGCGGCGGAGGGGCTGGGGGCGCCGGCGGCGCTGCGGCTGCGGCGTGTCACGTTGCCGCTGCTCACGCCGTCACTCATCGGATCGATGCTGCTGGTGTTCATGAGCGCGTTGGGCTCCTTCTCGGCGCCGTACATCTTCGGCGGCGGCGCGCGCGTGCTGTCCACGCAGATTCTGGTGTCGAAGCTGAACGGATCGATGGGAATGGCGTACGTGGAGACGTCGATGCTCGTGATCACGGCCATCGTGGCGCTGGCCGTGCTGCGGTGGATCGAGCGGCGGCGGGAGTATGCGATGTCGGGCAAGGGGCGCGTGACGCGCACCGTGGTGCGGTCGCCGTTCTGGCGGCACGCAGCGCCGGCGGTGGCGGCCCTCGCGGTGGTGTTCCTGGTGCTGCCGCACGCGATGGTCGTGCTGGTGTCGTTCGCGCGCGACGGCGCATGGACCACGCAGGTGCTGCCGCCGCAGTACACGCTGGACAACTTCCGCCGGCTCGCGACCGACCCGGATCTGATCCAGCCCATCACCAACAGCGTCAGCATGGCCGCGATCGCGACCGCAGCGAACGTGGTGGTGTGCTTCCTGGCCGCGTATCTGCTCGTGCTGTCGCGCGCGCCCGGGAAGCGCCTGCTCGGGCTGTTGGTCGCGCTGCCGTGGGCGATTCCCGCGACCGCGATCGCGCTGGGCCTGGCCGCGACGTTCGACCGCAACGCGCTGGCCAGCGCCAAGCTGCTGCTCGTGGGGACGTTCTGGATCCTGCCGCTGGCGTACTTCGTGCGGAACATCCCGGTGGTGACCAACGCCATCGAAGGGTCGCTGCGGCAGATGGATCCGACCATCGAAGACGCGGCGCGCGGGCTCGGGGCGTCGTGGATGCTGGCGATGCGGCGCGTGGTGCTGCCGGCGGCGCGCCCCGGGCTGGTGGCCGGCGCGATGCTGGCGGCGGTGGCCGCGGTGGGCGAATTCGTGGCGAGCATCGTGCTGTACTCCCACAGCAACCGCCCCATCTCGATGGAGATTCTGTCGCAGCTGCGCGGTCTGTCGTTCGGCACGGCCGCGGCGTACAGCGTATTGCTCATCGCGCTGGTGCTGGCGATCACGACCGGCGCCCGGTGGGCGGAGTCGAGAATGGCGTGACGCTCGAGCGGCCGCGGGTGCTCATTGTTGGCGGTGGATTCGGCGGCCTTTATGCGGCCCGCGCATTCCGCCACTCGGCGGCGCGCGTCACCGTGGTGGACCGCGAGAACCACCACCTGTTCCAGCCGCTGCTGTATCAGGCGGCCACGGCGACCCTCGCGCCCACCGACATCACCGCCCCCATCCGCTGGCTGCTGCGCCGTCAGGAAAATACTGAAGTACTAATGGCCGAGGTGGAGCGCATCGACGTCGCGCGGCGCGTGGCCGTGGCCGACGGCGGGGCGCTCACGATCCCGTACGACTATCTGATCCTCGCCGCCGGCGCCCGCCACTCCTACTTCGGCCACCCCGACTGGGAAACGGCCGCGCCGGGGCTCAAGAGCATCGAAGACGCCATTCGCATCCGGCAGCGGGTGCTCCTGGCGTTCGAGCGCGCGGAGAAGGCGGCGCGCGACGACGAGCGGCGCCGGTTGCTCACGTTCATCATCGTGGGGGGCGGGCCGACCGGGGTCGAGATGGCGGGGATGCTGCCGACCATCGCCCGTGACACGCTGTCGGGCGACTTCCGCCGGATCGACACGCGGCGGGCGCGCGTGGTGCTCGTGGAGGGAGGGCCGCGTCTGCTCGCGGCGTACCCGGACGATCTCTCGGAGGCGGCGCGCCGGTCGCTCGAAGCGCTGGGCGTGGAGGTGCGCCTCGACACCCGCGTGACGCACGTGGCGCGGGGGGTCGTCGAAGCCGGCGGCGAACGACTCGAAGCGGCCACCATCATCTGGGCGGCGGGGAACGAGGCGTCACCGCTCGGCGCGTCGCTGGGCGTCCCGCTGGATCGGGTGGGGCGCGTCATCGTGAACGCCGACCTCTCCATTCCCGGACACCCTGAGGTGTTCGTGGTGGGTGACCAGGCGGCGATGACGTCGCGGGGCAAGCCGGTGCCCGGCGTCGCGCCCGCCGCGATTCAGAGCGGGCCCGTGGCGGCCGCGAACGTGAAGCGCCTCATCGCCGGCAAACCCACGCGGCCGTTCCGGTATCTGGACAAGGGCGACCTCGCGACGATCGGCCGCTACAAGGCCGTGGCCCGGTTTGGCCGGCTCCACGTATCGGGCGCGCTCGCGTGGTGGCTCTGGCTGTTCATCCACATCATGTACCTCGCCGGATTCCGCAATCGCGCCAGCGTGCTCGTGGAGTGGGGATACGCGTTCTTCACGTATCAACGCGGGTCCCGGCTCATCGCGACGCGCGACCGGCCCGGCGCGGCGGCGCACGGCGTGTGACCGCCCGGCGCTCACCGGGGTAGCATACTCGACGACCATGACGCATCCGGCCCGCTTCGACGACAATCCGGCGTACGCCCATCGCTACCTCATCGCCCTCGGCGTGATCCTGGGCGCGGTGATGGAGTTGATCGACACGAGCATCGTGAACGTGGCGCTCTCCGACATGAGCGCGAATCTCGGCGTGACGATCGACGAGATCACGTGGGTGGTCGTGGGCTACATCCTCTCGGCGGTGATCGTGCTGCCGATGACCGGCTGGCTGGCCGCGTACTTCGGGCGGCGCCGCTACTTCCTGGCGTCGGTGACGATCTTCACCGTGTCGAGCTTCTTCTGCGGCACCGCGGGGTCGCTGGGCGCCCTCGTGTTCTGGCGGCTCATGCAGGGCGTGGGCGGCGGCGCGCTGATCGCGACCGCGCAAGCCATTCTGTTCGACGCCTTCCCACCGCATCAGAAAACGGTGGCCGCCGCGATCTTCGGCCTCGGCATGATCGTCGGGCCGGCCATCGGCCCCACGCTGGGCGGCATCATCGGGATCCTCGCCACCGTCCGCTTCGTGCACGAGCCCGAGGACATCCGGACCGCGAACCGCGCACAGGCCGAGCTCATGCGCCGGAACCTCGACTGGCAGGGCATCGTCTGCATGAGCGTCGGGCTGGCCGC
>JAGWRB010000076.1 GCA_028876725.1 Gemmatimonadota bacterium
TCGCCGACTTCGTGAACGGCGCCCCCGACGAGATCGCGTTCGGGCAGAACATGACCTCGCTCACTTTCCATCTGGCCCGCGGACTCGGGCGCGCCTGGGGGCCGGGCGACGAGATCGTCGTCACGGAGCTGGACCACCACGCCAACATCGCGCCCTGGCAGGCGCTCGCCGCCGAGCGCGGGGTGACGGTCCGCACCGCGCGCATGCGCACCGAAGACGGCACGCTCGACATGGGCGACCTCGCGCGCCGGGTGAACGCGAAGACGCGGCTCGTAGCGGTGGGCGCGGCGTCGAACGCCCTCGGCACGATCAGCGACGTGCGCGCCGCGGCCGAGATCGCGCACGCGCACGGCGCGCTCGCCTTCGTCGACGCGGTGCACTACGCGCCGCACCAGCTCGTGGACGTGCAGGCCCTGGGGTGCGACTTCCTCGCGTGCTCGGCGTACAAGTTCTACGGCCCGCACATCGGGGTGTTGTGGGGGCGTCGCGCGCTCATCGAGCGCACCGACGTGCCACGCCTCGCGCCCGCGCCGCAGGAATCGCCCGAGCGGCTGGAAACCGGAACGCAGAACCACGAGGCCATCGCCGGCGCCGCGGCAGCGGTGGAGTTCCTGGCCGGCCTTGCCCCCGCGGGCACGCCCGGCGGCCGGCGCGGCGCGCTCACCGCGGCGTTCGACGCGCTGCACGCGCGCGCCATGACGCTGTTCGAACGCCTGTGGACGGGGCTCGAAACCATCCCGGGCGTCACGCTGTATGGGCCGCGCCCCGGACGGCCGCGCACGCCGACGCTCTCGTTTACGAAGAAGGGTGAGAAGACGACCGCGATCGCGCGCCGGCTGGCCGGTGCCGGACTGTTCGTGTCCAACGGCGATTATTACGCCGCGACGGTGATGGAACGGCTGGGGCTGGCGGAGGATGGAACGGTACGAATCGGGCTCAGTTGTTACAGCACGGAGCACGAGGTGGAGCGGTTGCTCGCTGAGATCGCCGGCAACTGATGGCGGGGCGCGGGGAGGGGCGGGGCTCCACCCGCCGCGGGCCCGTCCAAGGCCGTCCCGCAGTATCTTCCGTCATGCTCCGCCGCCTGCTCCCGTTCCTGTTTCTCGCCGCCTGCTCGCGTCCCGCGCCCTCGGGCGCGCCGCCGCGCGCCGAGTTCCTGCTCGTCGCGGGGGACTCGACGTACTGGGTGACCAGCGGGCCCGCGGGCGTGAAGGTGCGCGGGTCGCCGATCGTGCTGGCCCGCTACGGCGGGCGCTTCCACGAGCTGTATCTCGCCGACGACGACCACTCCTACTACGACGCCCTGCTCGTGGGGCAGACCATCTATTCGCGTGATCTCATCACCGGCGACTCGGTGGCCGTCTTCACCGACACCCTCGTCGACCGGGTCGCGTCGCGGTACGCGGCCGACCATCCCGACGAGTCGCCCCTCGACGCCGACGAGGACGTCGCCGACCAGCCGCGCGTGAGCGCGACCTCCGACGTCTCGCTGCTCGACGTTCACGGCCCGTTCCTCTCCATCGAGTACCACGCCGACACCCGCGAGCGGCCGCGCCCGGGATTCCACACCACCTGGCGCAGCGTCATCGACCTGCGCGTGGGACACCCCGTCCCGCTGTCGAGCGTCGTGGGCCCCGAAGAGGCCGCGCGCGTCATCGCCCGGGCACGCGGCTCGTACCGCTCGCTGCTCGACTCCGCGCGCGCGGGAGAAGGCGCCCTCGGGCCCATCGTCGATCTCGTGCTGTCGCAGGTGACCTTCGACGAGCGCAGCTTCCAACTCGCCGATCTGCATGGTGGCCCCGCCGTGGAATTCGCCGGACGCATCGCCGGCCGGCGCGACGGGCACGGCGCGCTCCCGCTGCCCCCGATTCCCGTGGATTCGGGCAACTGGTGGTCCGAGGTGCGGCCCACGCTCCCCACCGACAGCGACACCGGGTCCGTGCGCTGGGTGCGTCCGGACTACACCCTGCTCGCGCGCGTCGACACCACCGACAGCGTGGCCGCCGTCGCCCTCGTCGACTCCGCGCGCCACGCGTTCCCGGTGGGCCAGGTGCAGACGCCCGTGCGGCGCGTGTACTGGCTCGACCGACCGGCCATCGATTCCACCACGCGGTCCGCGCTCGACCGCGCGTTCAACGACGCGTCTCTCTACGACGAGAACGCTCGGGTTGCCGTGCGCCGCGCTTCCCCGGGCGTCGCGCGGTTCCACCCAGCCGCGCTCGTCGATGCACACCCTCGGCCCGCCGCGCGGCGCTTCGAGCGCCGGCGCTCCACTCGCCCATGACCGCCTCGAAACGCGCCACGAAGACCGTTCGCGAAAGCCAGCACGAATCGTCCCAACTGATGATGCCGCAGGACGCGAACAACCTGGGCCACGTGTTCGGCGGCGTCGTGCTCTCCATGATGGACAAGACCGCCGCCATCGCCGCCCTGCGCCACTGCCGCACGTCGGTCGTCACGGCGTCCATCGATCGCGTGGACTTCCGTGAGCCGATCCATCTGGGCGATCTGCTGGTGATGAAGGCCAGTGTGAATTACGTGGGGCGCACGTCCATGGAAGTGGGGATCCGCGTGGAAGCCGAGGACCTGCTCAGCGGCGTGCGGCGGCATACCAACTCCTGCTACCTCACCTTCGTGGCCGTCGACCGGAACGGACGGCCGGTGGAGGTGCCGGCGCTCAAGCCGGAAACGCCCGAGGAAATCCGCCGGTACGAGGCCGCCGAGGCGCGCCGCCGCCGCCGGCTCGAGGAGCGCGAGGCCGAGCGCCGCCAGCAGGAAGAGGCCTGAGCGGCCGGGCACGTTGTTGGCAGCCGGCGTTTCCGGCTATACTCCAGACATGAAGCAATTCACCGTCGATCAGGCCAACGCCACGCTCCCCCTCGTGCGCAAGATCGTCGCCGACGTGGTGCGCGTGCACGCGTCGTGGCGCGAGAAGATTCTCGAGCTCGACCTCGCGGCGTCCAGCGCGCAGGCGGAGCGCGACCGCGGCGAAACCGAGCGGCTCGAGCGCGAGGTGCAGGCGCTGGCCCGCGAGATCTCCGGCTTTCAGCGCGAGCTGGACTCGCTGGGCATCGAACTCAAGGATCCGCGTCTCGGACTCGTGGACTTTCCGAGCGAGCTCAACGGCCGGCGCATCCTGCTGTGCTGGCGCCTGGGCGAGCCCGAGGTGCAGTTCTGGCACGAGGTCGACGGCGGCTATGCGGGACGGCAGCCGCTGGCGCCCTCGCTCGTGGGCTGACCCGCTTCTCAACCCCGACTCTCACTCTCCGTACCCTTCCATGCTCACGTACAGTGCGCCGGACGGCATCCAGTACACCGTCGAAGTCGCGGTGCCCGCGGCCAGCAACGCCGTGGTGTACTTCCGGCATCCCGACGGCAGCCACGTCCGGCTCGACCGCTACAACTGGTACATCTGCAATGGGCCCGAGGCCCGCAGCGTCACCAGCCGCCTCGATCCGAAGCTCGTGGAGCAGTCGCTCGATCAGCAGACGCTGGCGCGGCTCTTCCGCCGCTCGATGCCGGTGTGGCGCCCCGATCCCGTGGCCAACGTGTGGCGTTCGGCCGCCTCACACGTCGGGCGTAACTGACCCCTCGGCGTCGCGGAACGGGACGTCAATCTCCATGCCGTCCTTCGCGACCGTCACGTGCCGGAACTCCTCGCGCGCTTCGCGCAGGAGATCCGACGCATCGTGTGAGTAGCGCGCCGAGAGGTGCGTGAGCACGAGCCGGCGCGCGCCCGCCTGCGCGGCCACCTGCGCCGCCTCGCGCGCCGTCGAGTGTCCCGTCTCGCGCGCGCGCTCGGCTTCCTCGTCGGCGAAGGTGGCCTCGTGCACCAGCAGGTCGGCGTCGCGCGAGGCTTCGATCGTCGCCTCGCAGGGGCGCGTGTCGCCGGTGATCACCACGCGGCGTCCGGCGCGCTGCGGCCCCACGAGCTCCGCGGGCTCGATCACGCGGCCGTCGTCGAGCGTCACCGCCTGGCCGCGATGGATCTGTCCCCAGAGCGGGCCCTCGGGTACGCCGAGCTCACGCGCGCGCTCGGGGTTGAAGCGTCCCTTGCGCACGTGTTCCACCAGCGCGTAGCCGAACGACGCTGAGGGGCCGTGGTCCACGGGGAACGCGGCGATCTCGAATTCGCCGTACGCCACCGTCTGCAGCGGCTCGAGCTCCACGATCTCCACGGGGAAGGTGATCCGGTCCACGCCAAACTCCTTGGCGCGCTTGAGGTGGCGGCCGGCGCCGCGCGGGCCGAACAGCCGCATCTCCTCGGTGCGTCCCTGCAGCGCCATCGTGCGCATGAGCCCGATGAGCCCAATGACGTGGTCGGCGTGGAAGTGCGTGAAGTAGATGTCGCGCAGGGCGAACGACACGCCGTAGCGCATCATCTGGCGCTGCGTTCCCTCGCCGCAATCGAACATGATCGTCTCGCCCTCGCGCACGAGCGCGGCGGACGACACGTTGCGCTCCACCGTGGGGCGCGACGCGGAAGTGCCGAGGAGGACGAGGGAGAGGGACATGACTGCCCAATATACAAGACCGTAGGTTGTCAGGTTGGTAGGTCGGTAGGTTGGGTGGCCAACCTACGAACCTGCCAGCCTACCGACCTACGATTTGATGGAACCGTGCCTCATCAATATTCCCCCCGCTCACGATCACCGCCGCGGGGAATTCGAGGCGCGCCTTGCCGAACAGCACCGCGCCCGTGGCCACGGCGCCCGCGCCCTCCACCTTGAGGTCGTGCTCCGCGTGCAGCCACGCAATGGCGCGCGCAATTTCCTCTTCGGTGAGGAGCACGATATCGTCGAGTGCATGGCGACCGATGTCGAGCGCCTCGTCGTCGATCTGGCCGGCGAGGCCGTCGGCGAGGGTGGGGGTCACGGGAATCTCCACCACGCGCCCCGCCTCCAGCGATCGGGCCATGGCCGCCGTCTGGTCGCTCTGCGCGCCCACGATGCGCACCGCCGGCGCCTCGCGCCGTACGAGCGACGCGCAGCCGCCCAGCAGCCCGCCGCCCCCCACGCACACCACCAGCGTGCGCAGCGCCGGCAGCTCCTCCAGGATCTCGAGCGCCACCGTGCCCTGGCCCGCAAGCAGCGCGTCGCCCAGGCACGGATTGATGAACGTGAGTCCGCGCTCGGCGGCGAACGCCTTGGCGGCGGCCATCGCGGCGTCGTAGTCGGGTTGCGTGTCGTCGAGCGTGGCACCCAGCGCACGGATCCCCGACTTCTTCACCTCGGGCGCCGTGCTCGGCACGAAGATCGTGGCGGTGATGCCGAGCGACTTGGCGGCGTACGCAACGCCCAGGCCATGGTTGCCGGCCGACGAGGCGGCGACTCCGCGGCGCTGCGCGTCTGGGGGCAGGGTGGCCAGCGCGTTGAGTGCGCCGCGCAGCTTGAACGACCCCGTGGTCTGCCGGTTTTCGAGCTTGAGATAGACCTCGCCGCCGGCCCTGGCGGACAGCGGGGCGCTCTGGACCAGCGGCGTGCGGGCCACGTGGCCGGCGATGCGTTGGGCGGCGGCGTGGACGGCTTCAGGGCGGAGGTCTCGGAACATGGGCGGATGCTAACCGCGTTCGGGACGGGGGGACAGGGTGTGACCTAAGCGCATGCGGGTCGTCAACTTGACGTAGGGGGGCCGACCGGCTACCATTCGTTCAGTCGAGCGGCCCCGCACGCGGGGCCGTTTCCGTAGGAACCCGGGTGCGAACGGGCAGCTGCTTATTCCGGCATCTCGGGCCTTTCGGGGCTGTAGCTCAGCTGGGAGAGCGCTGCAATCGCACTGCAGAGGTCAGGGGTTCGATCCCCCTCAGCTCCATTCGCGAGGCAACTCGCACACAATAGATTGCCCGCCGCCGTTCGGTAGGACGGAGAGTTCCAATGACGGCGCGCGTGGCAAACGATAATCGCATCGCCGCGGCCCTTCGGGGCTCGCGGCGATTTCAGTTTGGGGGCAGGAGCGCGCCGAAGTCCGCGCGCATCGCGTCGAAGGTGTGACCGAAGAACGCGAACTCCTGGCGTTCCACGTCGCCGTTCTGGTCGAGCAGGACGCGTGAGATGAGCCCGCCCATGAACCGCATGATCGCGCTCACGTGCACTTCGGCGTGCGAGCGCCGGCTGAGAATCGTCTGCGCGCCGGCGGTGTCGCGCACGGCGACCTGGTACCACATGCCCTGGCCCTGGAAGGGGCGGCGGAGCGGGCCGTGGAACAGGTGGCCCGCGGCCAGCGGGAGGCGCCAGTCGGGTTCGGTGCCGAAGTGCACCGTGACCGAGCGCTCGTGCGCCGAGCGGCCGATGACGAAGTCCGAGGTAAAGTGGTGCACGCCCACCGTGAACAGCGAGATCTTGGTGGAGAAGGAGCCCGACAGGACGAGCGAATCGGGGAGCGGCGTGTCGCCGCCGGCGAGCGGCAGGAACTCGTGTCCCCGCACCCGCGCCCGCACCACCACCGGCGGGCCTACGGACGTCGCCGTGAAGTAGTCGGCGCCGCCGCGGCCGGACATATGAAAATCATAATGGGTGGGGCCCACGTACCGGTCCATGTAGGCGGCGAAGGCGGGGTAGCGGGCGGCCAGGCCGTCGGGGTGGAGCGTGAGGTGCAGCGACACCAGGTCCGAGCCGTCGGGCTGGGGCACGGAGCGCAGCGAGTCCAGCGAGAAGAGCTGGCCCAGCACCTCCGCGGTGCGCGGGAAGGCCTGCCGGTAGTCGGCGCGGATGGCGTCGTCGGGGCGGCCGGCGGCCGAGGTGAGGAGCGCGCCGATGCCGTCGCCCACGTCGCGCGCGCGGATCGTGCCGAAGGCGATGGCGATGTCGGTGTCCCAGGCGTAGTCGTCGTCGCCGAGTTTGCGCAGCGTGACCACGTGCTTCGCGTCGCCCAGGCGTTCGGGGTAGGGCGCCGAGTCTACGACCTCCTGCTCGGTGACGCCTTCGGGGGTCACGAATTCACGGAGCTCGAAGGTGCGCGTGAGGGCATCGGGGCGGCTGGTCCACACCGCCGAGTCGTTGAACACGCGCGAGGGCACGAGGGCGGTGCTCGAGAGGCGGTCGCGGACGTACGTGTAGCGCGGGCCGTGATGGATGTTCACGTATCGCTCGCGCAGGGCGGTGAAGGCGTCCTCCACGCGCGCGCGGGCGCCGGGGGCGGTGCCGCCGAAAGGGATCGCGCCCTGGCGGCAGGCGCCTAGCGCGAGCGCGACCAGCAGTCCGGCCGCGTGCGAGGCGCGGCGGGTGGCCGCAGGGCGGAGCAGGCGGCGCGTAAGTCTAGGCGTGAACAGGACTAAGCTCGGCTCTGGAGTGGGCCCGGAAGGGTTGCCTTTGCCTGGGGTGAAAACTAACTTTGAGGGCCTCGACGCGCTGAGTGTGTGTCGAGGTTTGCTGCCCCTTGGTGTAACTGGCAACACGCCTGACTCTGGATCAGGAGAGTCCTGGTTCGATCCCAGGAGGGGCAATACAGAATGAAAACCAACAGAAACGGGCCGCCGATTGGCGGCCCGTTTTTCGTTCGTGTTGGTCCTCGTCTGCGCCGGAACTGCTTTGGCTTTCGGTCACCCCGGCAGCCATCCTTCGCCGCCGGGGATGCCAGCGTTGCGCTACCTGGGCTCGAGGTCCATCGCCTTGGCGTGATCGGAGTTGGCGATGAAGCTGCGAACGTCGCTCTCCAGCGCTTTGCGCGCGATGTCGTCCTGATAAATCATGTGCCCCACCTCGTAATGTGTCACCGTGATGTTCTTCTGGATATCCGGCGGCAGGAAGAGGTGGTGCATGCTGTACTCCGCCTCGAAGAATGGACAGGCGAAGTCGTAGTAGCCGGTGGCGAGCAGCAGCTTCATGTACGGATTCTTCGCGAAGGCGCTCTCCAGCAGCTCGCTCATGTTGTTGCCGTAGCCGTCGTAGTTCCAGCCCGCGATACCGCCGCCGTACACATCGTCGGTCTTGTAGCCCAGATCGTCACGCACGTACTGCGTGAACATCTGCGTGTAGACCGGGCGCTGCACCCAACTGGGGTCGAAATCGTTCCGCTGCGTCCCGGGCGTGCGGTTGAAGCTCACCATGCGGCCGTCCAGCCGCCCCACGGACTGCTTCTGACCCTGCAGCAGCGTGGCGTCGAACAGCGACGAACTGACGCGCAGGTTGTAGTCGTCGATCAACTGCGCCGGCAGTCCGGTGTAGCGCGCCATCTGGTCAACGGCCTGCTGTCGCTCCGCGCCCTGCAGCGCGTCCCCCTCATAGAGGTCGTGCATGTAGTCCGTCGTCGCCCAGTGCTCCGACTGCGCCACCGCCTCCTTGAGCGAAAGCTTCTGCAGGTCGGGCGGCAGCTTCTTGTGGTACCAGGCGGTGGCCGTGTACGTGGGCATGAACAGCACGTTCGGCAGGTCGTTGTCGGTGGACTCGCCGAGCGTCTGCATGTCGAGCACGCTCGACAGCAGCATCACCCCGTTCAGCGCGATGCCGCGCTGCGCCAGGTATCCCGCCAGCCCCGCCGACCGGAAGGTGCCGTAGCTCTCGCCCGCCAGATAGAGCGGCGAGCTGTACCGATCGTACTTGGTGAGATACAGACGGATGAACTCGCCCAGCGACTGCAGGTCACCCGCCACCCCCGACGTCGCGGCGAGCGCCTTCTCCGACACCGCCCGGCTGTAGCCGGTGCCGTCGGGGTCGATGAACACCATGTCGGTGAACGGCAGCCAGGTCTCCTGGTTGTCCACCATCTTGTAGGGCGGCGGCGGCAGCGCGCCGTTGTCCTGAAGCACGATCCGCTTTGGGCCGAACCCGCCCACGTGCACCCAGATCGCCGGCTCGCCCGGGCCGCCATTGTAAATGAAGGAGAGCGGACGCTGGCTGTCGTCCTTCTGGCCGTCCAGTGTATACGCCACAAAGAAGATGTGGGCTTCGGTCTTACCCTCCGCATCCGGCACCGGCAGGCGTCCCGCCGTCGCCGTGTACGAGTAGGTCTTGCCGCCGACCTCAATCGAATGATGCGTCACGACCGGCGGCGCGTCGGTGGTGCTGGGATCGTAGGGGTGCCCTTGCGGGCCCGGGCCACCGCGGCCGCTCCCCTGCGCGGCCAGCGGCATCGCCGCCAGCAACAGCATCGCAAGCGAAGCCGAGGGCAGGCGCATCCAGGGGCGAATGGTTGAGTTCATGGCCGAGAGTATGGTATCGTGGACACGCCGTCGGCAAGTTGAGCCCATCCCGCCACTCCCCGATGCCGCTCCCGCACCCACAGGACCGTCCGTGAACAGACCCCGCCCGCGCATCCGGAACGTCGTCGGAGGCCTCCTGCTTATCGTCGCCGCGGCGGCTCCCGCCGTCGCCCAGTCCGGCCGCCCCACTGCGGCTCTGATACACGTGGGCGCCAGCGCCCACGTGAGCGCCGACATGCCCCACGATCCGCACGGCGAAGTGGAGATCGACGCCAACCCCGCCGACGCGAGCGAACTCCTGGCCTGCTCGATGGTGTATCCGCTGCGATCCCCGACGAGCGACGTCGTCACCTACACGTCCGTCGACTCGGGACGCACCTGGCGCCGCACGCTCGAAACGCAGGGCGGCGACGGCCACCTGAGCTGGGACCCCGACTGCCGCTACGGACCGGGCCACTCGGCATACGCACTCTCTGAAGGACGCGGCCCCGACTTCCCCGACAGCTACGATCGCCTCGACCGCTCCGCCGACGGCGGCCGCACCTGGACCATGATCGCCCGCGCCACGCACGCCGAGCGAAGCTTCATCGTCGTGGACCGCCGGCCCGGCCCGGCGCAGGGCGGGATCTTTCTTTACGGCATGGGCGACACGCCGAACACGATTCGCGTCGGCTATTCGCGCGACGGCGGCAAGACGTTCGCGAGCCAGACGGTGTCGATGGGCGAGCACGTGCACGTGGTGAACGTCGGCCCCGGCGCGCTGCTCGCCGACGGGACGCTCGCGATTCCCGTTCCCGTATACACGCCGCCGCCGGGGCCGGCCGCGCCGAACTTCCGCGTCGAACAGCCGGGGTTCATCCGCCTGGTGCGGGTGCGTGTGCAGCGCCTCAACTGGCCGCTGCAGATGGACACGTCCACCATCGCCCCCTGGTTCGTGGACATGGAGCCCAACGGCAGCTACTACACCACGCTCGCCGTCGACGGCACCGGCGGTCCCTTCCGCGACCGGCTGTATGCGGTGTGGGAGTCGCGCACCTCGGGCCGCTCGACGGTGATGCTCGCCTATTCCGCCGACAGCGGAAGGACGTGGGCGCGCCCGCGGCAGATTGACGACGACGCGCCGCGACAGGCGGGTCGCGCGCTCAATGGACCCGATGACATTCACGGCGTCGTGGCCGTGAACGATCGCGGCGTGGTGGGGGTGAGCTGGCTCGACCGCCGCGATCACGACGACAACCTGGGCTGGTCGCTGCGCTTCCGCGCGTCGCTCGACGGCGGCGAGACCTTCACGCCGAGTGTCGCGGCGTCACCGGTGGACTACGACCCCGCGCGCGGCGAACGCGTGCCCCTGTTCGGCGACGGCGACTACGATCTGAAACCTCAGACCACGAACACGCTGTCCATCCCGTGGTTCGCCTTCCACGGCGGCCACACGATGGGGCTCGCCGCCGACGCGGTCGGGCGCTTTCATCCACTCTGGATCGCCAACCCGGACGGCACGCCGCAGCTCTGGTCCACGACGCTCACCGTGGATGGCTCGGCGACGCGAAA
>JAGWRB010000077.1 GCA_028876725.1 Gemmatimonadota bacterium
GAGGGCGGCGCTCGAGGTCAGATACCCCTCGATGAGCGGGCGCCACTCGGCCTTCCGCTCCTTGGAGATGCGCGCGTAGCCGTAACCCGGCAGGTCCACGAGCGTGAACTGCCCGTTGATGGCGAAGAAGTTGATCTCGCGCGTGCGCCCGGGCGTATGGCTCACGCGCGCCAGCTTCTTGCGCCGCACCAGCGTGTTCAGCAGCGACGATTTGCCCACGTTCGACCGCCCGGCAAACGCGATTTCGGGCAGCGCGGACGCGGGACGCCATCCGCCAGGCGACGCCATGGGCCCCAGAAACTCCACCGACCGGATCACCATCGGATCGGCGGCGCCGGCAGCGGGGCTCATTGGTGCAACGCCGCCGCCGACGGCGCGTCACCCGCGTACGGCGCGCCGGCGAGCGCGAGGCGCAGCACCTCGTCCATCGTCTTCACGGGGTGGAAGCGCACTGCCGAACGCACCTCGTCGGGCAGCTCCTCCACGTCGCGCAGGTTCTGCTGCGGGATGATCACGTGGAAGATGCGGTTGCGGTGCGCCGCCACGGCCTTCTCGCGCAGCCCGCCGATGGGCAGCACGCGCCCGCGCAGCGTCACCTCGCCGGTCATCGCGATGTCACCGCGCACCGGCACGCCGGTGAGCGCGCTGGCGATCGCGGTGGCGATGGCGATGCCCGCCGACGGACCGTCCTTGGGCGTGGCCCCGTCGGGGATGTGAATGTGCAGGTCGCGCGACCGCGTGACGCGCCGGTCGATGCCCAGCGCCGAGGAGCGCGCACGCGTGTAGCTGAGCGCCGCGCTGGCCGACTCCTTCATCACGTCGCCCAGCGTGCCGGTGAGCTGCAGCTTGCCGCGGCCGGGCACGGCGCTGACCTCGATTTCCAGCACGTCCCCGCCCATGGGCGAATACGCGAGCCCCATCGCCACGCCGATCTTGTCTTCGAGCGTGACCGCGGTGGGATCGAACGGGGCGGGGCCGAGGAGTTCCTTGAGGTCCGCGACGCGCACCACGTCGTTCGCGGCCCCACGCGCGGGCTGCTCGGCTCGGCGCCGCGCGAGCTTGCGCGCCACGCGGGCGAGCTTGCGCTCCAACTCGCGCACGCCGGCCTCGCGGGTGTGCTCGTGCACGATGGCCGGCAGAACGTCGGGCTCCCAGGTCACGCGCTCGGGTTCCAGCCCGTTCGCGCGGAGCTGCTTGGGCACCAGGAACTGCCGAGCGATGGCCAGCTTCTCCTGGTCCAGATATCCAGGAAGTTGAATGACCTCCATGCGGTCGCGCAGCGGTTCGGGAATGCGCGGCAGGTAGTTCGCGGTGGTGATGAACAGCACCTGTGACAGGTCGTAGTCCAGCTCCAGATAGTGATCGTTGAACGCGCGGTTCTGCTCGGGGTCGAGCACCTCGAGCAGGGCCGCCGCGGGATCGCCGCGGTAGTCCTGTCCCAGCTTGTCGATCTCGTCGAGCAGGATCACCGGGTTCATCACCTCGGCGCGCCGCATCGCCTGCAAGACCCGGCCCGGCATCGATCCGATGTACGTGCGCCGGTGCCCGCGAATCTCCGCCTCGTCGCGCACGCCGCCCAGCGACATGCGCACGAACTTGCGGCCGAGCGCGCGCGCCACCGAGCGGCCCAGCGACGTCTTGCCCACCCCCGGCGGGCCCACCAGGCAGAGAATCGGACCCTCCATCTTTCCCACCAGCGACAGTACGCCGATGAAGTCGAGGATGCGGTCCTTCACCGGCTCCAGGCCATAGTGGTCCTCGTCGAGCACGCGCCGCGCGTGCGCCACGTCGAGCACGTCGTCGGTGCGGGCGGTCCAGGGCAGGGCGAGCACCCAATCCACGAAGTTGCGCGACACCGTGGTCTCAGGCGCGATGGGCGACATGCGCCGCATCTTGCGAATCTCGCGCATCACGCGCGTCTTCACGCCGTCGGGCAGCTTCTTGCGCTCCACCTGCGCTTCCAGTTCGGCCAGATCGTCGTCGTCCTGCCCGAGTTCGCGGTGGATCGCCTTGAGCTGCTCCTGCAGGTAGAACTCGCGCTGGTTCTGAAACAGCGACCCGCGCACGTCCTGCTCGATCTTCTGCTCGAGGCCCAGCAGCTCGATCTCGCCGGTGAGCGTCGCGTCGAGCCGGCGGAGCAGCTCGTCCAGCGAATCGGCTTCGAGCAGCGCTTGCCGGGCGTCGGGGGCGAGCCCCAGGTGCGCGGCGATGGCGAGCGCCTGGCGGGCCGGCGACGGCGCGTTCTGGATCACCGAAACGACCTCGCCCGGGATCCGCCGCTGCAGGGCCACGTACTCCTCGAACTGCGACATCACGCGCCTGGCGAGCGCGGCCGCCGGGCCGCCGAGTGCTGAGGCGTAGGTCTCGGCGTCGGCCACCGTGGCGCGCAGGAACCCGCCGCTCGACCCGAAGCGCGTCACGCGGGCGCGGGCCACTCCTTCGAGCAGCAGCTTCGTGGCGCCGTTGGGGAGCGCGGTGCGCTGGAGAATCCGCACCACCACGCCCACCCGGTAGAGATCGGCGGCAGCGGGTTCGTCGGCTTCGGCGTTCTTCTGCGTGACGGCGAGGAGGTACTGTCCGTCGCCATCGCCGCCCTCCGCCGGCACCGCGGCATCCGCCGCGGCCAGCGACGCCCGCCGACCCACCAGGAGCGGCATGACGATGTAGGGAAAGAACACCACGTCGCGCAGCGGGAGCACGGGCAGCCGCTTGCCGACGGGAATGCGGTCGCCGTCGGGAGTCGTCAGGGGCATGCCTGTAAGATACTGGATTGGGGCCGGGGTGGGGGCAGTGAAGCAGTGGGCCGTGGGCCGTAACGCGGCAAACCGCGCGGAACCGGCGAAGCCCCGGGGGCAAGCAGAAGGCGGCGGGAGCCATCTCGGCCCCCGCCGCCTTCGTAGTCACCGCCTCACCGCCTCACGCCTCTTTCTTCTTCCTCTGCGGGGCGATTTCCAGCAGCGGCGGCGCGCCGTGCAGCACCGAGCCCTCGGTGAGCTTCACCTCTTCCACGTCCTGCCGCGTGGGGAGGTCGAACATCACGTCGGTCAGGATCTCTTCGAGGATCGCCCGCAGGCCGCGCGCGCCCGTGCCGCGCTTGAGCGCCTTGGCCGCGATCGCGCGCAACGCCGTATCCTCGAACGTCAGCTTCACTTCTTCGAGTTCGAACAGCTTCGTGTACTGCTTGGTGAGCGCGTTCTTCGGTTCCTTGAGGATGCGCACCAGCGCGTCCTCGTCCAGGTTGTCGAGCGCCACGGTCACCGGCAGGCGCCCCACCAGCTCGGGGATCAGCCCGTAGCGGAGCAGGTCGTCTGGCTCCACCTCGGCGAACGGCGTCTTGCTCGGCGCGTTCGACGTGACGATCGTTTCCGGCCCACCGAACCCGATCTGCCGCTTGCCCGTACGCGCTTCGATGATCTTTTCCAGCCCGTCGAAGGCGCCGCCGCAGATGAACAGGATGTCCTTGGTGTTGATCTGGATGTATTCCTGCTGCGGATGCTTGCGCCCGCCCTGCGGCGGCACGCTCGCCACGGTGCCCTCGAGAATCTTGAGCAGGGCCTGCTGCACACCCTCGCCCGAGACGTCGCGCGTGATGCTCGGGTTCTCGGACTTCCGCGCGATCTTGTCGATTTCATCGATGTACACGATGCCGCGCTCGCACTCGGCGACGTTGAAGTCGCCCGCCTGGAGCAGCCGCACCAGAATGTTCTCCACGTCCTCGCCCACGTACCCCGCTTCGGTGAGCGTGGTGGCGTCGGCGATGGTGAACGGCACGTCCAGGATGCGCGCCAGCGTCTGCGCCAGCAGCGTCTTGCCCACGCCCGTGGGGCCGATGAGCAGAATGTTCGACTTGTCCAGCTCCACGTCGTCGTCGCGCAACGACGCCGAGTTGATGCGCTTGTAGTGATTGTACACCGCCACCGACAGCGCCTTCTTGGCCCGCTCCTGCCCGATCACGTACTGATCCAGGATGTCCTTGATCTCCTGCGGCGTGGGCACCTGCGTGATCGCTTCCGCGACCTCGCGCTCCTCGTCTTCCGCCAGGATCTCGTTGCACAGGGCGATGCACTCGTTGCAGATGTACACGGACGGGCCCGAAATGAATTTCCGGACCGAATCCTTGGACTTTCCGCAGAACGAGCAGCGCAGGTGTTTGTCGTGGGACATGCTGGACACTCTACTACGATGGTGATGTGCGCCCCGGCCCCGGGGCTCCTGACTCACGATACTCGGTGGGCGCGCCGCGGGTCAAGGAACTGACGACCGAGGCTCGTGAAGGTTTTCACGAGCCTCGTATCGGGGGTTTGCCCACTTACTTCTTCTCGGACCCCGACGGGCCGCTCCCGTTCCCGGTGATTTCCGTGGAACTCGTGATCACGGTATCCACAAGCCCATATTCCTTGGCCTCGTCGGCCGACATGAACCGGTCGCGGTCGGTGTCCTTCTCCACCTGCTCGATGCTCTGGCCGGTGTGCTTGGCCATCAGCTCGTTGAGCTTGGAGCGGAGATACAGGATTTCCTTGGCCTGGATCTCGATGTCCGACGCCGTCCCGCCGCCCCCCGACTGCGAGGGCTGGTGGATCATGATCCGCGAGTGCGGCAGGGCGAACCGCTTGCCCTTGCGGCCGGCCGCCAGCAGGAACGCGCCCATGCTCGCCGCCATCCCCATGCAGATCGTGTTCACCGGGGCCTTCAGGTACTGCATCGTGTCGTAGATCGCGAGCCCCGCCGACACGCTGCCGCCCGGCGAGTTGATGTACAGATGGATGTCCCGCTCCGGATTGTCGGCCTGCAGGAACAGCATCTGCGCGATGATGATGTTCGCCACGTCGTCGTTCACCGGCGTGCCGAGGAAGATGATGCGGTCCATGAGCAGCCGCGAGAAGATGTCGTAGCTGCGCTCGCCGCGGCTCGACCGCTCGATGACGTAGGGAGGATAGATCGTCGACATGGGTGCGTTGCTCATCAGTTCGCCTGCTCCACGGTGTTCCGTTCCAGCAGCCACCCGAAGACCTTGTCTTCGGTGATGCTGCGCTCGATTTCCTTGAGTCGTCCCGCCTTCTGCAGCGACGCGTACACCTGGCCCGGCTCGGCGCCGCGCTTCTGCGCCACCTCGGCCACGCGATCGTCCACGTCGGCCTCGGAGGCCGCCAGGTGCTCGCGTTCCGCGATGGTGTCGATGATCAGGTCGCGGCGCACCTGGCGCTCGGCCACCGGCTGGAACTCGGCCAGGAACCGGTCGCGCTCGTCCTCGGGCACCTGATACACCTCGAGATACGCCTGGATCATCTGATTGACCCAGCTCGGCGGCACTTCGAACGTGTTCGCCGCGGCAATCTGCTCGATGAGCTGCGCGCGTACGCCCGCGTCGGCTTCGCGTACCGCGTGCTCCTCGAGATCCTTGCGCACCGTGGTCCGGAGCGTCTCCAGCGAGTCGAAGTCGCCCACTTCGCGCGCGAACGCGTCGTCGAGCGCGGGCAGCGACTTGCGCTTGACCTCCTGCAGCACCACGCGCACGGGCTTGGTCTTCCCCCGCTGGGTCTCGTCGGGGAAATCGTCGGGCCAGCGGACGCCCTGCTCCTTGGTCTCGGAGGGCGCCATTTCCATGACCAACTCTTCGATGCCGGGAATGGCCTGCCCGCCGCCCAGCACGATGGTGTACTCACGCCCCTCGGGGATCTCGCCCCCCTCTTCGGCCGTGGCCAGCAGCACCGTCACCATGTCGCCGGGCAGGGGGCGCTCGAGCACCGGCGCCCAGCTCGCGCGCTGATCGCGCAGCTGCTCGATCTGCTCGTCCACCGCCGTGTCGTTGACCGCCGGCGCCGTGCGCGTGACGGTGAAGCCCTCGATCTTGGAGAGGTCGATCTCCGGGCGCACCTCGAGGTGCAGCTCGAAGGTCATCGGCTCGCCGTCGTTGAACTTGAGGTCGTGGATGTGCGGCTGCGCGGCCACCTTCAGGTTCTCCGTGTCGAGCACCTGCTTGTAGGCCTCCTGCACCACGCGCTCGATGACTTCCTGCCGGATCGCATCCTTGTAGCGCTTCCTGACGAGGTCCGGCGGCGCCTTGCCCGGACGGAAGCCCGGCAGGCGGACGCTGGACGCGTAGCGGCGGGCCGTGGTGTTCTCCACGGCCTTCACTTCATCGGCGGGGACGGTGACGGCGAGCAGCCGTTCCACGCCGCCGCTCTTCTTGGTCGTGATCTGGATTTCCATGGGTCGTTGAAGGGTCCGGCGTCTGGCCGGCCCGACCCCAATGGGCGGGGGCGGAGGGCAGACGTACGGTGTCCCGAAAGCTAACCCCCGGGGGGAGGGGGGCCTAGGGAGGGGCGCCGGGCACGCCGGCGGCGGGCGGCCCGGAACGGGCGGGGATGCGAGAGGGGGGA
This sequence comes from Gemmatimonadota bacterium, assembly GCA_028876725.1. Taxonomy (GTDB): domain Bacteria; phylum Gemmatimonadota; class Gemmatimonadetes; order Gemmatimonadales; family Gemmatimonadaceae; genus JAGWRI01. Next base: position 6,381 of record JAGWRB010000077.1, read on the forward strand.
CTCGAACCCCCACGCCTTGCGGCACAGGATCCTAAGTCCTGCGCGGCTACCAATTACGCCACTCTCGCGTGACTACAATACTACGCAAGACACGAAACGGCGTCACGGAGAAACGGCGCACGGCCGAAACCACGCAGGACCGAAACGACGCACGGCCGAAACCACGCAGGACCGAGACGGCGACACGACGAAACGGCGATGCGGGGATACGGCGAAACAGCAAAACGGCGAAACAGCAAAACGGCGGGGAATAAGGAAGGGGGCCGGCATTGCGCCGGCCCCCTTTCCAAATCCCTACGGCCCTACAGTCCTACGGCCCTACCGCTCGTCATGGAATCTGAATATTGACTGGCCGCGTCTGCGCCGTTCGCACGTTGTACACGAACAGCTGCAGATAATCGCCCGACTTCACTCCCTTTACGGCCGCGCTCAGGTCCTGGAGCGATTTGATGTCCATACGCTTCGGGTACAGGCTGCGCACGATGATGTCGCTGCGCGGCAGCAGGCCCGAACTCACCGCCGACGGATCCGGGTACGAGGGCCCGTTCGGCGACACCTGCGTGACCAGCAAGCCGTGCGCGTAGTCCGACGGAATCGAGTCGGACTTCACCACGTCCTCCGTCAGCGGCGCCACCGAGATGCCCAGCGTCGACTCGGCTTTGGCCCCACTGGACGCGTCGCCAGTCGTCGAGGCGTTCTCGGCCACCGCCGTGTTCGGCGTCGCGGGCGGCTCGCCCAGCTTCACCGGAATGGTGAGCTGCTTGCCGTAGCGCATCACCCCGAGCTTCACCGTCTGGCCCGGCTCGTAGTTGCGAATCAACCGCTGCAGCGACGCGACGTCGCGTACATACTGGCCGTCCACCGTGACAATGACGTCCGCGGGCTGCAGGCCGGCCTTTTCCGCCGGGCTCGGCCCGTTGTCGGTGGTGAAGCCGCCCACGTACGCGCCGTGGATGTCCGTCAGGCCGGCGATCTTGGCCGCCGCGGCGTCCAC
>JAGWRB010000010.1 GCA_028876725.1 Gemmatimonadota bacterium
CCGGTCAGTTTCGACCGGGCCCAGTTCGTTACTGATCTACGGCGACGCTTAGTTGTCGACCGTGATGTTGGCGTTCACCGCGGTGTACGAGGCGTGGCCGTTCTGGCCGAAGCCGATCGCGATGAGGTTGACCGCAACCGGAGCGCCGTTGTACAGCGACGCCGGCGGCGTCCAAGCGCCCGAGGTGTACACCCAGTTGGTGTTGTCCGACGTGGCAGGCGACAAGACGCACAGACCGGTCGGCTTGTACTCAGCCTGGAAGGTCGGCGCCGGGGCCGTGGTCACCGCATACGGATCCTGGTAGTAGAAGCACACCTGGCTGAACGGCAGACCAACGTTGGCCGGCAGGGCGACGTTCGCGGTCAGGACGACCGAGCGAGCGTTGGTGCCGGTACCCACCGAGATGGTCTTGGCAGCGTTCGTCACCGTGAAGCTGGTGAAGTCGGCCGCCGTCCATTCGCCGTTCGTGCCGGCGCCCGTGCCCGCGCCCGTCGTGATGTTCGACACCGGGATGACCACGGGATTGGCACCGCTCAGGCCGACTTCGTCCGTACCGCGGACGTTGAACTGCGCGATCGGATCCGTAGCGCCGTTACCCGGCTGGAGGTCGGAGATGAGCCACGGCACACCGAGCGTCGCCGTACCGGTCTTGTTCAGCGTGCCGAACGTGCCGGCCGAGGCAAAGCTGCTCGACGCATCGTAGTTGATGATGAGGCCGCTGGTGTACTGCACCGAGCCACCGCCGCTCATCAGGGTCATGTTGTCCGTGATCGTGCTCTGGAGGCTGACCGAAGCGCCGCCGACGAGCGCGGCCGGGATGGCCACGCCACCGGAGCTCACCGGGGCCGTACGGTCGATGGCGATCATCGTGCCGGGCAGCGCAACGGAGTTGCCCGCGCGGTCGGCGATCGACGCAGCGATCGTGTAGTAGCCTTCATCGTTCAGACCGCCGGTACCGGTCACCGGGAAGAGCACACCAGCGCCCGAAGTCACGGTGCAGCCGTTGGCCGTCGTGCCAATGGAGCACGTGGTGGCCGGGGTCGTCACGTCGTTCACCGAGACCTTCTGGGTCACGTCCGTCGCGAGGTTGAAGCCCGAGATCGAGTCAACCGCGGTCGGCTGGAAGCCAACGAAGTCCGTGTTGTTGTAACCGACGTTGGTGCCGGCCAGGAGCGGGTTCACACCGCCCGCGTTCGTGCCAGCGCCCGCATTGCTGTACTTCGCGTTCACCGGCGGATTGACGTCCACGCCGAAGTTCAGGGCGAGGTCCATGCAGCGGACGTTGCCCAGCTTGTCGTACTGCAGCGCGCGCAGGTTGTACGTGGTCGAGTCAGCCGGAGCCGACTGCGCCAGATCGGCGCTGGTGGCGACCAGCGTGCCGCCCGTGGTGACGCACTTGGAGCCGGCCGCCGGAGCGCCCAGCGCCGTGAACGAAGCCTTCGGGAAGGCGTAGAACTTCGCGCCGCCGAGGCCGACGCCCGGGACTGCGCCCGTGAAGGCCGAGTCACCGTTCGCCGCCTTGTAGTCCGTGCTGTTGCCGAAGGAGTAGCCCGCACCGATCCACTGGCCGACCACGCCCTTCGCATTGCTGACCTGCAGAAGCGTCGGCGCAGCCGGCGCTTCGTTGTCGACATTGAGCGCCGGCACGAAGACAGCCGGGAACGGCGTGCCGTTGCTGTAGATCGCCGTCGCCGCCGCCTGGTAGCTGGGCTTGGTGAGCGTGTCCTTGCCCACCGCGAAGCTGACCGTGGTCGGGAACGTCGTGACCGTCTGCGCGGCCGTGTTCGTGAACGCCGGGTCAGCCGAAACCGTGGCCGAGGTCAGCGTCGCGCCGGAGTAGAGCACCGGCACCAGGCTGATGTTCACCTTGCCACCCTGCCAGAGCGTACCGACCGGAAGCGCATTGCGGCCCGAGGCGCTCGTATCGCCCATGGCCGTCACGTTCATGAAGTCCGCGTTGTTCACGGTGTAGTTGATCGTGCTCGACACCGGCGCCTGGCCCGAGGACCCGGCGACCACGGCCTGAGCCTTGATCGTGTACGAACCGTTCACGAACGAGACCGCACCGCTGGTGGCGTTGAACGCCGCGGTGTTGAAGCTCATCGTGATCGGGGCCGAGCTCTTGGAGCCCGCCGCCTTGTTGGACGACGTGAACGTGTACTTCGCGACCGTGGTGTCCTTGTTGGTCGCGTTGCTGTGCACGATCAGGTCGAGCTCGGTGATCGTCTGCGTGCCCTGATCGACGTTCAGCGTCACGTCGAGCTGGCCCGCCACCGCGTTCAGGTTGGCCGGAACGCCACCCTGATCGATCGAGGCGATCGAGATCGTCGCCGCCGTCACCGGTGCCACGATGATCGTCGCCGCACCCGCCACCGTCGCGTCGGCGGTCGAGGTCGCCGTGATCACCACGGTGCCCGAAGCCACGGCCGACACGAGACCCGACGAGCTCACGGTCGCCTTGTTCGAGTCACCCGACTTCCAGGTGACCGTACGGGCCAGGCCCGCATCGGCGTCCACCGTCGCCACGAGCTGCACCGTCTCACCAATCTTGAGCGAAACGCTCGAGGGCGAGACCGTCACACTGTGCACCACAGGCGTGGCCGTCGAAGACGACCCCTGATTGGGCGCACTCACCGTCACCTTGTCACCGCAGGCCGTGAGGCCAGCGATCACGAGGAGACCGGCGAAAATCGAACGAGATACCTTCTGCATCTTACCCCCTGAAGAAGTGATGCTGTGAACGAAGACCTGCAATTCGCGGCGTCGCAACTGACACCATGTGCCACTTCCAACACACGGCCGTCCCGCTATTAGGACGACCTGGAGACTGTGGCAACGCCTCCGAAGTAACAGGACACACTTCGCCCTGAACGGACGAACGGCTGAAGATAGGCCTTGTGCAGAGGGCGGTCAAGGCAAAACGAGCAGACGTTTTGACTCCTGAATGCCCCCTCCGGCTGCCCCCTCCCCTCTCCTCCCGAAGAACCCCCGGCAACACGCCTATCGACGACCACGCGCTCCCAAGGTAAAAACCCCCGCACCCTCCCGCGTCACGGTCAGGTCGTGATCCAGCTACAATCCAAACCCCGAACATTCCCCGATTTCAGGAAACGTTTGTTCCCCGCCCCTCCCCCCGCCCCTTAACTTTCCCCAACCTACCAACCTGCCAACCTGCCAACCTACCGCCCTACGGCCCTACCGCCCTACGGTTTTTTACGAGCATGCCACCCACCGACCTCCGCACCCGCGACAAACCCCGCATCCCCCCGGGCCAAACGCGCACCGACAAGTGGCCGGTCCTCCACTACGGCAACGTCCCCGCCGTGGACCTCGCCACCTGGCGCTTCGACATCAGCGGACTGGTCGAGCACCCGCAATCGTGGTCGTTCGACGACCTCATGGCCCTCCCGCAGGAAGACACGGTCTGCGACATCCACTGCGTCACCCGCTGGAGCCGCCTCGACAATCGCTTCACGGGCATCCCGGTCCAGGCCCTGCTCCGCATGGTCCGCCCTCGCCCCGAAGCCGCCTACGTGCTGATCCACGCCGAGCAGGGGTTCACCACCAACCTCCCGCTCGCCGACCTCGACCGGCCCGGCAACCTGCTCGCGTCGCACCACGACGGGCGCCCGCTGTCCCCCGACCACGGCTGGCCCCTGCGCCTCGTGGTGCCGCACCTCTACTTCTGGAAGAGCGCCAAGTGGGTGCGCGGCTTCGAATTCCTTCCCGAAGACGAGCCCGGCTTCTGGGAGCGCAACGGCTACCACATGCGCGGCGACCCGTGGAAGGAGGAGCGCTACGGCGGGTTCAACATCGAGCAGTGGATGATCAACAAGTTCCGCAACGCCTCGAAGAAATGAGGGAGCGCGGCCGCCGCCCGTGACGCGCATCTACCCGCCCCGCCCCCGCGAGGTCTCGCCCTCGGCGCGCGACCTGCGCGCCGAGCTGAACGAGGAGCAGTACGCCGCCGCCTCGCACGGCACGGGCCCGCTGCTGGTCATCGCCGGCGCGGGCACGGGCAAGACGCGCACGCTGGTCTACCGCGTGGCGCACCTCATCGATACGGGAGTGCCGCCGGAGCGCATCCTGCTGCTCACCTTCACTCGGCGCGCGGCACAGGAAATGCTCTCCCGCGCGGAACGCCTCGTGGGCTCGGCCACGGCGCGGGTGCAGGGCGGCACCTTCCACAGCGTGGGGCACCGCACGCTGCGCCGCTTCGGCGCCGCGGGCGGCCTCCCCCCGGACTTCACGATCATGGACCAGGGGGACGCGGAGGACCTGATGCAGCTCTCGCGCGCCGCGCTGGGCTACGCGCAGAAGTCCAAGCGGTTCCCCAAGAAGGAAACGCTGCACTCCATCTACTCCAGCCACATCAACACGGAGCGGGCCATCGAGGAGATCCTCTACCAGGACTTCCCGCGGTTCGTGGACTACGCCGACGACGTGACGCGCATCTTCGCCGACTACACGGCGCGCAAGTCGGACCGCAACCTCGTGGATTACGACGACCTGCTGCTGTTCTGGGCGCTGTTGCTCGAGCAGTCGCCCGATCTCGCCACGCGCATCGCCGGCCAGTACGACCACATCCTGGTGGACGAATACCAGGACACGAACCTGCTCCAGGCGCGGGTGCTGCGGGGCATGTGCCGCGACCACCGCAACCTGACCGTGGTGGGCGACGACGCGCAGAGCATCTACTCGTTCCGCGGCGCCAACTTCCGGAACATTCTCGAGTTCCCGCAGCAGTTCCCGGGCGCGCGGCTGGTCACGCTGGAGCAGAACTACCGCTCCACGCAGCCGATCCTCGACGTTACGAATACGCTGATATCGCGGGCCGAGGAGCGGTTCACGAAGAACCTGTGGACGGCGCGCGTGGGCGGCGACAAGCCCTGGCTCGTGACGGCGCGCGACGAGCAGCAGCAGACGCGGTTCGTGGTCGACCGCGTGCTGGAGCTGCACGAGCAGGGCACGCCGCTCCGCGAGATCGCGGTGCTCTTCCGCGCCGGCTACATGAGCGCCGACCTGGAAATCGAGCTCACGAACCGGAAGATCCCGTTCGAGAAGTGGGGCGGGCTCAAGTTCCTCGAGGCCGCGCACGTGAAGGACGTGCTGGCGTTCCTGCGCGTGGCCGACAACCCGCGCGACGAGGTGAGCTGGTACCGGATCTTCATGCTCATGCCGGGGATCGGCGACGTCACGGCCCGCGCGATGATCCAGAGCATGGCCGAGCGCGCCTGGGACCCCGACGCGTTCACGCACTTCGTGCCGCCGCCCCGCGCCCGCGACGCGCACCAGAATCTCTCGCGACTGCTCCGCGTGCTGCGCCGCGCCGGCGACGACGGCGCCGCGCTGGCCGAGCAGATCGACGCCATTCGCCAGCTCTACGACGACATCCTGCGCGAACGCTACGACCGCCCCGACCCGCGGCTCGCCGACCTCGACCAGCTCCGCACGATCTCGGCGGGGTACCCGAGCCGCGCCGCGTTCCTGGCCGCGCTGGCGCTGGACCCGCCGTCGAGCACCCAGGACCTCGCGACGGGCGCGTCGGAATCCGAGGACGACGCGCTCATCCTGAGCACGGCGCACTCGTCCAAGGGCAAGGAGTGGGACGCCGTGTTCGTGATCTGGGCGGTGGACGGGTGGTTCCCGCTCGCGCGCGCCGCCGAGAGCGAGGACGAGCTGGAAGAGGAGCGGCGCCTCATGTATGTGGCGATGACGCGCGCCCGCAATCACCTGGCGGTGTCGTACCCCCTGAACGTGTACTCGTCGCGTCGCAGCATGGACTACTCCATGGACCAGCTCTCGCGGTTCATCGACCGCGGCGTGCGCGAGCAGATGGAGCGCGTGGTGCTGGGCGACGACGACAAGCCCGACGCCACGGCGCCCCCGCCGGTGCCGGAGTCGCCCATCGACCTGCGCGCGCTGCTACTTGGCCGGTTTTCCCGCGGCAGCGGCGGGAGCGGGGCCGGCGGCGCCGGGTCCACCGGCTCCCCCGGCGGCACCGACGACCCCGCCGTGCGCTGAGACCCAGTCGCGCAGCGCGCCGAACGGATCGCCCGGGCGCGACTTCGCGATGGCGATGATCCGCGCGATCGCGCGCCGGGCGTCGCGCCCCTCGGCGTCGTACACGGCGTCGAAGTCGTCGAGGTCGGTGGTGTAGATGCGCTGCGCCAGTACGGCGGCGTTGTCCAGGCGCGCGCGGCCCAGGTAGCGCGTGTCGATGGTGCGGAGCTGGGGGCCCACCACCGTTATGAGTGTTTCGCGAGCGCGGGCGTAGACCGAGTCGTGCGCGGCGATGCGCGCGTCGCGGCTGTCGGGGTGCGCGCGATACGCGGAATCGAGCGACTGATACAGCGCGCTCCAGAAGCGGCCCAGGATCTTCTCGTCGCCCCAGCGCTCGGCGGTCGCCCGCGCGGCCAGCGTATCGCCGCGCGAGCGGAAGAAGCGCTCGGCGCCCCGCGCACCCGCGAAGTTGGCGAACGATTCGTTGAAGTCGGCCTGGCCGCTCGCGTAGAAGGTGTTGTGGGTCAGCTCGTGGATGACCGTGTTCGCGAGGTCGAGCGAGTCGTCGTCGAGCGACGTGGAGAGGAGCGGGTCGTTGAAGAAGCCGAGGGTGCTGAACGCGGGCGAGGGGCGGACGTAGGCGTCGTAACCGTCGGCGGCGAGGCGGCGCGCGGCGGCCTGCGCGGCGGCGAAGTCGAAATAGCCCTTGTACGGCACGCGCCCCACGATGGGGAACCACCAGGTGACCGGCTGCAGGCGATCGCGGTAGGCGCCGGAAAGCACGAGGACGAGGGTGTCATGCTGCAGCTGAGAATACGTGGTGAAGCTCTGCTTGGCGGCGAGGCCGAGCGAGTCCTGCGCGAACGCGCGGGCGGCGAGAACGACGCGGAGCTTGGCACGAATGGCCGGCGGCGTGGTGGAGTCGGCGATCATCGCCGTGATCGGGCGTCGATGCCAGAGGATCTTGCCCTCTTCCCATCCGGCGCGCAGGAGGTAGCGGCCGGTGGGGGCGATGGCGAGATAGGCGACCGCGGCGACGACGAGTACCAGGAGGAGGCGGAGGAGGAGGCGGAGAACGCGCATTCTTTGACTACGGTGGGTAGTGGGCAGTGGGCAGTGGGCAGTGCGCAGTGAGCAGTCAACGGCGGAAATACGAGTTTGGTGTGATCTGTCGACTGTTATCGGTGTTCCGTGCGGACTGCACATCAAGACAGACCGTCTCGGTGTGCCGTTTGTACGGACCACTGATTACTGATGACAGTTCACACCAAGCTTGTAGTCCCCGGTCAAGGCAACCTTGGTTTGCCGTTAAGCAATTGCGTCCCAACTATTTAATGGCTTTTGGCACCCCTCTCGAATCGACGCTATCTTACCCCGGATGTCCTTCGTCCACCTGCATTGCCACTCGGAATACTCGCTGCTCGACGGCGCCAATCGGATCGACGACCTGATCCGGCGGGCGCAGGAATTCGAGCAGCCGGGGCTGGCCATCACCGATCACGGCAATATGCACGCCGCCTGGGAATTCCAGGAAAAGGCGAAGAAGGCGGGGCTCAAGCCCATCGTCGGGATGGAGGCGTACGTTGCCCCCGGCGACCGTCGTGAGCGAGTCCGCGGGCCGAACGGCAAGCCGTACTACCACCTGGTGCTCCTGGCGCGCGACTACACCGGGTACAAGAACCTGGCCAAGCTCTCCTCGCTGGGATACACCGAGGGGTTCTACTCGCGCCCGCGCGTGGACCGGGAGCTGCTGGCCAAGTACAGCGAGGGGCTGATCGTCTCCTCGGCGTGTCTGGCGGGGGAGATCGCGAGTCACCTGGAGACGGGTGATTTCGACGGCGCGCGCGCGGTGGCGGGGTGGTACGCCGACGTGTTCCGCGACCGCTACTACCTGGAGGTGCAGGCCCACGACTCGCAGGGGCAGGCGCAGCTCAACGAGCGGGTGTTCGCGCTCGCGGCGGAGATGAATCTCCCCGTGATCGCCACGAACGACGCGCACTTCCTGTCGCGCGACGATCATGACGCGCACGACGTGCTGCTGTGCATCGGGCTGGGCAAGGATCGCGACTCGCGCGATCGCATGCACTACGACAACGGGCTGTACTTCAAGAGCGCGCCCGAGATCGCCGAGCGGTTCACCGACCGTCCCGACGTGCTCACGAACACGCTGGCGATCGCCGACCAGGTCGATCTGCAGTTCCAGAAGAAGTATTACGTGCCGTCGTTCCCGCTGCCGGCGGGGGTGTCGTCGGAGAACGAGCTGCTGGTGCGGCTCGCCGAGGCGGGGGCGAAGGAGCGGTACGGCGATCCGCTTCCCGACCACGTGCGCGAGCGGCTGGAGTACGAGCTCGGCGTGATCACGAAGACCGGCTACGCCGGCTACTTCCTGATCGTGTACGACTTCATCAAGGCCGCGCGCGACATGGGCATCCCGGTGGGGCCGGGGCGCGGCTCGGCGGCCGGCTCGCTCGTGGCGTACGCGCTCCGCATCACCGACGTGTGCCCGCTCAAGTACGACCTGCTGTTCGAGCGCTTCCTGAACCCCGAGCGCGTGTCGATGCCCGACATCGACGTGGACTTCTGCTTCGAGCGCCGGGGCGAGGTCATCGAGTACGTGCGGCAGAAGTACGGCAAGGAGTCGGTGGGGCAGATCGTCACGTTCGGCACCATGAAGTCGCGCGCCGCGATCAAGGACGTGGGGCGCGTGCTCGGCTTCACGCCGGCGGAGACCGACGCGCTGGCCAAGCTCGTGCCCAACCAGCCCAACTTCTCGCTCACCGTGAAGGAAGCGGTGGAGCAGGTGCCCGACGTCAAGAAGCTGTACCGCAACGACGAGCGGTACCGGCAGCTGCTCGACTACGCGATGGCGCTCGAAGGGCTGTCGCGCCACACGGGCGTGCACGCGGCGGGCGTGGTGATCGCGCCGGGCCCGCTGGACGAATACGTGCCGGTGTGCACGCAGGCGTCAAAGGGCGCGGGCGCAGGCTCCGACGAATCGGTGGTGGTGACGCAGTACGACATGGGGGCGCTGGAGCGGGCGGGGATGCTCAAGATGGACTTCCTCGGCCTCACCACGCTGACCGTGATCAAGGACGCGCTGGATGCGATCGAGCAGACGACCGGCACGCGCCCCGACCTGACGAGGATCGACGACAACGATCCCAAGGTCTATCAGATGCTGCGCGCCGGCCGCACGATCGGCGTGTTCCAGTTCGAATCCGCGCTGGCCACGGACCTTCTGCGCGGCATGCGCTGCGACCGGTTCGACGACCTCGTGGCGTCGAACGCGCTGATGCGCCCGGGCCCGCTCGACGCCGGGATGCACCGCGTCTATCAGCGGCGCAAGAAGGGCGAGGAGGCGGTGACGTACGCCCTCCCCGAGCTGCAGGCGATTCTCGAGCCCACGTATGGCGTGATCACCTATCAGGAACAGGTCATGCGCATCGCCCAGCTCCTGGCCGGCATCTCGCTGGCCGAAGCCGACGTGCTGCGCAAGGCCGTGGGGAAGAAGGACGCCGAGCTGATCAAGAAGGAGCTCGACAAGTTCGTCGAGAAGTCGGTGGCGCGCGGGCACGACCGCAAGATCATCGAGGAGCTGGCCGGCCAGATCGAGACGTTCGGCCGCTACGGCTTCAACAAGTCGCACTCGGTGGCGTACTCGGTGGTGTCGTACCACACGGCGTGGCTCAAGGCGCACCATCCCGCCGAGTTCATGGCCGCGGTGCTGTCGTCGTCGATCGGCGACACCGACAGCGTGGTGAAGTTCATCAACGAGGCGCGCGAGCTGGGCATCGAGGTGCTGGCGCCGGCGGTGAACGAGTCGGGGTACAAGTTCACGGTGGTGGGCGCCAAGCGCATTCGGTTCGGCCTCGGCGCCATTCGCAACGTGGGGCGCGGCGCCATCGATTCGATACTCGCGGCGCGCGCCGAGAAGCCGTTCAGCGATCTGTTCGATCTGTGCGAGCGGGTGGACCTGCGGCTGTGCAACCGGCGCGTCTTCGAAGCGCTCATCGCGTCGGGCGCGCTCGACGAGCTGGGCGGGCACCGGCAGCAGTATCTGGCCGCGCTCGACACGGCGCTGCACGAAGCGTCGCTGGCCCAGCAGGAGCGGACCACCGGGCAGGGATCGCTGTTCGGCGGCGTCGAGGAGTCGGGGCCCGCCGCGCCGCTGCACCAGAGCCGCGCCCTCCCCAACGTGGGGCAGATGACCGAATCCGACCGGCTGGCCAAGGAGAAGGAGATTCTGGGCTTCTACATCTCCGGCCATCCGCTCGAGCCGTTCCGCGTGGAGTGCGAGCTGTTCGCCAGCTGCGGCGTGGCCGACCTGGGCAAGTGGACGCACGAGGAGCAGGCCATCGGGTGCGTGGTCACCGCCATCCGCAAGCAGATCAGCAAGAAGACGGGTGCGGAGTTCGCCCGGTTGACAGTCGAGGATTTTTCGGGATCTTCGGAGGTGCTGGTGTTCCCGGAAGCCTGGGGGCTGATCAGCGACCGGCTGAAGACCGACGTGCCGGTGCTGATCAAGGGCGGGTATTCCCGCCGCGACCAGGAAACGGACAATCCAACCTTCATCGTCGCATCGGTGACGCCGTTCGCGGAGCTGCGCCTCAACGGGCAGGTCGCGGTGGCGATCGAGCTGACGCCGGACGAGATCGTGAGCGCCGATATCATGAAAGACGTTCGCTCCGTCGTCGAAGCGCATTCGACGTCCCACGCCGGCACCCCGCCGCTCGAGGTCCGCTGGAGCGACGGCTCCGGGGCCACGGAGCGGTTCCGGTCGCGGTCCCTGCGACTGGCGGCCACGCAGGCCGCGCTGACCGACCTGCGCGCGGTGCTCGGCGCCGAGCGCGTGCGCCTGGTGCGCGGGAGCTGACCGTGGCCACCGCATCGCTGGAATTCGAGAAGCCGCTCGTCGAGCTGGAAAAGCAGATCGAGGAGCTGAAGCGGCTGGCGGGCGAGCGCCAGCTCGACGTGGCGGGGGAACTCGCCCCGCTGCAGAAGAAGCTCGCCGAGCTGCGCGACGAGATCTACCGCAACCTCAGCCCCTGGCAGCGCGTGCTGGTGGCGCGCAGCAACAAGCGCCCGTTCACCCTCGACTACCTGCAGCTCGCGTTCACCGATTTTGTGGAGCTCCACGGCGACCGGCTGTACCGGGAGGATCCGGCCATCGTGGGCGGGTGGGCGCGCCTGGACGGCGAGAGCGTGATGGTGATCGGGCATCAGCGCGGCCGCGACACCAAGGAGATCGTCAAGCGCAACTTCGGCATGCCGCACCCCGAGGGGTACCGGAAGTCGCTGCGGCTGATGAAGCTCGCCGAGAAGTTCCACGTGCCGGTGGTCACGTTCATCGACACGATGGGCGCGTGGGCGGGGCTGGGGGCCGAGGAGCGCGGGCAGTCGGAGGCGATCGCGCGCAACCTGTTCGAGATGAGCCGGCTCGAAGTGCCGATCATCGCGACCGTGATCGGCGAGGGGGGCTCCGGGGGCGCGCTGGGGCTGGGCGTGGCCGACCGCGTGATGATGCTCGAGAACTCCGTATATTCCGTGATCTCGGTCGAGGGGTGCGCGGCCATTCTCTGGAAGGACGGCAAGAGCCCGGAGATGCGGGAAAAGTCCGCGTCGGCGCTCAAGATCACGGCCGCCGATCTGTACGAGCTGCGCATCATCGACGAGATCATCCCGGAGCCGCCGGGCGGCGCGCACGCCGACTACCAGACCACCGCCGACTCGCTCAAGGAAGCGCTGCTGCGCAACCTCGACGAGCTGCGCCGTCTCAAGCCCGACAAGCTGGTGCGCCGCCGCCGCGAGAAATTCCTGCGGATGGGCCAGTATCTGGAGTAGGCGTGGCGCATCTCATCGAAGTCGCGTTCAAGGGCAATCGAAAGGATTTCTTCATCTGGGAGCAGGACGAGATCCCCGCGGCCAAGACGCCGGTGGTGGTCGAGGCCGACCGCGGTGAAGACATCGGCTACGTGCATGCCACGGGCGAGCTGGCGGCCAAGCGCAACGCCGGCACGTCGCACGGCTATGGCGCGGCGCTGCCGGCCAGGCGCGCGCGGCGCGTGGCCACCGGCGAAGAACTCGAGCGCCTGCGCCAGCTCCGCGAGCAGGACGAGGACGCGCGGCACCGCGCCGTGGAGCGGGTGAAGGCGAACGGGTTGGCGATGAAGGTCTCCGACGCCGAATGGCAGTGGGACCGCAAGAAGCTCACGTTCTATTTCACCGCCGAGAAGCGCGTCGACTTCCGCACCCTGGTGCGCGAGCTGGCGTCGGCGTTTCGCACGCGGATCGAGCTCAAGCAGATCGGCGTGCGCGACGAGGCCAAGCGGCTCGACGGCGTGGGCCGGTGCGGCCGCCAGTACTGCTCGGCGTCGTGGCTCCCCGAGCTGCTGCCGGTGAATCTGGGTGTGGCCAAGGACCAGCGGCTCTCGCTGAATCCCACGCAGATCTCCGGCGCGTGTGGGCGGCTCATGTGCTGCCTGCGCTACGAGCACGAGTTCTATGTGCAGAGCCGCAAGCGGTTCCCCAAGGAGGGGCGCGTGCTGGTGACGTCGCGCGGCGAAGAGAAGGTCGTGGCCAACGACATCTTTCGCGAGCGCGTGACGCTGCGCGGCACCGACGGCGAGAACCACATCGTGCCGCTGGCCGAGCTGCGTGAGGACGTGGCGAAGAGCGATCCCGAGGCGGCCTGGCTGCGGAACGGCCCGGCCGGCGCGGCGGTGGCCGAGCCGGCCTTCGGCGGAGAGCGCGCGCGGAACGGCCATCGCCCGTCGCGCGACCGCGAGGATTCGCCGGCCGACGAAGCG
>JAGWRB010000078.1 GCA_028876725.1 Gemmatimonadota bacterium
CGGCGCCCGCGCCGGCCGCGCCCGTCGCGCCGGCCCCCGCCGCCGCTCCGCCGCCGGCAAGTCCGGTCGTCGCGGCGCCTCCGTCGGGCAATGGCCGCACGTTCGAGGACCGCGTGCGGACCAAGTCCTCCCCGCTCGTGCGGAAGATGGCGGCCGAGCACGGCGTCGAGCTGACGGCCATGCAGGGCACCGGCATCGCCGGGCGCGTCACCAAGCGCGACCTGATGCAGTACCTGGAGTCGGGGGCCCCGCGTGCGGCCGCGACTGCCGCGAGTGGCGCGCACAGCGCGCCGATGCCCACGGCGTGGCCGGGCGACCGCGTGGAGCCGATGAGCAAGATGCGCGCGCTCATCGCCGAGCACATGGTGACGTCGCGCCACACGTCGGCGCACGTGACCTCGATCTTCGAGGTCGACTTCACGCGCGTGGCGCGGATCCGCGCCCAGCAGAAGGCGTCCTTCGAGGCGGCGTACGGCGAAAAGCTGTCGTACATGCCGTTCATCATGAAGGCCACCGTCGAGGCGCTGAAGGCGTTCCCGATCGTGAACGCCTCGGTGGCCGGCACCAGCGTCATTTACCGGCGTCCCATCAATCTCGGCATCGCCGTCGCGCTCGACTGGGGGCTCATCGTCCCGGTCGTGCGCAACGCCGAAAACCTGTCGCTGGCCGGTCTTACGAAATCGCTAAACGACCTGGCGGCCCGCGCCCGCGCCAAGAAGCTCGACCCGCGCGAGGTGCAGGACGGCACGTTCACGATCACCAACCCCGGCGTCTTCGGCTCGCTCACGGGCACGCCGATCATCAACCAGCCGCAGGTCGCCATCCTCTGCGTCGGCACGATCGAGAAGCGGCCCAAGGTGATCACCGGGCCCGACGGCGAGGACACGATCGCCATCCGGACCTGCTCGTACATTTCCCTGTCGTTCGACCATCGCGTGATCGACGGCGCGGTGTCCGACCAGTTCCTGGCGCACCTCAAGCGCACGATCGAAACGTTCCCCGACGCCGCGCTCTGAGATGCCGCGCGCCCTCACCGTTCAGCGTACGCTCATCCCGCCGCAGGAACGCAAGCGGTACGGGGAACGGCTCGTCCGCCGGCAGGAGTACTATGCCAAGGCGGGGTGCCGGTTCTGGGCGTTCGAGGAAGCGGGACTCCCGGGCGCATTTCTGGAGTTCTTCGAAGCGCCGGACGTCGAGACCCTGACGCGCGCGCATCAGAGCGCGCCCGATCCGATTCTCGATTCCGGCCGTGTGTACATCGAAGTGGAGCTGCCGTAAATGCCCAATCGTACGTTGACCGCCAACGGCAAGACCTGGCGCGTGGTGCCCTCGGGACGCGTCACCCAGCTGGATCGCGACGAGTTCGCCCTGCTGTTCATCGCCGGCGCGGGGGACGCCCGCGAAGTGCGCGTGACGCGCTATTCGCCGCACGGCACACGCTCGCGGGAGCTCGCGCTCGCGCAGATGAGCGAGGCCGATCTGCAGCGCCTGTTCGCGCACTCGCAGCCAAGCTTCACGTCGCCCGAAGCCGACTACACCGCGTGACCGCGGCGGGGGGCGCCCCGGCGGGAGCCGGCGGCTCCGGCGCCGTCGACCTCCACGCGCACTCCACGGCCTCCGACGGCTCGCGCACGCCCACCGACCTTGTCGCCGTGGCGCGCGCCGCTGGACTGGCGGCCGTGGCCCTCACCGACCACGACACGGTGGCCGGAATTCCCGAAGCGCAGGCCGCGGCCGCCGAAGCCGGGCTCCGCGTGGTGCCGGGCGTCGAACTGAGCGCGGTGGAGGGCGACCTCGAAACCCACCTGCTCGGCCTCCACCTCTCGCGGCCGGAACGCATCGAGCAGGGGCTCGCCGGCATTCGCGACATGCGGCGGACGCGCGCCGAGCGCATCGTGGCCCGCCTCAACGAGCTCGGCGTGCGCATCACCTTCGCCGACGTGCTCGAGCAGGCGGGCGACGCGGCCATCGGGCGCCCGCACGTGGCCCGCGCGCTCGTGGAGCACGGCTGGGCCACGGATCTGCGCGACGCCTTCGATCGGTACCTCGGCAACGGGCGCCCAGCGTTCGTCTCGAAGGACCGCCTCACGATCGAGGACGCAATCGCCATGATTCACGAAGCGGGCGGGCTCGCCTTTCTCGCGCACCCCGGGCACAGCGGCACGCGCGCCCGTCTCGAGGCGCTCGCCGCGCGCGGGCTCGACGGCGTCGAGGTGCTCCATCCGAGCCACAGCGGCGAGGACGTGGCGCGCCTCAAGACCCTCGCCGAATATTTGCACCTGCTGCCGACCGGCGGCTCCGACTGGCACGGGGCGGACGAAGGGACGCGCACGCTGGGCGCGATGCGAGTGCCCGCCGAGTGGTTGGAGCTGCACGAGGCGCGCCTCGCCGAACGGCGCGCGACGGTCGAACCGTAACGGCACGCGGGGAGAGCGCCATGCAACTGCGCGGGCGGAGTGCGCTGGTCACGGGAGCTGGAAGACGCGTGGGGCAGGCGATCGCCGTCGCGCTGGGCGCGGAGGGGATGCGCGTGGCCGTGCACTATCACGGCTCGGAAACTGGAGCGGCCGAGGCGGCGCGCCTTATCGAGCGCGCGGGCGGCGAGGCGGTCTTGCTGTCGGGCGATCTCTCAACCGGCGAGGCGCCGGCGCGTGTGGCGGTCGAGGCCGCGGAGCGCCTGGGCGGATTGGCGGTGCTGGTGAACTCCGCGGCGATCATGGAGCGCACCCCGTTCGGGGAAACGACCCCCGAGCAGTGGGAGCGGATCTTCGGGATCAACCTGCGCGCGCCCTTCCTGCTGGCGCAGGCGGCGGCTCCGCATCTGCGCGCGGAGGCCCGGCGGGGCGGGGCGGCAATCGTCAACATCGCCGATCTCGCGGCGTTCGAGACGTGGCCCGGCTACATCCCGCACGGACTGAGCAAACACGGGGTGGTGCGCCTTACGGAGTCGCTGGCGCGCGTCCTCGCGCCCGATGTGCGCGTGAACGCCGTGGCGCCGGGCACGGTCCTCCTGCCCGAGAACTTCAGCGACGCCGACGCCGAGCATCTGCGCGAGACCACGCCGCTGGGGCGCCACGGATCTCCGGACGACGTCGTGCAGGCGGTGCGCTACCTGCTCGCGGCCGACTTCGTCACCGGCGAGACGATCGTCGTGGACGGCGGACGGCGTGTCCGTCGCTAATCCCCGGCTGGCCGGACCGCAGCGGTTCGGCCGGATCATCGTCGTCGGGGGCGGCTGTTACGGCGGCTACTATGTGCGCCAACTGCGGCGCGCGGTGGACGCGGGCGCGGTGCGCTGCGCGCGCGTGCTGGTCGTAGATCGGGATCCCGCGTGCGCGGTGGCGGCTGCGGTAGAGCACGGCGATCCGCTCGTGACGCTCGACGTCGCCGAGTGGCGCGACTGGTTCGGACGGAATCTGGCGCACGCGGCCCCCGGCGACGCCATCGTGCCGTCGCCACTCATGCCCCACCTGTTGCGCGACTGGCTGGTCGATCGGGCACGCGCCCGGTGGCCGGAGCGGGACGTGCGGACGGAGCCGCTCCCGGCGCCGCCCGACGTGCCCTGGCAGCGCGCCGCGCCCGACGGCACGCACTACGTGAGCTACGCCACGTGGACGTGTCCCATCAACTGCATCGAACCCGACGTCTGTCCGCACACGAAGGGCCCCCGGGACTGGAGTCTGGCGCCGGCGCTGCGTACCTACGCGGAGCGTGCACCTGGTGTTCAGCAGGCCTTTCTCTTCCAGTGCCTGCATCGCGCGTACGGGGTGGGGATGATCGACGTGGCCGAGCTGCTGGCCGCCGATGCAGCGATCGCCGAGGCGGGCGCGTCCGGAGCGGCGGTGGACGCGCTCGTCGGCACCGTGTCGCACTGTCATGGAGCCGTGAGCCGCGTCGTGGTGACGCGGGGAACCGCCGACTGCCGCGGCGGTTGACCGGTTCATTACCGTCAGAGTATTCCGGTTCCCCTCGCCGGGCTTTCTGGCGAGATTCCGAGACAGCGAAACGCTCGTGCGCCGTGCGCGCCGAGCCCCGAAAGTGAGAATCCTGTGGCCCAGACCCATGAATTTGAGGTCGTGATCATCGGTGCCGGCCCGGCCGGGCTGTGCGCCGGCATGTACGCCGGCCGCGGGATGCTGAAGACGGTGGTCCTGGAGCGCGGCGCCCCCGGCGGCGAACTGCTCAACACCGAGTTGATCGAGGACTACCCTGGCTTCGAAAGCATCCTCGGCTATGAGATGGCGCAGAAGTTCGCCGACCACGCCGCGAAGTTCGGCGCCGACATCCGCACCGGCGTCGTCGTGACGTCGGTCAAGAAGCGCGACGACGGCCTGTTCGAAACCCGGACCGAGAGCGGCGACACGTATCTGTCGCCCGTGGTCATCGTCACCGCCGGCGGCACCCCGGTGAAGCTCGGCATCCCCGGCGAGACGGAGTACGCGGGCAAAGGCGTGTCGTACTGCGCCGTGTGCGATGGCGCGTTCTTCCGCGGACACACCATCGCCGTGGTTGGCGGGGGCGACGCCGCGGTGGAAGAGGCCGATTACCTCACGCGGTACGCCGATAAGGTGTATCTCATCCACCGGCGCGGCGAGCTGCGCGCGTCGAAGATCGTGCAGGAGCGCGCGCTTGCCAATCCGAAAATCGAGATGGTGTGGCACACCGTCGTCGAGCGCGCCGTGGGCGACGAGCAGGGCCTGTTGCATCACCTCGCGCTGAAAGACGTGAACACCGGCGAGCGGCGCGACCTGCCGGTTACGGGGCTGTTCATCTTCATCGGATTCAAGCCCAACACCGGCGTGCTCGCCGATCACGTGGAGCACGACGCGCTGGGGTATCTGATCACCGACTGGAGCATGCAGACGTCGGTGCCCGGGCTGTTCGCGGCCGGCGACGTCCGCGTGCAGGTCACGCGGCAGGTCACCACGGCGGTGGGGGACGCCACCACGGCGGCGATCGCGGCCGAGAAGTACCTCAAGGCCCGCGCCGACGCTTCGGCCACGGTCGGCGCGGCGTGATGCGCATCGCGTCCGAAACCGTGGGCCCGTTCCAGGAGAACGCGTACCTCGTGGTGGACGACGCGGCGCGCCGGGCGGTGCTCATCGATCCCGGCGACGAACCGGCGCGGCTCCTCGACATGATCGCCCGCGCCGGCGCCGAGCTCGACGCGATCTGGCTCACGCATGCGCACCTCGATC
>JAGWRB010000079.1 GCA_028876725.1 Gemmatimonadota bacterium
CGGCGGCGCGCGCGGCCCGGCGGCGCGTTACCGAATCCGCACGCCGATGCGATGCGCGCCCGCCCGGTGGTCGCGCGTCTCGAACGCATAGTCGAGCGAGAGACGGCCCGCCATGACGCCCAGTCCGGCCGTCCACGGGCCCTCGCCCTCCGCCGCGCGGCGCACACCGGCGCGCAGGGCCACCGCGTACCGTCCGAGCCAGCGATACATCGCCTCGCCGCCCCCCGCCGCCGCGAAGCGGCGCCCCCGCAGCAGCGAGCCCGATGCCGCGGCCATGACGTTGAGCGGGCCCGCTTCGTACCCGCCGCTCGTGAATCCGAGCGTGGCGCGCGTCGGTTGGCTCACGCCCCCAAGCGGCGTGCGGAATCGCGGACCCACGTTCACCACGCTCACGCCCAGGGTCCCCAACCCGAAATCGCGCGACAGGCCGGCGTCCATGGAGCCCCGGCTGTCGCGCGCCGCGCCGATCGTCTGCTCCAGCAGCTTGACGTTTGCGCCGGCCCGCAGGCCGAACAGCGACTGCCCGTACCCCACCTGCATGACCAGCCCCGACGACGAGAGCGAGCCGCGCGTGCCCAGGGCATCGGGGGTGGCATAGCTCGCCGATGCGCTCGAAAAGGTGAGCGACTGCACGCCCACGCCAATGGCGCCCGGTCCCACCGCCAACGCCGTCGACACGCCCACGAGCAAGTTGGCGCCGGTGTAGAACTGCGCCGCGGCGTCGGTGCCCCGTGCCACCGCGAGCTGGGCCGGGTTGTAGTAGATCGCGTCGGCGTCGCGCCCGTTCACCTCGGCATTGGCCAGGGCCAGCGCGCGGGTGCTCCCGGGCAGCCGCGCGATCAGCGGCGCCAGCGGAAATTCCTGGGCGTACGCCGTCGCCGCGCTCACCAGGAGCAGCAGCGCCGGGCGGAACAGGGAAACGCGCATCGCCACCTCGCAATCGGGCCGTTGGGCATGGTACGACCGCGGCCGGGGGGTTCGGAGTCCGGGAACTCCCGCGTCGTTTGCGCGGGAACCGGATGCGCCGCCATGTTACGGCACCACGCACGCCGTGACCCGCCGCCCTGTCCCTCCGTCCCACCTCGCATGAGTTCACGGAAGATCTGCACGCAGTGCGGCGCCGAATTCGGGGCGGAGCAGAAGTTCTGCCCCAACGACGGCAGCCCCCTGCGCGACGCCCAGGCCGCCGATCCGCTGATCGGCCAGGTGATCGCCGACCGCTATCACGTCACCGGCCTCCTCGGCGAGGGCGGCATGGGCCGCGTGTACGTGGCCGAGCACGTGCGCATGGGGCGCAAGAGCGCGCTCAAGGTGATGAGCCCCGTGCTCGCCGCCGCCGCCGACGCCATCACGCGCTTCAACCGCGAAGCCGCGAACGCCAGCCGCATCAACCACCCGAACGTCGCGGCAATATACGACTTCGGTGAAACGTCCGACGGCCTCCTGTACATCGCGATGGAGTTCGTCGAGGGCGAGACGCTGCACGCGCTCGTCCAGCGCGCGGGCCCGCTGCCGGCCGCCCGCGCCGCGCAGATCGCCCGCGGCGCCGCCGATGCGCTGGCGGCGGCACACCACCTGGGCATCATCCACCGCGACCTCAAGCCCGACAATATCATGCTCGCCCGCCAGCTCGACGGCAGCGACTGGGTGAAGGTGGTGGACTTCGGCATCGCCAAGTCGGTCGCGGCCTCCGGACAGAGCGGGGGCGGCGGGCAGACGGTCACCACCGCCGGCGTCTCCCTCGGCACGCCCGAATACATGAGCCCGGAACAGCTCGCCGGCGAGAAGCTCGACGCCCGCACGGACATCTACTCGCTGGGGCTGGTGCTCTTCCACATGCTCACCGGCGAGCTGCCCTATCCCAAGCTCACGTCCAAGGAAACGCTGGTTCGCCGGCTCACCTCGCCGCCGGCCACGCTCGCCGACGTGCGCCCCGACGTGTCGTGGCCGCCGGCCATCCAGGCGGTGCTCACGCGCGCGCTCGATCCGGAACCGTCGCGCCGCTTCGACACCGTGGCCGAATTCGGACGCGCCATCGTCGACGCCGCCGCGCAAAGTCCCGCCGGCGACCTCGAGCGCACCGTGCGGTTGTCGTCCATGCAACCGGCGGTCGCGGCGCCCGCGCTCGCCCCCACGGGTGTCCATCAGGCGGCGCCCGCTGCCGCGACGCCGGCGCCGCTCGCGCGGCCGTCGGCCACGCGCAAACTCCCGGAACCGAAGCGACCGGGTCGCGGGCGCGCGGCGGGCACCGCGCTGGTCGTGCTCCTGCTCGCCGTCGCGGGTTACCTGGGCCTGCGCGCGCGCCGCCAGGCCACCGGCGCCGTCGCATCGCTTTCCGCGCCCGCCGATACGACGCCCCCGCGAGCCGCGACCGCGGAGTCGTCGCACGCCGCAACGGACACGGCCGGCGCGCGCCCCCGGGAAACGCCGAGAGTGGCCGTCGCGGCTCCGAAGCAGTCAACGGCGGCCGTGGCCGCGCCGGCGTCGGGGAACACCGCCGCGCCGGTGGACAGTACGCGCGGCCAGGAAGTCGAGGCCGCGCTCCGCGAAATACGAAGCCGCCTGGTCAGCGCCGGACGCGCCGTGGCCCTGGGGCAGACGGTGGTCGCGAACCGGGACCTGCGCGCCGGCCAGGAAGGCATTCGCGCCATTCGCGAGCGCTTCCCCAACGGAACCATGCCCCCCGCGCTCACGCGCCAGTTGCGGGAGATCGGCGGCGCGGCGCTGCGCGCGTGCTACGCCGAGGCCGGCCCGGATCAGGGGGGCCTCCAGCGGTGCCGCCTGCTGCAGCAGCGCGAGGTGCGCGCGCGCGGCGCGCGGCCGGGCGCATGACGCGCCGGGTGTTTACCGGTAGAGGAACCAGAGAATGATCGCCATCTCGATCGTCGCGGCCACGATGCCGAAAATCAGGTACGGCTTGAATCCGCCTTCTTTCGGGCGCTTGGGCATGCTCAAAGATATATTCGCACCGTGATTTCTCTCTCCGTTCCGCGGAAGGCCATGCTGGGCTTCGGCGCGGCCCTGTTGATCCTGGCCGTGATCGGCGCCGAGTCGTATCGCGGGCTTCGCGCGTCCAAACGGGCGTCCGACCGCGTGGGGCAGACGTACGACGCCATCCAGACGCTGGGCGATCTGGAGGGCGACGTGTTCGACGCCGAGTCGTCGGTGCGCGGACTGCTGCTCACCGAACGCCCGGCGTTCCGCGCGCTGTACCGCGACGCGGTGCATCGCGTGGACATCGATCTGTCGGGGTTGAGCCGCATCGAGCCTGACAATGCCGCCCAGGTGGCGCGGGCACGCATCCTCGCCGACTCGGTGAGCCACAAGCTGGCGTTCGACAGTCGCGTGCTGGCGCTGTTCGACGCCGGGCACCCGGCGGCGGCCCGCGACACGGTCGCCGCGGGGGCGGGCACCGCGCTGTCGGCGGTGATTCGCGGCCAGGTGGCGCGGATGACGCGGGCCGAGCGCGCCCTGCTCGACGGGCGCCTGGAGGACCAGCGCGCCGAACAGCAGCTCGCCACGACCATCGTGCTGTTCGGATTCCTGGTGGCGTGCGGCGTGGCGGCGCTGGCCGTGATCACGATCCGCCACGACATGCAGGAGCGCGAGCGCCTCGACGCCGAGCTCGTGGCCGCGCTCGACCAGGCGCACGCGGCGAGCCGCGCGAAGAGCGAATTCCTGGCCCGCATGAGCCACGAACTGCGCACGCCGCTCAACTCGGTGATCGGATTCTCCAACGTCCTGCTCAAGAACCGCGCGCCGGCGATCGACGATCAGTCGCGGTCGTACATCGAGCGGATTCGCGCCAACGGCACGCACCTGCTCGAGATCATCAACGACATCCTCGATCTCTCCAAGGTGGAATCGGGGCGGATGGACGTCGCGCTCGAAACGGTGGACGTCGCACGCCTGCTCAGCGAGACCGTGAGCCAGTTCGCCGCGCGCGGCGCCGATGGCCCGGCGATCGAGGTCGACGTGCCCGCGCGCATCGCGCCCCTGCGCACCGACCCCGACAAGCTGCGCCAGGTGGTGCTCAACCTCGTCTCCAACGCCGCCAAGTTCGCGCGCGACGGACGGGTGGTGGTGCGCGCCGTCTCCGACCCGTCGGCGGGCGAGCTGCAGCGGATCGACGTCATCGACACCGGGGTCGGCATTTCCGCCGACCGGCTGGAGCGCATCTTCGAGGCGTTCGAACAGGCCGATGCGTCGGTCCAGCGCCGGTTCGGCGGGACCGGCCTCGGGCTCGCCATCGCGCGTTCCATGTGCCAGCGCCTCGGGTACGAACTCACCGTCGTGAGCACGCCCGACGTCGGCTCGACGTTCAGCATCGTGGTGGCGGAGGGAGCGCCCCGCCTCGCGCGCCACGAGCCGCCCGGCACGGGGCCGGCGCTCCGGCCGGCGCCCGCGCCGCGCCGCGCGACGCCGGCCACGCCGGTCGACATGCCATCGGTGCTGCTCATCGACGACAGCGACGACTCGCGCGTGCTGCTCTCGCACATCATCGAAGAATCCGGATGCCGCGTGTTCGCCGCCGGTTCGGGTGAGGCCGGGATTTCGCTCGCCCTCGACCGCCGGCCCGACCTCATCGTGCTCGACCTGCTGATGCCGCAGATGGACGGCGTCGAGACGTTGCAGCGCATTCGCGCCCATCCGTCCATCGCCCGCACGCCGGTGATCGTGGTGAGCGTGGTCGCGGCGGAGTACCAGGCGCGGCTCCCCGGCGCCGCCGACGTGCTCACCAAGCCCGTCACGCGCGACGTGCTGGGCGAGGCCATCGATCGCGCGCTGCGCGCGAGCCCGGCGCGCGTGCTGATCGTCGAGGACTCCGACGACGCGCGCGCGGTGCTCGAGGCGCACCTGTCGGGATTTCCGGGACTCGAGATCGCGTCGGCCCCCACGGCCATCGACGCCCTCGCCCGCCTGCAGTCGTTTCCCGCCGATCTCATCATCCTGGACGTGGTCATGCCGGGCATGGACGGCGTGGAATTCCTCAAGCGCCTGCGCCACATCGAGCGGTTCCGCGACACGCCGGTGGTGGTCGTCACGGCGAAGTCGCTGACCGACGACGAGCAGCGCACGCTGGAGCGCGACGCCATCACGGTCCTCGCCAAAGGCGCCGCGCTGGGCGCCGAGCTGGCGCGCGTGCTGCGCAGCACCCTGCGGCAGATCCGCACGCGCGCCGCGTCGTGACGATGCGCGCACGACTCGCGCTCGCCGCCGTGCTCGCGGCGCTCGCCGGTTGCGGCTCGAACGACGCGAGCCGCCTGCCGACGGTGCCCACGCTCGACGAGCAAGGCGCCGACGGATTCGCCGCCGTGAGCGCGGGACGGGACCACAGCTGCGCGCTCACCACGGCGGGACGCGCCTACTGCTGGGGGAGCGACGCCTTCGATCAGCTCGGCCACCCGGCCACGGCCCGGTGCGACACCACCCCAGCCGGCGCCTGCTCGCTCGCCGCCGAGCCGGTGAGCACGGCCCTCGCGTTCCGCTCGATCAGCGCCGGCGCCGAGCAGACCTGCGCGGTGGCCACGGATTTCACGGCGTACTGCTGGGGCAGCAACCGGCACGGCGCCCTCGGCGCCCCCGACGACAGCGCGCTCGTGCCGCAGCCCGTGGCCGGCGGGATGCGCTTCTCGTCGGTGACCGCGGGCTACACCCACACCTGCGGCGTGGGCACCGACGGGACGGCCTACTGCTGGGGGGCCAACGATCGCGGCCAGCTCGGCACCGGCGACACGACGTCGCGCCTCGTGCCCACGCCCGTGGCCACCCCGGAGCGGTTCACCGAACTGGCCGCGGGGCAGGGGCGCACCTGCGGGCGCACGGTATCGAACCGCGTGCTCTGCTGGGGGGCCGTGTGGCTCTATTACCAGAGCGGCTTCGATTATACGAGATCTCAGCTAACTCCCGAGGCCGTGCCCGGCGCGCCGGCGCTCACTGATCTCACGGTCGGCGCGTTCACCACCTGCGGCATCGCCGATCAGTCGGCGTACTGCTGGGAGGCCAACTCCCACGGGGAGATCGGCGACGGCACCACGGAGGGAAGCACCCATCCGGTGCCCGTGGCCGGCGGCCTGCGGTTCACGTCCATCTCGGCGGGCATCATCCAGACGTGCGGAACCACCGTGGACGGCGCGGCGTATTGCTGGGGGAACGACTCGTTCGGACAGCTCGGCGTGTCCCCGGGCGTGCTCAGCAGCCGGTGCGCCATCCAGGGGCTGATATGCGCGCTCACTCCGGTGCGGGTCATCGGCTGGCGGCGGTTCGCGAGCGTGAGCACCGGGTTCGGCAACCACGCGTGCGGGGTCACGACCGACACCAATATTTACTGTTGGGGGCTGGGCCGGCTGGGGCAGCTCGGGTTCGGGAAGCTGATCGGAGCCACGTCGCAGCCGTTGCGAGTCGCTATCGCGTTGCGATAGAGTGGGTTAGGCGTCTGTAAGGTGGATCACAATCGGACCCCGTTGCATTAAGTAGACATTCAGGCAAGAATAGTCTTCAGGCACGAGCCCGATGGCCGGGCTCGGCTTTGACGATGGGCGGTGTCGATGCCGATGCCGCGCAGGGAGTGGCCGAAGAAGATGCACTGGCTGGAAGGCGCGGTAGCGCGTGCGGGACTGGCGGGGGCCTCCTCGCTCTCCATTCCGTCGGACGTGAGCAACGCCGAGGGATGGGACATCGCGTCGCGCACCCTGGGACTTGCCCCGCAGGAACTGGCCGCGCGCGTCGCGCCGCAGTTCGGACTCCGGGTGGCCGAGTTCGAACGCACCGACCCGCGCGCGCTCGCGCTCCTCCCCGAGCGGCTGGCCCGCCGCTACCACGTGTTCCCGTTGCGTGAAGACGACCGCAACATCTACGTGGCCACCGCCGATCCCACGGACATCGAAGTCGAACACGCCATCGGCTTCGCGTCGGGGCGGCGCCCCGTGTTCGAGCTCGCGCCGCCGAACCTGATCGAGGACGCGCTCCTCAGCGGATACTCCGCCGACCGCATGGTGGAGAATCTGCTCACCACGGTGGACTCGCAGATCGCCGACGCCGTGCGCGTGGTCGACGAGCTGGAGCCCGAGGCCGTGGACCTCTCCGAGGTCGAGACGGGCCCCGTCGTCAAGCTGACCAACCTGATTCTGCGGGACGCCGTGATGCACGGCGTGAGCGACGTGCACATCGAGCCGGGCCCCAAGGGCGGCACCGTGCGCTTCCGCATCGACGGCGTGATGCGGCAGCACATGCACCTGCCGATGGCAGCGCTCAACCGCGTCGTGTCGCGCATCAAGGTGCTGGCCCGGATGGACATCGCCAACCGGCTCGTGGCGCAGGACGGCCGCGCCAAGGTGGCCATCGAGGGCCGGAACTACGATCTGCGCATCTCGACGGTGCCTACGCGCGAAGCCGAGAAGGCGGTTATCCGCGTACTGCGGCCGGAGAGCGCGCGCAAGCTCGAGGAGGTCGGCGTCACCCCGCGCGAGCTGGCGCGCCTGCGCCAGCTGCTCGCCTGCCGCGACGGGATCGTGATCGTCACCGGGCCCACGGGCTCGGGCAAGACGACCACGCTCTACTCGGCCATCAAGGAGATCGCGACCGGTCACGTGAACATCATGACCGTCGAAGATCCGATCGAGTACGAGCTGCCGGGCATCACGCAGATCCAGGTGGAAACGAAGCGCGGCGTGACGTTCGCCAATTCGCTGCGCGCCATTCTCCGCCAGGACCCCGACGTGATCTTCGTCGGAGAAATACGAGATCTGGAAACCGCCGAAGTGGCGGCGCAGGCGGCCATGACCGGCCACCTCGTGCTGGCCACCCTGCACACCAACGACTCGATGAGCGCGGTGACGCGTCTCGCCGACCTGGGCCTCGACCGGCAGACCATCGCCACCTGTCTGCGCGGCGCGCTGGCCCAGCGCCTCGTGCGCCGCGTCTGTCCCGACTGCGCCCAGCCGCTGCTCGGCTCGCTCACCGAGAACGAGGAGCGGCTCTCGGCCCAGTTCGGCGTACTCCCGCTGTCGCGGGCCACTGGGTGCAAGCGCTGCGGCAACACCGGCTATCGCGGACGCCTGCCGCTGGTGGAAGTGGCCATCGTCACGCCGAGCATCGCCGACATGATCGCGGGCGGCGCCACGGCGCAGCAGCTCCAGCGCGCGGCCATCGCCGCCGGCATGGCGCCCCTGCGCGACGTGGCCGTGGCGCGCGTGCGCCGCGGCGAGACGACGCTCGAGGAAATCGAGCGCGTGCTCGGCGACCAGCTCGAAGACGAGCAGACCAACACCACCACGCCGGGGATCCTGGTGCTGAATCCCGATCCGGCGTGGCGCCGGATGGCGCGCGCGCTGCTCGAGGGCGCCGGGTTCCGCGTGTCCGAGGCCATGGACCCCGACGCCGCGGCGCACCTGATGCAGGACGGGCGCGTCTTCTCGTTCGTGGTGACCGAGGCATCGCTCCCCATGCTCGCCGCCCCGCGCGGGCCCGGACTGCTCACGGCCGGCAACGCCGCCGCCGAGTCCCCCGTCGATCCCCTGGCCGACCGCCCGCTGGGCGAGACGGCCAACGGGCACGCCGCGTCGGAGCCGACGAACGGCGCCGGCGCCGATTGGTCGCAGCTCGCCGGCGCGGTGCAGAACGCGGTGCGGCGCGCGCTCCAGTAGCGCGGCGCCTCGCATGACCCCCGAGTCCCCCGCGCGCTTCGACCCTGAAGCGATCGCGCGCCTGCGCCGCTTTGGCGGCGACGCGCTCCTGTTTCAGATGATCGATGTCGTGGTGGCCGCGGCGCCGGGCCGTCTCGCGGCGGTGCGTGAGGGCGTGGCGCGGGCCGACGCGCCGGCCGCGCGCGCGGCGTTGCATGCGCTCAAGTCCAGCGCGGGCCAGCTCGGTGCCGTCACGGTGCAGGGGCTGTGCGAGCGCGGGGAGCGGCTGGCCGGCGGCGGGGACGTCGCCGGCGTGACCGCGCTGATGCCCTTGCTGGAATCCGAATCGGAGGCCATGCTCGAATGGCTCGCTTCGATTCGCGCTGGAGGGCGGTGATGGCGCTCGTCGCCGTGGTGGAAGACAATCCGGACAACCGGCTGCTGCTGCAGGCCATCCTGGGCGGCAGCTATGACGTGGACGAGTACGACAACGGCGAGGACGCGCTGATCGGGCTGGCCCGCCGGCGTCCCGACGTGGTGCTGCTCGACATCTCGCTCCCGGGCATGGACGGCGTCGAGATCCTGTCGCGCATTCGCGCCGACGCCGCGCTGCGCACGCTGCGCGTGATCGCGCTCACCGCGCACGCGATGGCCGGCGACCGCGAGAAGTATCTCGCCGCCGGGTTCGACGAGTACCTCACCAAGCCGATTATTGATGAAACCGTATTGATGAAGGCGATCGAACGGCAGGTGGGGAACGGCGGGTAGCAGTCAGCGGTAGCCAGTGGACCGTGACTGCCCACCGCTCACCGCTCACTGCCCACTGCCCACTGCTCACTGCCCACTGCCCACTGCTCACTGCTCACTGCCCACTGCAGTTCAACTGTCCCTCAGCGCCACCATCGGCGTCGACGAAAAGACCTCGCGGCTCGTCAGCAGTCCGATCACCACCGCCAGCACCGTCATCCCCGCGCTCACGCCGATCGCGGGCCAGAGCGCGGGCCGGAAGGGTTCGTCGAACACGAACCGCATCAGGGCCCACGCGCCGCCCACCGAGAGCAGCACCCCCGCCAGACTGCCAAGCGCGCCCAGCAGCGCGTACTCGGCGAGCATGATCCGCCCGATCTGCCGGCGCGTGCCGCCCAGGGTCTTGAACAGGACGCCCTCGCGCAGCCGCTCGCGGCGCGTCGCCGCCACGGCGCTGAACAGCACCGGCACGCCGAGCAGCAAGCTCACCAGCGCCATGAACCGGATGGCCGTGGTCACCCGGTCGAGCACGTCGGCCACGGTGCGCTGCACGAGCGAGAGGTCGAGGCTCGACACGTTCGGATACTTGAGCACCACGTCGCGCTGCAGCGTCGCCACGTCGCGCGGCGTGGGCGCATAGGCCAGAAACACGAACTGCTTGGGCGCGTGCCGCAGCGTTCGCGACTGGAACACCACGAAGAAATTCGGCTGGAAGCGCGCCCACGACACCTCGCGCAGGCTCGTCACGCGTGTGGGCACCTTCACCCCCTGCACGTCCCAGGTGATCGTGTCCCCCACCAGCACGCCCAGCTCCTCGGCAAGCCCCGCGTCGAGCGACACCTGCGACATCGTGTCCTTCGACGCGTCGAACCACTGGCCGGCGACGAGCTTCTCGGTGGCGTCGAGCGAGTCGCGATACGTGGACCGGTATTCGCGGCGCACCGCCCAGCGCGAGGGGCGGTGGTCGCGGCCGGCGCCGGCGGCGAAGCCGCGGCGATCGGGGCCGCGCCGCGCCGAGTCGGCGGTGTCGGCCCTGCCGGCGTTCGCCGCGCGGCTCGCGGGCAAGCCGGCCATCAGCTCGTCGGGCGTCCGCCCGTCGATCGACGCGATGCGCATCGGCACGATCGGCACCTCCTGCTCGATGTGGTAATGCCCCGCCGTGATGATCGAGTCGACGCCGGGCGCCTCGTCGTCCTGCACGTCGAAGAACACCACGTTGGCGCGCACCTGATCGACCCGCAGGTCGAGCTGGCCGAGCAGATTCTTCTGCGCCTGGTAGAGCGTGCTCACCAGGAACACGCCGAATCCCAGCGAGAGGACGACGGCACGCGTCTGGTTGCCGGGCCGGTACAGACTCGCCACCCCCTGGCGCAGCACGAACGGCCACCGCGGGCGCACCAGCCGGCGCGCGAGCCAGGTCATGAACGCGGCCACGGCCCACAGCACGCCCACGGCGAGCAGAATGCCCACGCTGAACCCCACGCCGTCGCGCAGACGCTCGGTCCGCTGGATGGCGATGGCGAAGACGCTGGCCACGATGGCGAACGACACGACGTAGGTGGCGCTGTCGCGCCGCGCCTGCCGCATCACCGCGTCGTCGGACTCGCGGCGCAGCGC
>JAGWRB010000011.1 GCA_028876725.1 Gemmatimonadota bacterium
GACACCCTGCCGGCGCTGCGAGGCGCGCGCACCACGCGCATCTACCTGCCCGGCCACCGGGCGGCCCCGGGCGGCAGCGGGGCCCGGTAGCGGCGACTCCGGGGAGGGGGCGGGGGCGGCGGTGATCCGCCGTCCCCGTTCGTGTCGCTCACACGGCGCGGCGGGACGACCGGGCCGTCCGGCGCCGCGGACGGCGCGGAAGGCAACAGTGGCGGCCGGAGGCGGAAGTCGGGGCTGGCCCCCGCCGTGTACCACTCTGCATACTGGGGTCGTTGACACCCCTCCGAATGATGTATCGCGTCTTACTGCTCTTTGCATTGGTCGTTGCCGCGGCTCCGCTCGACGCGCAGGATCGGTTCGTGACCCAGGTGTTGATCGTGCCGGTGTTTCACGGCCCCGACCGTGGGGACGCGCATCGGGCCGCCGACATCGTGCGCAACCGCGTGGCCGACGCCTTCCACAACAAGGGGGTGCGCGTGGTCTCGGCGGGCGACATCGCGTCGTGGCTGGAAAAGTCGGGCTTCACCGAAGACATGGTGCTGCACGCCGCCGAGCAGGAGGCGGAGGCCCGACACTTCCGCGCCGACGAGGAGATCCTCGGCACGGTGTCGCGCGACGGCAGCGGGTACCGCGTGGAGGCGCGCCTCGTGCTGCCGCGCGACACGCGGATGGTGCAGCCGCTCACGGCCGAAGGGCCGACGCTCGCCGCCGCCGCCGAGGCCGTCGCCCGCGATGCGATCGCGGCGCGGTCGCAGATGGTGCCGTTGCGGGAGTGCGAGAACGCGGAGCGCGACGGGCATTACGCGCAGGCGGCGGCCTTCGCGGAGCGCGCCGTGGCGGCGTACCCGCCGGCGACGCTCGCGCGGGATTGCCTGCTCGACGTGCTCTCCCGGCTGCCGGGAGACCATGCGGATTCGCTCATCGCCGTGGCGCGGGCGATTCTGGATCACGATCCCGTGAGCCCCATCGCGCTCGAGTACCTGGCCACGACGCTCGACGCCAAGGGCGACTACGCGGCGGCCGGCGGCGCCTGGGTCCGGCTCCTCGCCACGGATTCGCTCAACGAGTCCATGCTGCGGCGCGTGGTGGAGGCGCTGTCGCGCGAGGGGAACGCGAAAGCCGCCGAGCCGATCATCGTGCGCGGCACCGCGGAGCACCCGGACAATCTGGAACTGCTCAAGCTGCGCTGGCTCGTGCATCTGGCCACCGCGAACTGGAAGGCCGCGGTCGCGACGGGCGAGGCGCTGCGCGAGCGCGACGCGGCGTCGCAAGCCGATCCCGACTTCTACCGCCGCCTGGCGTCGGCGTACCGCGCCGACAGCCAGCCGGTGCAGGCCCTGGCCACGGCGTCGGCCGCCGTGGCCAAGTTCCCGGACGACGAGGCGCTCTATTCACTCTACGTGCAACTCCTGCAGGCGGAGAACGCGACCGCCGTGCCGCGCGGGCTCGCCCGGTTCCCGGAGAGCGCGGCGCTGCACGTGATCGCCGCGCAGACGTCCGGCGCCGCCGGGAACGTCGCCGCGGCCGCCGATCAGATGCGCGTCGCGCTCGCGGCGAATCCGCGGCTCGCGCACGGCTGGTTGCAGCTCGCGGATTACGAGATGACGCTCGGGCACGCCGACAGCGCGTACGCCGCGCTCGAGATGGCGCTCGCCAACGGCGAAGGAAAGGACGCGGTGGGCCAGTACGCGCTGGCGAAGGGCAATGATCTCTACAAGGCGGCCGGGAGCACGAAGGCGCGCGCCGACTTCGAGCGCGCCCATCGATTCCTGCAGCTCGCCCAGCGCCTCGCGCCCACGCCGCAAGCGGCGTTCCTCGTCGGCGCGAGCGCGCTGTCGGTGAGCCAGACGGCGGCCACGGAGGCGCCGGCCGCCAAGCGCTGCGACCTCGCGCGCCTGGCCGACTCCACGCTTACGGAGGCGCAGGCCAATCTGATGTCCGGCGGATCGGTGGCCCCCGACGCCGCGGCCCAGTTCCTGAACTACGCGGCGACGCTGCGTCCGGTGGTCGACAACCAGCTGAAGGTGCTCTGCCCGGCCACGACGGACCGGTAGGCGACTCGTCGGCCGCGCGCGCCCTGCCCACGCGGCCCCGAAGAAACTACAATTCGTTCATGGCTCCTCCGTTCGCCGCCGCCGCGCCCGAGACGGGCGCTGACCTCGCGCTTGCGCGCGAGCAACGGCTCGTCGACTGGCTGCGCGCGCGCGGTCGCGTGGCCATCGGATTCAGCGGCGGGGTGGACTCCGCCTATCTGGCCGTCGTGGCCGTGGACACGCTGGGGCGCGGCGGGGTGCTCGCCATCATCGGCCGGAGCGCCTCGTATCCCGCCGCGCAGTGGGAAGCGGCGCGCGGCGTGGCCGCGCAGTTCGGCGTGCCGGTGCTCGAGATCGACACGGACGAACTGCACGATCCGCGATACGCCGCGAACCCCTCGAACCGCTGCTACTTCTGCAAAACGGAACTCTGGACGCGGCTCATTCCCGAAGCGCGCGCGCGCGGCTTCGACGTCGTCGCCGACGGCACGAACGCCGACGACCGCGGCGACTATCGGCCGGGCGCGCAGGCAGGGCAGGAGCATGCGGTCGCGTCGCCGCTGGCGGAGGCCGGGCTCACCAAGGCGGACATTCGCGAGCGTTCGCGCGTGCGCGGCATTCCCACGTGGAAGCAGCCCTCGTCGCCGTGTCTCTCGTCGCGTCTGCCGTACGGCACCGCGGTCACCATCGAGCGGCTGCGCCAGGTGGAGGTGGCCGAGGAGCAGCTCCGGCGCCTGGGCGTCACGGGGGATCTGCGCGTGCGGCACCATGGCGAGACGGCGCGCGTGGAAATCGACGCGCGCGAGCTGGCGGCATGGACGGCGCCCGAGGCCGCCGAGCGGGTGCGCGCGGCCGTGCGCGCGGCCGGGTTCGCCGTGGTGGAGATCGATCCGCGTGGATATCGCTCGGGCTCGCTGAACATCCTGGCGGGCGTGGGGCCGCAGTCGGGGACCGGCGCGGCTCATGCAGCGCCGCACGGTGCGCCTCTTTCTCGCGATTAATCCGGAGCCGGAGGTCCGCGCCGCGGTGCACGCCGCCGCGGCGCCGCTTCGCGACGCGGCCCCGATGCTGTCGTGGATCGACGCACCCCGGCTTCATCTCACGTTGAAATTCCTGGGCGAGCAACCGGGCGACGTGATCGACCGGCTGGCCGGGGCCATGGACGTCGTCGCGCGGCGGCATGTGGCGATCCTCACGCATCTGGCCGAATTCGGGGCGTTTCCGAACTTTCGGCGGGCTCGCGTCGTATGGATCGGCATGGACCACGATCCGCGGCTCGAGCTGCTGCACCACGAAGTGGAAATCGCCGCCGACACGCTCGGGTTTCCACTCGAGGGACGGCCCTTCCGTCCGCACGTGACGCTGGCGCGCGTGAAGGAGCGGCCTCCGGCCGGCGCGCTGCAGGCGCTGGCGCGCTCGGCGCGCCTCGCGTCGCGTGAACGCTTCCCGCTCACGGTGCGGAGCATTGACCTCATGCGAAGCACGCTCGCGCCCGGCGGCGCCGCGTACGCGCGTCTCCATACTTCACCACTTCGGGAGTCCTGACCCATGGGTTGCATCGCCCGCCTTGGCTGTCTGGTGATTCTGGTCCTTCTTGGCGCGCTGGCGTGGCTCACGCGCGACCGGTGGACGCCGTACCTGCATCGCGGGCATCCCGCGGTGGCGGAGGCGCCGATTCACTGGCAGCCGCTCACGCCCGAGGGCGCGCGGCGCGCGCAGGCGGCGCTCGACACCCTCAGCCAGGTCCAGGGTCCGGTGTTCCAGAACGTGGCCGCCGGTGACGCGGCGGCGTACGTGATGAAGGCGCTGCTCGGACGCATGCCGCAGCCCGCCGACAGCGCGGCCGCGGCGACCCGGGACGGGGACCTCCTCGTGCGCGCCGACGTCGCCCTGCGCGATCTGGGCGGCACGGCGGTGCTTGGCCCGCTGGCGTCGATGCTCGGCGAGCGGGAACGGATGGAGATGGCCGGCACCTTTCGCGTGGTGCACCCCGGACTCACCGAATTCCGCGTGACGCAGGTCAAGCTGGGGCGCATCTCGGTGCCGGGCCCGGTAATTCCCAAGCTGCTTGCGCGCGTGGCGCGCGGGGCCGGCCTCGACAGCGTGCGCGCCGACGCGCTTCCCATTCCCACGCCCAAGTACATGGTGGACGTGCGCGTGGCCGACGGCCACCTCACCCTCTACAAGGGCACCAGGTGACGCGCGGCGTGTTTGGCGCGCGCCGTGCACGCCGATAGCTTTGATCGATGAGTCCCCACCACGCGCGTCGGGCATGAGCCGTCGGATCTTGGTCGTCGATGACGAGCAGGGCGTTCGCGCCGCGCTCACGCAGCTCCTCGAATTCGAGGGCTACGAGGTGCGCAGCGCGGCGAACGCGGCCGACGGCATCGCGGAATACAAGCGATCGCGGCCGCAGCTCGTCTTTCTGGACGTGAAGATGGCGGGCATGGACGGGCTGGAGGCCCTGCGCCGTCTGCGAGAGCTTGACCCGTCGGCGGTGGTCGTGATGATCAGCGGACACGCCACGATCCAGACCGCCGTCGAGGCGACCCAGTCGGGCGCGTACGACATTCTGGAAAAGCCGCTCGACACCGACCGCATTCTGGTCACCCTCCGCAATGCGCTCTCGCACCTCGCGCTGCACGAAGAGAACACGCGGCTTCGCGAAACCATCGAGTCGCGCTACGAGATCGTGGGGAAGTCGGCGGCGATTCGCGCCGTGATCGAGAACATCGAGAAGGTGGCGGGGACGCCGGCCCGCGTGCTGATCACGGGCGAGAACGGCACGGGCAAGGAGCTCGTGGCGCGGGCCATCCATCGCCAGTCGTCGCGCGCGGCGCGGCCGTTCGTGGAAGTGAATTGCGCGGCGATCCCGTCGGAGCTGATCGAGAGCGAGCTGTTCGGCCACCTGAAAGGGTCGTTTACCGGGGCCACTGCCGATCGCGCGGGAAAGTTCGAGCAGGCGCACCAGGGCACGCTCTTCCTGGACGAGGTGGGCGACATGAGCCTCGCGGCGCAGGCCAAAGTGCTGCGCGTGCTGCAGGACAGCGTGGTCACGCGCATCGGCGGCGCCAAGCCGGTGTCGGTGGATGTGCGCGTGCTCGCGGCGACGAACAAGCGGCTGGAAGACGAGATCGCGGCCGGACGCTTTCGCGAGGACCTGTTCTACCGCCTGCACGTCGTGCCGATTCACGTGCCGCCGCTGCGAGAGCGCCGCGAGGACATTCCGCTGCTCGTCGCGCACTTCACGGCGGTGCTGACCCAGCGCGAGGGCGTGCCGCCGCGCGACGTGGCGCCCGACGCCGTGGCCCGCCTGGCGGCGCTCGACTGGCCGGGGAACGTGCGCGAGCTGCGGAACACCATCGAGCGGCTGCTCATCCTGGCGTCGGGGCCGTCGGTCACGGCGGCCGACGTGGCGCGCCTCGTGGGCGCCGGCGACGCCGCCGGGAGCGCCGGCGCGCTGGGCGCGGCGATGCAATGCCGCACCTTCGAGGAATTCAAGCAGGCGGCGGAGCGCGCCTTTCTGCTCGCCAAGCTCCACGAGTACGATTGGAACGTCTCGGAAACCGCGCGCGGCCTCGACATGCCGCGCTCGAATCTGTACAAGAAGATCGAACGATACGGGCTGAGCCGCGAACAGGCGGACTGAGCTCGCGAACGCAAGGAGCCCCCGTGGCCGATCGCGACTGGTCGAAGGAACTCGCCAAGATCGATAAGCAGTTGGAAGGCCTCTCCGACGAGGAGCTCGCGCCGCGGGACATCGCGCGGGCGTCCGAGCCGCGCGGGCGCGGCGCGCCGCAGGCCCCGCGCGACGCGGGAGGAACCCCCGACGCGCCAGCGAAGGCGCCCCGCCGCGAGACCGGATCGTTCGGCGTCTTCGCGCGCCTCACGCTGAGTGTCGTGCTCGGCGTGGCCATCGTGGTCTGGCCGTACGAGTCGCGCTGCGGGGCGGGGCTCGCCGCCTACCTCGCCGCGGTCACGGTGGTGGTCGTGAGCGGCGTGTGGAGCGCCATCTGGACCTGGCGCCATCGCGCCGCGCGCGCCCACGTGCTGTCGCTGTTGCTGGTGCTGTGGGGGCTGGTGCTCGGCTCCATGGAGGTGCTGCCGCGCGTGGGATACGCGAAAGCTGATCTCCGGCATCCGACCGCGTGGGTCTGTCCCTAGGCGCGCCGCTCCGGCGCGTCGTTTCCTGAACGGGTGATCATGTCCAAGACTTTCAAGAACTTCATCGGCGGCCAGTGGGTCGCGCCCGCCAGCGGCGAATATTTCGAGAACCGGAATCCCGCCGACCACGCCGATCTCATCGGCCAGTTCCCGCGGTCCGACGCGCGCGACGTGCAGCAGGCCGTCGAGTCGGCCCGGCGCGGGTTCGCGCAGTGGCGGCGCACCCCCGCGCCGGCGCGCGGCGACGTGATGCGCCGGGCCGGCGACCTCCTCGTCAAGCGCAAGGACGAGATCGCCGACCTCATGACGCGCGAGATGGGCAAGCCGCTCACCGAAACGCGCGGCGACGTGCAGGAAGGCATCGACACCGCGTATTACGCGGCCACCGAGGGACGCCGCCTGTTCGGCCACACGGTGCCCAGCGAGCTGCGCAACAAGTGGGCGATGAGCTTCCGCCGGCCGATCGGCGTGGCGGGCATCATCACGCCGTTCAACTTCCCGCTCGCCATCCCGACGTGGAAGATCTTCCCGGCGCTCCTGTGCGGGAACGCCGTCGTCTTCAAGCCCGCCGAGGACGTGCCGCACACCGGCCACGTGTTCGCGGAAATTCTGCTCGAGGCCGGCGTGCCGCCCGAAGTGCTGCAGCTCGTGCACGGCGTGGGCGAGCAGGCGGGGAAGGCGATCGTCGAGCATCCCGACGTGGCGCTGGTGTCGTTCACCGGCTCCACCGAAACGGGCAAGCTCGTGGGCGAGACCTGCGGCCGGATGCACAAACGCCTGTCGCTCGAAATGGGCGGCAAGAACGCGATGCTCGTGATGGACGACGCCGATCTGGATCTCGCCCTCGACGGCGTGCTCTGGGGCGCGTTCGGCACCACGGGCCAGCGCTGCACGGCCACCAGCCGCCTCGTCCTGCAGAAGGGGATCCACGACCGCTTCCTCAGCACCCTCGTCGACCGCGTGAAGAAGCTCAAGCTCGGCGACGGCCGGAAGGCGGGGACGGACGTGGGGCCGATGATCAACGAAGCCGCGATCCGGAAGACCGAGCACTACGTGGACGTGGGCCAGTCGGAGGGGGCGGACCTCCTCTGCGGCGGGCGCCGCGCCACGGGCAAGGGGCTGGACGACGGGTGGTTCTTCGAGCCCACGATCTTCGCGCGCGTGCGCGCGGGGATGCGGATCGAGCAGGAAGAGATTTTCGGCCCCGTGCTTTCGGTGGTCCGGGTGGATGACGCCGACGAGGCGTTCGCCGTGAACAACGACGTGAAATACGGGCTGTCGTCGTCGCTCTACACGCGCGACGTGAATCTGGCGTTCCGCGCGCTCAACGAGCTGGACAACGGCATCACGTACGTGAACGCGCCGACCATCGGCGCCGAAGCCCATCTCCCGTTCGGCGGGGTGAAACAGACGGGGAACGGCCACCGGGAGGGCGGGTGGGAGGTATACGACTTCTACTCGGAGACCAAGGTGGGATACGTGGACTTCTCGGGCGCCCTGCAGCGGGCGCAGATCGACAATTACTAGCTGAGCGGCGGCGGGGCGGTCCGGACCGGGACGCCGGCCGGCGCCGCCCTGCTTGCGTCCCGTCCGGGCGCGGTTTAATTCCAACGCACACCCCCGGAGCAGCGGCGTGGCGCTCATGACGACGTGCGGTTCCCGCCCGGTCGCCACCCGCGCAGGAGCAGGACCAGAGGAAGCATGGCAGTCGACGACACCCAATCTGCTGGCGTCCCGGCGCCGGCGTCGCGCCACGTGACGCCGGAGCAGCGGACGGAAGCGCTGCGCGAAGCCAACGGCGGATCGGGCCCCATCGCCTTCCTCTGGGAGTGGACCAAGATCTTCTGGATCTCGGTCGCGGTATTTCTCGTGCTCCGCACGTTCATCGTCGAGGCGTTTCACATTCCCACGGGCAGCATGGAGAACACGATTCTCCCCGGCGATTTTCTGCTGGTGAACAAGCTCGCGTACGGCGCCGAGGTGCCGTTCACGCACGACCGGCTGCCGGCGCTGGAGCGGCCGAAGTTCGGCGACGTGATCGTGTTCGACTATCCCGTGGATCCGCGGCAGAACTTCGTGAAGCGGCTCGTGGGCCTGCCGGGCGACACGCTGGCCATGCGCAGCGGCGTGCTCATTCGCAACGGGCACGCGGTGTCGGAATCGTACGTGCGCCACGAAGATCCCACCGAGGATCCCTCCGGCGAGGATTTCGCGTGGCAGCGCGACTACCTGGTGCGGAGCGCCAACGCGGCGCCCACGTATCACCCGTCGCGCAACAATTGGGGGCCGCTGGTGGTGCCCCCCAAGCATTACTTCGTGCTCGGGGACAACCGCGACAACTCGCTCGACAGCCGGTACTGGGGCTTCGTGCCGGACTCCCTTGTCACGGGCCGTCCCATCCTGATCTATTACAGCTATGCGCCGGACTCGAACCAGGCCCTGGCCTGGGTGACCCACGTGCGCTGGAAGCGGCTGGGCGAGTTCGTGCACTGAGATCGTGATCCCACCTGTTACTGCGCGCGGCGCGCAGCGCACCTAGACGCCGGAGTTCGTTCCTACCAGGAGTCGTCGTTCGTATGCCCACGCCTGGCCCAAAGAAGACGTCGTTCGAGGAAGGCTCGCTCGACCAGTATCTGCGGGACATCAGCGCCTACCCCCTCATCACGCGTGAGGACGAGGTGGCGCTCGCGAAGCGCATCCGGAAGGGCGATCAGGAGGCGCTCGACAAACTCGTGCGCTCCAACCTGCGGTTCGTCGTGTCGGTGGCCAAGAAGTACCAGAACCAGGGTGTGTCGCTCTCGGATCTGATCAACGAGGGGAACCTCGGGCTCATTCGCGCGGCGCACAAATTCGACGAGACCAAGGGGATCAAGTTCATCTCGTACGCGGTGTGGTGGATTCGGCAGGCCATTCTGCAGGCGCTCGCCGAGCAGAGCCGCATCGTGCGCGTGCCGCTCAACCGCGCCGGCACCCTGCATCGCATCGGCAAGCGCGCCAACGTGCTCCTGCAGGAGCTGGGGCGCGAGGCCACCCACGCCGAGATCGCCGACGGCATGGACATCAGCGAGGAGGAGGTGGCCAAGACCATGTCCATCTCCCAGACCCATCTCTCGCTCGACGCGCCGCTCACCCCCGGCGAGGACAACAAGCTCCTCGACTACCTGCCCGACAACCTGAATCCCACGCCCGACGAACAGACCTTCGAGAAGGCGCTCACCGAGTCCATCGAGGAAGCGCTGAGCCATCTCAAGGAGCGGGAGTCCAAGATCCTGCGCCTGTACTTCGGCCTGGGCGACCAGGCCGAGCCCATGACGCTCGAAGAGATCGGGGCGCTGCTCGGCATCACCCGCGAGCGGGTGCGGCAGATCAAGGAGAAGGCGCTCTCGCGGCTGCGGCACGTGTCGCGGGCGCGGGCGTTGGAGTCGTACCTCGGATAATCGGGTAGGTTGGTAGGTTGGTAGGTTGGTAGGTTGGTAGGTTGGCAGGTCAGAGGGAGTTGGGGCGATCGGGACGCTTTCGCAGCGCTACGATGAGCCGCGAGAGCATCCGGCCCACGCGTTCCGCCTGCTCGATGACGGCCGCGCGCTCACCGGGGTCACCCAACCCGAGTTCGGCGGCAAGGGCCGCCTGGAACCGGAGTTCGCACGCAGACCCGAGCGCCAGGTGCAGCGACGCCACGAGCGCACGGTTGCCATTCCGCCCACACCCCTCCACGATATTCGATCCGACGGACACAGCGGCTCGGCGCATCTGTGCCGACAGTTCGAACCGTTCTGTGGCCGGAAGATGCGCCGCGAACCGGTACGTCATGCTGGCGAGCGTGATCGCTTCGCGGGTGACCGCGAGGTTGTCTGGGTTCTGCATGCCCGAACATGGGCGGCGTTCCAGTCGCCGGTGTAATCGTCGGGTGGCGGATTCGGGCATTTGATTGCATCGTCCGCAAGCGCCTGGTGGGCGATCGTCCGCTCGCGAGCCCCGGATTTTCACGTTCCAACCCACATCCTGCTATGGCATCGACCAATTCATTCGACGTCACGACCGGCGTCGATCTTCAGGAAGTCGACAACGCGGTCAATCAGGCGCAGAAGGAAATCGCGCAGCGGTACGACTTCAAAGGCTCGAAGGCGACGATCGAATTCAAGCGGGCCGAGGCCTTGTTGCTGCTCGTGGCCGACAGCGACTTCCAGATGAATGCGCTGTTCGACGTCGTGCAGGCACGGTTGATCAAGCGCGGGGTCTCGGTGAAGAATCTCGACATCGGCGAGATCAAGCCCGCCGGCGGAGACACCGTGCGCCGCGAGGTCAAGCTGAAGACATCGCTCGACGGCGAAACGGCCAAGAAGGTTGCGGCGGCGATCAAGGACGCCAAGCTCAAGAAGGTCCAGGCGGCCATCCAACGCGAGCAGGTGCGCGTGAGCTCCCCGTCACGAGATGACCTCCAGGCGGCCATCGCCTTGCTCAAGAGCAAGGACTTCGGGGTAGAACTGCAGTTTGGGAACTACCGGTAACCCCCGCGGTCCTTCCCCGAGTCCCGAGCGCCGCCGCCCCCGGCCCTCCCCCTGGTGCCGACGCGCCAACCCACCAACCTACCAACCTACCAACCTACCGACCTACCGACCTACCGACCTACCGACCTACCAAGGTTGGGCGGCACTGCTAGCTTTCGAGCGTGAAAGTCTCCTTCATCACCCTCGGCTGCGACAAGAACACCGTCGATTCCGAGCGCTACCTCGCCCAGCTCGCCGACCGGGGCGCGGAGCTGGCCGGCGATGCCGCCGACGCCGACGTCATCGTCATCAATACCTGCGGATTCATCGACGCCGCCAAACAGGAATCGCTCGACGCCATCGTCGAAGCGGGCCGACTCAAGGCGCAGGGCAACGCGCAGGCGGTGGTCGCCGTGGGGTGCATGGTCCAGCGCCACAAAGCGGAACTCGAAGCCGAGCTCCCCGAGGTCGACCTGTTCCTCGGCGCCGCGGAAATGGATCGCCTGGTGCCGGAGCTCGAAGCCCGCGGGCTGATCGACCACGTGCCGCGCCCGCACCCCGGGGTCCGCCTGTTTACCGGCGACCTGCCGCACGTGCGCTACCTCAAGATCAGCGAGGGGTGCGACCACGGCTGCGCCTTCTGCGCCATCCCCCTCATGCGCGGCCGCCACCGCTCGTTCGCGCTCGACGACGTGGTGCGCGAAGCGCAGCTCCTCGAGGCGCAGGGCGCCCGCGAAGTCAACCTCGTGGCGCAGGACCTCGCGCACTACGGTCGCGACCGGCGCGACGGGGTGGGGCTGCAGCAGCTCCTCGAGACGCTCGCGGCGGAGACCACGATTCCGTGGATCCGCATGCTCTACGTGTACTCCGCCGGGCTCACCCCCGGCGTGCTCGAGCTGATGGCCCGGGAGCCGCGCATTCTGCCCTACGTCGACATGCCGATCCAGCACGGCGCCGACGCCGTGCTCGCGCGCATGCGGCGCCCCGAGCGCAACGCCACCATCCGCGAGCGCGTGGCCCGCATCCGCGACGTGGTGCCCGACGTCGCCATTCGCACCACGTGCATCGTGGGCTTCCCGGGCGAAACGGACGCCGACTTC
Source organism: Gemmatimonadota bacterium (assembly GCA_028876725.1). Lineage (GTDB taxonomy): Bacteria > Gemmatimonadota > Gemmatimonadetes > Gemmatimonadales > Gemmatimonadaceae > JAGWRI01. Next base: position 11,785 of record JAGWRB010000011.1, read on the forward strand.
GAATCGCTCCTCGCGCTGCTCGAAGAGGTGCAGTTCGACCGGGTGGGCGCGTTCACGTTCTCGGTGCAGGAGGGGACGCGCGCCGCGGAACTGGCCGACGACGTGCCCGAGTCGCTCAAGCTGGAGCGGCTGGAGCGGCTCACCGAGCTTCAGCGGCTGGTCACGGCCGACCGCTACGAGGCACGGGTGGGGCGCGCGGCGCGCGCCATCGTGGATCGCCGCCACGACGACGGCACGGTGCAGGCGCGCACGATTTGGCAGGCCGACGACATCGACGGCGTCACCTGGCTCGACACCGACGTGGCGCCCGGCTCCATCGTCGACGTGACGATTCGCGAAGTGGACGACTACGATTTTCATGCGGCCGTGACGGGGGTGGTCTCCGCGCCGCCCGCGCCCGCCCGGCGCCGGTCGCTGCCGCTGGCCGCCGTGCCCTCGATGGGGAGCTTTGGACGATGACGCGCCACGACAAGTCGCAGGAGATCATGCGCCGCTCGCGGGAGATCTTCCCGGGCGGCGTGAACTCGCCGGTGCGCGCCTTTGGCGGCGTCGGCGGCACGCCGGTCGTGGCCGCGCGGGGCGAGGGGTGCCGGCTGATCGACGCCGACGGCAACGCCTACCTCGACTTCGTGCTGTCGTGGGGCCCACTCGTGCTGGGGCACGCGCCGCCGGCGGTCCTCGACGCGCTGCACGAGGCGATGACGGCGGGCACGAGCTTCGGCATGCCCACCGAATGGGAGCTCCGGCTCGGCGCGCTCATCCGCGAGCGGCTGCCGCACATGGAGCGCCTGCGCTTCGTTTCGAGCGGCACCGAAGCCACCATGAGCGCGGTGCGCGTGGCGCGCGCGCAGACGCGCCGCGACGGCATCCTCAAATTCGACGGCTGCTACCACGGCCACGCCGACTCCTTCCTGGTGAAGGCCGGCTCGGGGGTCGCCACGCTGGGGCTCCCCAACTCCCCGGGCGTGCCGGCGGCGCTCGCCGAACTGACATTAGTAACTCCATATAACGACATCGCGGCCGCCGAGCGGCTGATGGCCGAGCAGGGCGGCCGCGTGGCGGCGATCATCGTCGAGCCGGTGGTCGGCAACGCCGGGTTCATTCCGCCGGATCCCGCGTTCCTGCCCGCGCTGCGCCGACTGGCCGATGCGCACGGCGCGCTGCTGATCTTCGACGAGGTCATGACGGGCTTTCGGATCGCCCCCGCCGGCGCTCCGGAACGCTTCGGCGTGAACCCGGATCTCACCACGCTCGGCAAGGTGATCGGCGGGGGCCTCCCCGTGGCCGCGTACGGCGGGCGCGCCGACCTGATGGACGCCGTCGCGCCGGCCGGGCCGGTGTACCAGGCGGGCACGCTCTCGGGAAATCCGCTGGCCATGGCCGCCGGTCACGCCACGCTCCGCATGCTCACGCGCGAGCTCCACGCGAAGATCGAGGCGCGCACGGCGCGGCTGGTGCAGGGCCTGCGCGAGATCGCCGCGCGGCGCGGCGTGCCGTTCAGCGCCGATCACGCGGGCTCGATGTGGGGCTTCTTCTTCCGCGCCGAGCCGGTGCGGAACTTCGCCGACGCGCGCACGTCGGATACGGAGCTGTTCAAGCGCTTCTTCCACGAGGCGCTGGCCCGCGGCGTGTATCTCGCGCCGTCGCCGTTCGAGGCGGCGTTCATGTCGGCGGCGCACGGCGATGACGACGTCGCCGAGGCCCTGAACCGCATGGACGACGCGCTGGGGGCGGCGCGTGGATAAGCGCGCGGCGACCCTGCTGCTGGTCGCCCTCGTCGCGTGCTCCACCGTCATCCACGGCCGCTTCCCTGAGCCCTCGCCCGTGCCGCCCCCCGATTCGGGCGCGGCGCCGGCGCCGGCACCGGCCGCCATTCCCGCCGCCGTGCCGCCCGCGGCGGCC
>JAGWRB010000080.1 GCA_028876725.1 Gemmatimonadota bacterium
CGAGAGCTCGTTCCTGTTCGAGGACACGCCCGACCAGCGCACCGCCACGCAGGACGTGAAGCGCGACATGGAGAGCACGCGGCCCATGGACCGGCTGCTGGTGGGCGACGTGGGGTACGGCAAGACCGAGATCGCGGTGCGCGCCGCGTTCAAGGCCGTCCAGTCGGGGCGGCAGGTGGCCGTGCTCGTGCCCACCACGATCCTCGCCGACCAGCACGCCCGCACCTTCGCCGAGCGGCTGGCCGACTTCCCCGTGCGGATCGAGATGTTGAGCCGCTTCCAGACCGCCAAGCAGCAGCAGGCGATCGTCGCCGCGATCGCCGGCCACCAGGTGGACGTCGTCATCGGCACCCATCGGCTGCTCAGCCCCGACGTGAGCTTCAAGGCGCTGGGGCTGCTGGTCATCGACGAGGAGCACCGGTTCGGCGTCAAGCATAAGGAAAAACTCAAGCAGCTCCGCCTCGAGACCGACGTGCTCACGCTCACGGCGACGCCCATTCCGCGCACCCTGCACATGTCGCTCGCCGGGCTCCGCGACCTCACGCTCATGCAGACGCCGCCGCGCGACCGCTCGCCGGTGCTCACGTCGCTCGAGCCGTGGGACGACGCGCTCATGGAGGAGGCGATCGCGCGCGAGCTCGATCGCGGCGGCCAGGTGTTCTTCGTGCACAACCGCATCGAGACGATCACCGGCATCGCCGACCACGTGCAGCGCGTGGCGCCGCGCGCGCGGATCGCCGTGGCGCACGGCCAGATGCACGAGCGGGAGCTGGAGCAGGTCATGCACCGCTTCGTGAGCGGCGACGTGAACGTGCTCGTGTCCACGATGATCGTGGAGAGCGGCCTCGACGTGCCCAACGCGAACACGATGTTCGTGAATCGCGCCGACCAGTTCGGCCTCGCCCAGCTCTACCAGCTGCGCGGGCGCGTGGGGCGCTCGCACCGGCGCGCGTACTGCTACCTGCTGGTGCCCGACGTGATGGATCTCGAGGCCGAGCGCCGGTTGCGCGTGCTGGAGCACCACACCGAGCTGGGCGCCGGGTATCGCATCGCGCTCCGCGACATGGAAATGCGCGGGGCGGGGAATTTGCTGGGTCCCGAACAATCGGGCTTCGTGCAGGCGGTGGGGTTCGACCTCTACCTGCGCCTGCTCGACGAAACCGTGCGTCATCTGATGTCGGGCGACGCGGCGCCCAAGCTGGTGCCGGCCGACGTGAACATGGACGTCCCGCACCATCTGCCCGACGACTACATCGGGTCGGCCGACGTCAAACTCGACATTTACCGCCGGATTTCGCGGTTGGAGAACGCGCGCGACCTCGAGGCCCTGCGCACCGAGATGCGCGACCGGTTCGGCCCGCTGCCCCCGCCGGCGGAGGCCACGCTGCAGCTCGCCGAGCTGCGCCTCGCAGGCGGCGCGCTGGGCGCGGAGAGCATCCTGGTGCGCGGCGACGAGGCGCGTATTACCTTTCACGATTCCGCGGTGCCCCGCCTCAAAGGGCTGTCCGCGGCCTTTCACGAAGTGCAGTTCCAGGCGGAAGTCCGTCGGGCGCGACCCCTCTCGCTCAAGCTTACACGGCTCGGCGGAGCGTCCATCCTCGATGGTCTGGCGCGCGCGTTGCGCAGCCTGGTGTGACCCGCGTTCCGCCCAAATTTCCCCGGAGTATCCCTCAGATGAAAACTCGGACGCTGTTGGCACTGGCCGCCGCCTGCACCCTGGTGGCCGGGTGCGACGGGCTCAAGGAAGCGTTCACCGCGCACGTCGACGTCGTCGCGCACGCGGGCTCGCAGGAGCTCTCGGTCACCCGCCTGGGCAACCTGCTCGGCCATGCCACGCTGCAGATTCCCGCCACTCGCGAAGTCGCCGACGTCCTGGCCGGCTACTGGGTGGACTACCAGCTCCTCGCCGAAGCCGCCGCCAAGGGCGACTCCCTCACCGGCAAGAAGGAAATCGACGAGGCCACCAAGAGCTACACCGCCGGCATGATCCTGCGCAAAATGCAGGGCGTGATCGACAGCATGCTGGTCAAGGATCAGCCCACCGAGGCCGGCTACAACCAGGGGCTCGATGACGTCTACGACGCGCGCCACATCCTCTTCCAGTTCCCCGTGGGGGCCACGCAGACGCAGAAGGATTCGGTGCGGAAGAAGGCGCTGAGCGTGCAGCCGCAGGTGACCGACAAGAACTTCGCCGACATGGCGCGCAAGTACAGCTCCGACGGCAGCGCCGCCCGCGGCGGCAACCTCGGCGTGTTCAACAAGGGCCAGATGGTGCCGGCCTTCGGCAACGCCGTCGCCGCGCTCAAGCCCGGCGAAATCTCCAAGCCCGTGGAGAGCGAGTTCGGCTATCACATCATCCAGCGCCTCACCTATCCCGAGGCCAAGGACGAGTATACCAAGCAGTTCGCGATGATCGTGGGCCAGGGCGCCGAGCGCGCCTACATGGCCAAGCTCGACAGCGCCGCGAACATCAAGGTCAAGAGCGGCGCGGTGGCCGAGTCCAAGGTGGCCGTGCTCGATCCGTCGAGCCACCGCAACGACAACAGCGTGCTCGCCACGTTCAACGGCGGCAAGCTCACCGTGGCCGACTTCCTGCTCTGGATCGACCAGATCCCGCCCAGCCAGCGCATCGCGCAGCAGATGCAGGCCGCTCCCGATTCCATCATCGAGGGCTTCCTGAAGAACCTCACCACGAACCAGGTGATCCTGCAGAAGGCCGACAGCATGCACGTCACGCTGTCGCCCGACGAGCAGGCCCAGGTCTACAAGGACTTCGCGCAGGTCGTCTCGCTGAGCTGGAACGCCCTGGGCATCGATCCCAAGACGCTGGCCGACAGCGCCAAGTCCGAGGCCGACCGCGAGAAGCTGGCCGCGAGCCGCGTGGAGACCATGCTCGACGACGTGATGGCCGGCAAGGCGCAGCCCGTGCCGATCCCCACGCCGCTCAAGACGCTGCTCGAAGCCAAGTACTCGTGGAAGATCAACGCCGCCGGCCTCGACCGGGCCACGAGCCTGGCGAAGCAGATTCGCACGAGCGCCGACTCGGCGCGCGCCGCGAACCAGCCCAAGTCGCAGGTCCCGCTCCCCGGCGGTGGCGCGCCGCCCGCCGGCACCACGACCGGCGGCCCCGGCCCCAAGAAGCCGTAACGTCATCCCGCGACCGCCGCCGGGCATCGAACCCCGGCGGCGGATCGTGGGTATCTTGAGATCATGAAGAAGTCCGTCGCCCTACTCCTCGCGCTCGCCGCCGCCATCGCGGCCGCCCCGCGTCCCGCCGCCGCGCAACAGCAGCAGGCCGCGGCCAAGCCCGTGCCGCTCGACTGGGTGGTCGCCGTCGTCGGCACCGAACCGATCATGGAATCGGAGGTGCAGGAGGCGATCGTCCAACGGCAGCAGCAGGATCCGTCGTTCAAGCTGCCCACCGACTCCGCCGGCTGGGTGTCGTTCCGCAAGACCGTCATCAACGGCCTCATCGACGAGAAGCTCCTGCTCCAGCAGGCCAAGGAGCAGAAGCTCACCATCGCCGACTCCATCCTCTCGCCCGCGGTCGATCAGCAGATCGCCCGCACGCGCGCCCAGTTTCCGAGCGAGGCCCAGTACCGCGCGGAGCTGGCCAAGGCCGGCCTCGGCACGCCCGACGAGTATAGGCAATTTCTAATGGACCAGCTGCGCAACGGCCAGCTCCAGCAGGAGGTCACCGCCAAGCTGCAGCGCGACGGGAAGATCCTGCCCGTGGCCGTGTCGGAGCGGGAGGTCCAGCAGGCCTTCGACGCGATCAAGGGGAACCTCGGCCACCGCCCGGCCACCTTCACCTGGCGCCAGATCGTCATCAACCCCCAGCCCTCGGCCAAGGAAAAGGCCGCCGCCAAGGCGCACGCCGACTCGGTGCGCGCCGAGCTCGTGGCCGGCGGCGACTTCGCGCGCATCGCCAAGCGCGAGTCGGCCGACTCCACCACGCGCGAAGTGGGCGGCGACCTGGGCTGGAACCGCCGCGGCAGCGGCCTCGTGCCCTCGTTCGAGGAGTGGCTGTTCGCCATGCCCCCGGGCCAGATCAGCCCGGTGTTCGAAACGCCGTTCGGCTACCACATCCTGCGCGTGGACCGCGTCAACGGGCCCGAGCGCAAGGCGCGGCACATTCTCATTCGCTGGACCATCGACTCCGCCGACGTCGCGCGGGCGGAGCATCTCGCCGACTCGGTGAAGACGATGTGGCTGGCCGGCGTGCCCTTCGACACGCTCGCCAAGAAGTACCACGACTACGCGAGCCGCGAAGAAACCACGGTGCTCACGCCGTATCCGTTCGATTCGCTGCCGCAGAACTACCAGGACGCGTTCGCGGGCCACAAGCCCGGTGACGCCGTGGTGTTCAAGATCGCCAACGCGCAGACCCCGTGGATCCCCAAGTTCGTCGTCGCGCGCATCGCGTCGTACGAACCCGGCGGTCCGCTCACGCTGGCCGACGTGCGCTCGCGCCTGCGCGCGAACCTCGAGCAGAGCGCGGCCATTCGCCGCTACCTCGACGACCTGCGCAAGCGCCAGTTCGTGCAGATCATGCCCGGCGCGCTGGCGCCGCCCCCCGGCGAGCTGGTGCACGCCGGCCAATCGCCATAGCGCGATGACCGGCCGCGCGCGCCTCGCCGTCACGCTCGGCGACCCGCGGGGGATCGGTCCTGAACTCGTGGCCGCCCTTCGCGACGACGCGCGCGTGCGCGCCGCCGCCGAGCTGGTGGTCGTGGGCCCGGCTGGTGCAGGCGTCGACGTCCACGAGCACGTGGGCACCTGGGCGCCGCGCCAGTCCGACGCCAACGCCGGCCGCCTGGCCGGCCGAGCCATCGAGCGCGCGGTGGAACTCGCGCGGGACGGCGCCGTGCAGGGCATCGTCACCGCGCCCATCGACAAGGCCGCGCTCCTCGCCGGCGGCTACGACTACCCGGGCCACACCGAGATGCTCGCCGCGCTCACCGGCAGCCGCGTGGCCATGATGCTTGCCTCCGACCGCCTGCGCGTCGTGCTCGCCACCACGCACATCGCGCTGCGCGACGTGCCGCACGCCGTGACCGCCGACGCCATCGCGGCGGCCGCCTCGATCACCCGCGCCGGGCTGCGCGACTGGTTCGGCGTCGCCGA
>JAGWRB010000081.1 GCA_028876725.1 Gemmatimonadota bacterium
GCCACAGGGGCGGCGGCGGGAGCCGGAGCGGACGCCGGAGCCGCGGCCGGGGCGGCAGCGGGGGCCGGCGCGCCGGCGCCGGCTATGAGAGAATCGATATTTTCATCGGCGGCGGCGATCACGCCCACGAGCGCGCCGACGGGCTTGGCGTCGCCCTCGTTGACGAGGCGCTTGCGCAGCACCCCGTCGCCGCGGGCGACGAGCTCCATGATGGCCTTGTCGGTTTCGACCTCGGCCAGCGCGTCGCCGCTCTTCACGGCGTCGCCTTCGTTCTTCAGCCATTTGACGAGGCGCCCTTCCTCCATCGTGGGCGAGAGCGCTTCCATGAACACTTTCGTTGCCATGACGACACCCGGTAACGGAACGCGGGGCGGGGGACGCCCGCCCCGGTTCCTCAGTCGAGATACATGACCTTCCGGACGGCGGCGATGGTCTTGGCCGCGTCGGGTTTGGCCGCTTTTTCGAGATTCTTCGCGTACGGCATGGGGACATCGGCCTGATGCACCCGGACGACCGGCGCATCGAGGTAGTCGAAGCAGTCGCGCTGGATGTAATCCACCACCTGGGCGCCGATGCCCGCGATCTCCCACCCTTCTTCGAGCACCACGGCGCGGTTGGTCTTCTTCACCGACTCGCCGATGGCCTCGACGTCCATGGGGCGCACGGTGCGCAGGTCCACGACGTCGACGCGGATGCCGTCCTTGGCGAGCTGGTCGGCGGCCTGGAGGGCCACCAGCACCATCTTGCCGTTGGTGATGATGGAGCAGTGCTCGCCCTCGCGCTTGAGATCGGCCTTGCCGAGGGGGATGAGATACTCGCCGTCGGGCACCTCGCCCCGGGTGTTGTAGAGCATCTCGCCTTCGAGCACGCACACCGGGTTCTCGTCACGGATGGCGCTCTTGAGCATGCCCTTGGCGTCGTACGGCGTGCCGGGGGTGATGACCTTGAGCCCCGGGATGTGGGCGAGCCACGATTCCCACGCCTGCGAATGCTGGGCGCCGAGCTGGAGCGCGGCGCCGTTGGGCCCGCGGAAGACGATGGGAATGTTGTACTGGCCGCCCGACATGTAGAGCATCTTGGCGGCGGCGTTGACGACCTGGTCGAGGGCGAGCAGGGCGAAGTTCCAGGTCATGAACTCGACGATGGGGCGCAGGCCCACCATGGCCGAGCCCACGCCGAGTCCGGCGAATCCGAGTTCGGTAATGGGCGTGTCGACCACGCGCATCTCGCCGAATTCCTCGAGCAGCCCCTTGGACACCTTGTAGGCGCCGTTGTACACACCCACTTCCTCGCCGATGAGGAACACGCGGTCGTCGCGCTGCATTTCCTCGCGGAGCGCGTCGTGGAGGGCGTCGCGATACGTGATGACGGGCATCGGTCAGGCCTCCACCAGAACGTCGGACGCGGTCTCGGCGAGCACGTGCTCGTAGAGCGCCTCGAGCGGGGGCTCGGGGCTGTTGTCGGCGAAGTCCCAGGCGTCCTGGACCGCGGCCTTGATCTGCTCGTCCATCTTCGCGTACTCGGCGTCGGTGAGCATGCCGGCCTTCTGCATGACGGCGCGGAAGAGGTTGATGGGGTCGCGCTTCTCGTACTCTTCGAGTTCGGCCTTGGTGCGATAGGTGCCGCTGGCGGCGTCGGACATGGAGTGGCCGACGTAGCGGTAGGTCTGGACCTCGATGAGGGAGGCGGTCTGTTCGCCGCGGGCGCGCTCGACGGCCTCGGCCATCGTCTCGCGCACGGCGAGCACGTCCTGGCCGTCGACCGTGGCGTCGGCGATGCTGTACGAGCCGCCGCGCTTGTAGAGTTCCTTAATGGACGACGCGCGCTCGATGGCCGTGCCCATGCCGTACTTGTTGTTCTCGATGACGTAGATCACGGGGAGCTTCCAGAGGCCGGCCATGTTGAGCGACTCGTGGAACGCGCCGCCGTTGACGGCGGCCTCGCCCATGTAGCAGACGCAGACCTGGTCGCCGCCGCGGTACTTGATGGCGAAGCCGACACCGGTGGCGAGCGGGATGTGGCCGCCCACGATGCCGTGGCCGCCCAGGAAGTTCACGCTCGAGTCGAACATGTGCATCGAGCCGCCCTTGCCGTGCACGCACCCGTCGACGCGGCCGAACAGCTCGGCCATCACGGCGCGCGGGGGGACGCCGCGCACGAGGGCCTGGCCGTGGTCGCGGTAGGTGGTGATGACGTAGTCGTCGGAGCGGAGCGCCGACTGCGTGCCGGTGCTCACGGCTTCCTGTCCGATGTACAGGTGGCAGAAGCCGCCGATCTTGCCGAGGGCGTAGGCCTCCGCGGCGCGTTCCTCGAAGCGGCGCTGGAGGAGCATGCTGTGCAGCAACTCGTGATAGAGCGCGGCGTCGGCTTTGGAGTCTGACTTTTTCTTCGTGGCCATTTCGGTCAGTCAGGTCGTAGGGTGATCTTATCTCTTAAGCAGGTGTGAACGGATTTCGTATCGGTCAAACGGTGAAGCCGGGGGTTATCCGGCGCTGGTGCGAGGGGCGGTGGGGCGCGTCGGCGGGTTCCTCAGACGCCGGCGGCCTGGACCTGCTCCCAGGCGTGGTAGCTGGAGCGGACGAGCGGTCCCGATTCGACGTGGCGGATGCCGAGCGACATGCCGACGTCGCGCAGGTGACGGAACTCCTGCGGGGTGACGTAGCGGTCGAGCGGGATGTGGCCGTCGGAGGGGCGGAGGTACTGGCCCAGGGTGAGGATGTCGACGTCGACGTCGCGCAGGTCCTTCATGACGGCGATGACTTCCTCGTTGGTCTCGCCCATGCCGAGGATGATCCCCGTCTTGGTGGGGATGTGCGGGGCGAGCCGCTTGCTGGTGCGGAAGATGTTCATCACGCGCTCGTAGCGGCCGCCGGGGCGGCAGCGCTTGTAGAGGCGCGGGACGGTTTCGGTGTTGTGGTTGTAGATGTCGGGCTGGGCCTCGAGCACCGTGCGGATGGAGTCTTCGCTGCCCTGGAAGTCGGGGACGAGGACTTCGACGGAGGTGTCGGGGTTGGCGGCCTTGATCTGGCGGATGGTTTCGGCGAATGCCCAGGCGCCGAAGTCGGGGAGGTCGTCGCGGTCGACCGAGGTGAGGACGATGTGGCGGAGCTTCATCTCGGTGGCGGCCCTGGCGACGCGCTCGGGCTCGCTGGGGTCGTACTTGGGCGGGCGGCCGTGGGCGACGGCGCAATAGGCGCAGTTCCGCGTGCAGACGTCGCCGAGGATCATGAAGGTGGCGGTCCCGTGCTCCCAGCATTCGCCGACGTTGGGGCAGTGGGCCTCCTCACAGACCGTGTGGAGGTCGAGATCGCGCATCAGGTGTTTGAGATTCAGATAATTGCCGCTGCCCGGGGCTTTGACTTTGAGCCACGACGGTTTGCGGTCGGGGAGGGGTTCGGCGCGGTGCCGCCCCATTATCTGATAAAGGGCTTCGCCCATGAGATCCGAAGGGTTGAGGTGCCGCCTGAATCTAGGGTGGGGGTTGGGGAAGTGGTAGGAACCAGTAACTTTCAAACGGCTATTTTAGGGGTTATCGGTTAGCGGTTGGCAGTGGGCGGTTGGCAGTGGGGCGGGGAAACCTGGCGTTGGGACGTGCGTAGGGATGATTGGAAGCGCGCCGGTAGCAGGGACGGCGCTTGGGGTGTTATGGTGTACCGGTGCCCGTTGGGCGCCGTGCCAAGGGGGGTGGGTCGATGCTGCGGACCATTTTCATGATCGGGTTGTTCGCCCTCGCGGGGCTATTCGTGCTGAGGCTCGCCTTCGGCATTTTCGGCGTGCTGTTCGGGCTGCTGACCTGGCTGCTGATCAAGGCGATCTGGATCGCGGTGATCGGCGCGGCCATCTATCTGGTAATTCGAATCGTGAGTCCGTCGACGGCGCGCAAGCTGCGCGAGCGCTGGTCAGGGACACCGGCGGCATAAGACGACACGCGGGGCGCGCCCGGAATCGCGCAGCGCGTGGGGGCGGCGGATGCGAGCGATGCTCGTGTCCGCCGTTCCGTTTTACCCCAACGCGTCGACGACCGCCCACACGAGCAGCGGCACCATGAGCTCGTGGTGTCCGGTGATCTCGTAGCCCGCTCCGCTCTGGAGCGTGGGGCGCTGGACGACGTTCACGCGCGGGCGGTAGTGGCGCTGCATGTCGAGGTCGCAGCTCACGAAGCCCTGCGGCTTTCCCTGGTGCAGGTTGCGCGCGATGGTGAGCGCCTTGAGGAACACCTCGGGCATGATCACGGCGCTGCCCAGGTTGAGCACCACGCCGCCGTCGTCGAGGCGCTGGAGCGACGCGGCGAGCCGCCGGAAGTCGCGGTGGCTCACGTCGCCGATGGCGGCGCCGCTCGTCGCCGGATGCTGGTGAATGATCTCCGCGCCGATGGCGGCATGCACGGTGGCCGGCACGCCGAGCTGGCGCGCGTTGAGCAGGACGCTGAGCTCCGGGTGGGCGAGCGCGGGCTCCGCTTCGAGCGCGACGGCGACCGCCTCGCCCATGCCCATCTGTCGCTCGGCGCCGCGTACGAACGCCTCGTTCATCCCGCGTCCGGTTTCCTCAGCCATCCCGAACGTGCCGTCCTTGAGGCCGGCGGCGACGTCTTCCGACGTGGCGCCGAAGCGCGCGATTTCGTAATCGTGGATGGCCGCCGAGCCGTTCATGGCGATGTGCGTCGCGATGCCGCGCCGCATGAGCTCGATGAGCAGCGGGGCGAGTCCGGTCTTGACGACGTGGCCGCCGAGCATGATCACGACGCCGCGGTCGCGGCGTTTGGCGTCGGCGATGGCGCGCACGACGCGCTTGAAGTCGCGGGCCACGAGCACGTCGGGGAGCGCGTCGAGGAAGGCGCGGAACGAGCGGTCGGCGCCGGGCGGCTGCGCGAATTCCTCGGCGCGCACCTTGTTCGGGCGGCGCGCGACGGGCACGGTGCGGACGTCGCGGAGCGATTCTTCGGGATAGTCCACGGGCGGAGTGGCGGAACGGTGAGCCTGCGGAACGGCATGCGGCTGCCGCATCATGCGACGGGAACGGCCCCGAGGCCAGCCCCCGGGGCCGTCCGGGGGCGGTGGTCAGCCGGCGGTCTGGCTGCCGGCGCGGAGGGTGCGGGCGGTGCGGAACAGCGCGAGGGCGTCGTTCCAGGGGCGCACGCGGCTCTCGCGCGGGCGCAGATCGTAGCGGCCGTCGAGTGTCACGGTCTCGATGCGGCGCGCGAACTTCGACGCGCGCACGAGGAGTTCGAGATTGGCGCCCCAGCCCGGCGCGCTGACGATCGGGCGATCGCCCGCCTGGTCGATGAGATCGCGCATGACGGCAATGCGATAGAGCCGCAGGGAGCCGAGCGGGTCGCTGACGCCGGGCACGCCCGAGAAGGGGCGCAGGATCCACGGGGCGACGCGGCGCAGGCGGCGGGCCGGCGTGGGCATGGCGGCCGCGGAGCGCTCGGCGACGACGATGTCGGCGCCGCCCTCGAAACGCTTGATGAGCTCGGGGAGGTGCTCCGGCGGATCGGTGAAATCGGCCTGCATGGTGATCATGGCGTCGCGCCGCGGGTAGCGCGTGCGGCGGGACACCGTGCGGGTCATGGCGTCGAGCGCGGCCGCGTAGCCCACGTGCTCCCGGCCGCCCATGACGGTGAGCGGGAGGACGTCGTGGTAGGGCTTGAGGACTTCGGCGGTGTCGTCGGTGCTGCCGTCGTTGAAGACCACCACCTCGTGCTCGCGCGAGTACTGCTGGAACACCTTGCGGAGGCGCCAGAGGAGGAGGCCGATGGTGGGGGCTTCGTTGTACGCGGGAATGCAGACGTAAAGCACGGCGACCGGGGTCGAAGAGTGGAGTGCTGGAAAGCTAGACGGCTGGCCGGGCGCGGGAAGGGGGCACGGCGGGAGTCCGGGTGTGCGGCCGGTCGGGCCAGGGGTGCCCGGCGGCGCCGGCGCCGGGCGTTCACGCGCCGGCGTGCCGTTGCGCGGCGGCTGTCAGCACTCGGCGCCGGGGAGTGCCATGCGACACACGTCACCGATTTGTCGATCGCGGGGTTATACGAATTATAGCATCCACCCCCGGTCCCACGGAGGCACGCCGATGATTCAACCGGACACCCGCCGCCGGATGACCCGCGACGACGCGCAGCTGGCCATTCGGCTCGTGGCCCGGCAGTCGGGCGACGACGAGGCGCGCGCGCTGCAGGAACGCCTGGCCAACGAAGGGCTGGACGCGCTGCTCGACGACGCGCGGCTCCCCGGCGCGCTGCTGCAGGACCCGCTGGCGGCACTGGCGTCGCTGCCCCTGCTCACGTACGTGATGGTGCGCTCGGTGCTGCGCGGGCTGGGCGAGCACGACCCGGTGTTCAGCGACTACGTGGCAGCGGTGGTGCTGGCGTTTGGCCTGCGTGGCCGGGCCGAGCGGTGCGACGCGCACGACGACGAGATCTACGACACGCTGGCGGCGATGCTGCGCGACGCCGAGAGCGCCGATGCGCGGCGCAGCTTCATGGTGCGCGCGCACCTGGGGAATTACGCGCTCTGGCTCAGCGGGCTGTTCGCCGATCACATCGAGCACCGCCGGTGGCGCCGCGGCGGGCCGCACCTGGAGTATTACGAAGCGATGGGCCGCCGCGGGTTCGCGATGGCCGCTGCCCACCCCACCGCGCGCGTGCGGGGCATGGACGCGCTCTACGACGCCGTGGCCGAGCGGTTCGTGACCCTGCGGCTGGCGCTCACGGCGTTCAGCGACTCGCTGCTCTTTCCCAACGTCAACACGCCCGAGCGGCTCATGCGCCGGGTGCGCGACGAGACGCGCTGGCGGTGGATGCAGTGACGGCGTCGCGGAACGCGGCGAGCAGGGCACGGTCCCACGGCTCGGCGGTGGTGTCGAGTTCTTCCGGATGCCATTGGACGCCCACCATCCACCAGTCGTCGCCGGTCCACTCCAGCGCCTCCACGATGCCGTCGTCGGCACGGGCGACGACGCGCAACCCCTCGCCCGGGCGGTCGACGGCCTGATGGTGGAGGGAGTTCACCGAGAGCTCGGCGGCGCCGAGCGCCGCGGCGAGACGGGACGGCGCGTCGACGACGGCGCGGTGCACGCGGCGTCCGCGCTCTTGCGCGCGCGAGTGCGCGAGCGTGTCCGGGCGCTCGCTCGGGATGTCCTGCACCAACGTCCCGCCGAGCGCGACATTGGCCAGCTGCGCGCCGCGGCAGATGGCGAGCGTGGGGAGCGCGCGCTGGCGGGCGGCGTGGACGAGCGCGATTTCCCAGGCGTCGCGTTCGGGATCGGGCCGGTCGACCGTGGGGTGCGGGGTCTGTCCGTAGAGGCGGGGCTCGACGTCATCGCCGCCGCTGAGCACCAGGCCGTCGATGCGCGCCAGGAACGTTGCGGCGTACGCGGGGTCCATGGGGGGCGCGGCGACGGGCAGGAAGCCGGCGCGGAGCAGCGCGTCGGTGTAGACGCGGTTGAGCCGCACGCGGGCGCGGCCGTCCACGTCTTCGCTGGCGGCGCTGACGGCGACGAGCGGCGGGTGGTGCGGTGCGGGATTCGGCATGGGTGACGGCGGAAGATCTCCGGTTGCAGCGTAGTGCCGGACGTGCGTATCCTACCGGGCCGACCGGGCGCGGCGCCACCCTTCCCCTTCGCCCGGCGCCGCTCAGAAACGCGACCTTTTCCATCTGCGTAGGGACCCCGTGTTCGAGAATCTCCGGCAGTCGCTGGAAGACCTGATGGCCCGGGCTACGAAACCCGAGGAACGGCGCGACGTGCTGGCCCGCATGAAGGATTCGCTGGTGCGGGCGCGGCTCGGCGTGGACGATCTGCGCACGGGACTGGCGGTGACGCGTCAGCGCGTGGAGGCGGAGGAGCGCGAGCTGGCCACGGTGCGGCGGCGGAAGACGCTCGCCGAGAACATCCAGGATCAGGACACGGTGGCGCTGGCGGCGAAGTACGAGGCGCACCACGCCGAGCGCGTGGAGGTGCTGAAGAGCAAGCTCGAGGCGCAGGAGCGGGAGCTGGCGCTGGCCGAGCGCGAGTATGAGGAGATGAGCGCCGAGTTCAAGCGGCACGCGATCGGCGCGGTGCCGCCGGCGTCGGCGTCGGCGAGCGCGCCCGACCCGCTGGCCGGGGAATCGGGCGAGGGGACGCGCGAGGCGCTGGATGCGCTGGCGCGGGACCGGGCGCGCGCCGCGCGCGCCGAGGACGCGGAGAAGCGGCTGGAGGAACTGAAGCGCCGCATGGGGAAGTCGCCCTAGCATGCGCGGACTCGCGTGCGTCACGGCCTGCGTGCTGTGGGGCGTCGGGGCCGTGGCGGCACGGGCGCAGCAGGTGCCGGCGGCGGTGTCGTGCCACGGGCAGCGCATCGATGCGGTGGACATCACGTCGCGGGCGCCCTCGGTGGCGGGGGTGCGGGGCGTGCCGCTCGTGGCCGACATCGCGCGGGCGGTGCACGTGACGACCAAGCCCGACGTGATCTCGCGCTTTCTGCTGCTGCAGCCGGGTGATCCGTGCTCGCTCACCCGTATTCGCGAGTCCGAGCGCATTTTGCGCGCCCAGCCGTTTCTGGCCGACGCGACGATCACGGTGCTGCCGTCGGACTCCGGCCGCGTGCGCCTCGAGGTGCAGACCATCGACGAAGTCGCGGCGGTGTTCAGCGCGACGATGAAGGCCAAGGCGCCGGTGCTCACCGGGCTGCGGTTGGGCGAGGCGAACGCCGGCGGCCAGGGGGTGTACGTGGCGGGGCGGTGGTGGAAGGAGGACGCGCTGCGCGACGGGTTCGCGTTCCGGGCCACGGATTACCAGTTTCTCGGCCGCCCGTATCAGGCCACGGCGAGCGCGGCGCGGAATCCGCTGGGCGGCGATTACCATTTTGATATACAGCGGCCGTTTCTGACGGACCTGCAGCGCGTGGCGTGGCGCGTGCAGCGCGGGGAGGCCGACGACTACATCCGGTTCGTGGACGGTGCCCGGGTGGTGCACGCCGACCGCTTGAGCCGGAATTATGCGGACGTGGGCGGTGTGGCGCGGATCGGCGCGCCGGGGCGCCTCGCGCTCGTCGGCTTCTCGGTGTCGCGCGAGTCGGAGTACGCCGGCGATGCGCCGGTGCTGCTCACGCCGCAGGGTACGCGTCCCGATTCGGCGTTTCCCCTCGACGGACGGTACGCGTCGCTGTCCACGGCGCGCGTCAACGCGCTGCTGGGGTATCGCAACCTGAAGTACGTGCGGACGCGCGGGTTCGACGGACTGCGCAACGTGCAGGACATCCCGGTGGGGATTCAGATCGGCACGCTGTTCGGAAAGAGCGCGGCGTTTCTCGGATCGCACGACCGGGACATGCTGGTGGGGGCTGATCTGTACGCCGCGCAGGCGACGCGCACCTCGGCGCTGCGACTGCAGGTGGAGGGGGAGGCGCGACGGGCGGCCGACAGCTCGCAATGGGACGGGGTGATCGGGAGCGGGCGGCTGGCGCGCTACCAGCGCATCGGGCAGTCGCAGCTCTTTCTGACGTCGCTGGAGTGGGGCGGAGGGTGGCGGGTGCGGGTGCCGTTTCGCATGACCCTGGCGGGGACCGAAGGCGGCGTGCGGGGGATGGCCGAGGGGATCGAGCAGGGCGGGCGTCGCGCGGTGCTGCGGCTGGAGGAGCGAATGACGCTGGGCACCCCGCTCGACGGCACGGCGGATTTCGGGGTCGCGTTCTTTGCCGACGCGGGGAAGCTGTGGGCGGGCGACGTGCCGTTCGGGACGACGACGCCGGTGCGCTACTCGGCGGGGGTGAGTCTGCTGGCGGCGGTGCCGTCGCGCTCGGCGCGGATGTGGCGGCTGGACGTGGCGTTCCCGAACGTGCCGGGGCGCGGGGTGCGCCTGGCGCTGCGCCTGTCGCACAGCGACGAGTCATTAGGGTTCTGGAATGAGCCGCGCGACGTGGCGCTGGCCCGGCAGCGCAGCGTGCCGACGAGTCTGTTCAATTGGCCATAATTGGTAACGGTTAACGGTTGGCGGTTGGCCGTTAACCGGGAACGGCCAACGGCTAACTGTTGACAGCCGGTACGTTGGGTGACCGCCTCACTGCAACTTTGATGCACGCCGCGAAATGGCCCGGGGCCTTCTCCTCCAGCGGCGGCACGACGCGCGTGCACTCGGCGTCCTTCGCGGGGTGGTGGCAGCGCGGATGGAAGACGCACCCCTGCGGCGGGCGCGCGGGCGAGGGCACGTCGCCATGCAGGATGATCCGCTCGCGCTTCGCGTTCGGGTCGGGCACGGGAACCGCCGACAGCAGCGCCTGCGTGTACGGCATCAGCGGCTCGCGGTAGAGCTCGCGCGCCGGCGCGGACTCGACGATGTGTCCCAGGTACATCACCGCCACGCGGTCGGCGATGTGCTCCACCACCGCCAGATCGTGGGCAATGAACAGATACGCGAGCCCACGATCGCGCTGCAGGTCGCGGAGCAGGTTGATGACCTGGGCCTGCACCGACACGTCGAGCGCCGACACCGGCTCGTCGCAGACGATGAACGACGGCTCCACCGAGAGCGCGCGAGCGATGCCCACGCGCTGGCGCTGGCCGCCCGAGAATTCATGGGGATAGCGCGACGCGTATTCGGGGCGGAGCCCGACTTCCTCCAGCAGCTGCCGCACGCGGCGGTCGGCGGCTTCGCCTTCGGCGATGCGGTGCACCGTGAGCCCCTCGCGCACGATGGCCCCGATGGTCATGCGCGGATTGAGCGAGGAGAACGGATCCTGGAACACGATCTGCATGCGGCGGCGCAAGCGCCTCAGGTCGCCGGCGCCGAGTGCGAGGACGTCCCGCCCGTCGAAGCGCACGCTGCCGCTCGTGGGTTCGACGAGCCGCAGGATTGCGCGTCCGGTGGTCGTCTTGCCGCACCCCGACTCGCCCACGAGCCCGAGCGTCTCGCCCGCTGCGATGTCGAACGACACGCCGTCCACCGCGCGAAGGGGGGCGGGCGCCGGGCCGAAGAGTGCGCGTCGCCGCGCGAAGTGCTTGCGCAGGTCGCGCACCTCCACGAGCGGCGCGACGGCGGCCGGGCGGTCGGTCATCGTGCCTCCGTGGCGGCGGCGCCCGCTTCAATTCTGCGCCCGGGCTCCGCGGCGAGGTGGCACCGCGATTCGTGCGCCGGTCCCACCGCGGACACGTCGGGATGCTCACGTTCGCACCGGTCCCACGCCGACGCGCAGCGGTCGCGAAACCGGCAACCGGCGGGCCACGCCGTGGGAGGCGGCACCGAGCCCGGAATGGTGACCAGGCGTTCGCGGCCGGCGCCGAGGCGCGGCATCGCGGCGAGCAGGCCGCGTGTGTACGGGTGGTGCGCACGGGCGAACAGCTCGCGCACCGGCGCCTGTTCCACGGCTTCGCCGCCGTACATGACGACGACGCGCGAGCAGGTTTCAGCGACGACGCCCAGATCGTGCGTGATGAGCAGGATCGACATTCCCGAATCACGCTGGAGATCGGCGAGGAGCTCGAGAATCTGCGCCTGGATGGTGACATCGAGCGCGGTGGTGGGCTCGTCGGCGATGAGCAGCGCGGGTTGCATGACCAGCGCCATGGCGATCATGACGCGCTGCCGCATACCGCCGCTCAGGTTGTGCGGATAGTCTTTGACACGCCGCTCCGGCACCGGGATGCCGACCCTCTTGAAGAGCTCGACCGTCTGATTCATCGCCTCTTTGCGAC
>JAGWRB010000082.1 GCA_028876725.1 Gemmatimonadota bacterium
CCGCGCCGATCTGGATGCGGTCCAGCGCGTCGTTGAAGCAGGCCATGTTCACGCGGTCCAGGTTGCGCCGCGCGGCGAGCAGCGCCGCCTCGTTCACCAGATTGGCGAGGTCCGCGCCGACCATGCCGGTTGTGGCGCGGGCGAGCTGCTGTAGGTCCACATCCGGAGCCAGCGGCACGCCGCGCGAGTGGATCATCAGGATCGCCTGGCGCCCCTTCCAGTCGGGGCGGTCCACCGTCACGCGCCGGTCGAAGCGGCCCGGACGCAGCAGCGCCTGATCCAGCCCATCGGGCCGGTTGGTGGCCGCGACCACGACCACGGCCTGCCGCGCGTCGAAGCCGTCCATCTCGACGAGAAGCTGATTGAGTGTCTGCTCGCGCTCGTCGTTGGTCGTCAGGCTTGTCCCACGCTGGCGGCCCACGGCGTCGATCTCGTCGATGAAGATGATGCTCGGCGCCGCTTTCTTGGCCTGATCGAACAGGTCACGCACGCGGCTGGCGCCCACGCCCACGAACATCTCCACGAAGTCGGACCCCGACATCGAGAAGAACGGACGCCCGGCCTCGCCGGCCACGGCGCGCGCGAGCAGCGTCTTGCCCGTGCCCGGCGGCCCCACGAGGAGCGCGCCCTTGGGCAAACGCCCGCCGAGTTTCGTGAATTTCTGCGGGTCGCGCAGGAACTCGATGATCTCCTGCAGCTCTTCCTTGGCTTCATCGGCGCCCGCCACGTCGGCGAACGTCACCTTGGGCGTGTCGCCGGTGAGCAGCTTGGCCTTCGACTTGCCGAACGAGAACGCCTTGGCGCCCCCGGCCTGCATCTGCCGGAAGAAGAAGATGTAGATGCCCAGGAACAGCAGCCACGGCGCGAACGACATGAACATGGTGAAGAACGACATGTGCGCGTCCTCCGCCTTGATGTCGACGTTCTTGGCGTTGAGCTTCGACACCTCGGCTTCGGAATTCGCCACCGGATACTGCACGGTGAACTTCTTCACCTGCTGCCCGTCCACCGTCACCGGCTGCCGGAAGTCGCCCGTGCCGGTCTTCCCCGCTGTGATCGTGATGTCCTGGATGTTGTCGCGCGAGAGCTCCTGGTTGTACTGCGTGTAGGAGATCTTGCCCGCCTCGTCCCCGTGCGACCCCGAGAGCTGAATCAGCGCCACGGGAATCAGAATCAGGAGGATCCAGAACGAGATCGTCTTGGACAGACGACCCCAGTTGGTCCCGTCCTTCTGCGGCTTATTCGGAGAATTGGATGCTGGCATCTACTGCAAACTCGCGATGTACGGGATGTGCCGGAAGTTTTCCGCGTGATCCAGACCATACCCCACGAGGAATTCGTTCGGCGCGTCGAAGCCGATGAACCGCGTGGGATGCCGCAGCTCTTCGGCGATGTGCTTGTGGAGCAGCGCACAGATCTCGAGCGACTTCGGCCCCCGCTGTCCCAGCAGGTCCATTAGCCGCCCCAGCGTCCGCCCGGTGTCCACGATGTCCTCGACCAACAGAATGTGCTTCCCCTCCAGCTTCGTCTCGGGATCGTACAGCAGGCGCACCGTGCCGCTCGACACCGTGCCGTCGCCGTAGCTCGCGGCCACCAGAAAATCCACCTGCAGCGACCGCCGGATATGCCGGACGAGATCACTCAGAAATATAAAGCTTCCCTTGAGCAGCCCGAGCACCAGCAGCTCGCCCTCGGGATACGCCGCGGTGATCTCCGCGCCCAGCTCGCGCACCCGCTCGGCGATCTGTGCCTCGGTAAACACGATGCGCTTCACGGCGCGCCCCATCAGGCGCGGATCATCCACGGTCGTCGTATTCACATGCGTACGTTACGGCCGGCCTTCCGGGCCGGACGGTTGCCGCTTCACTGCGGCGCACCCCAGGAATCCACACGACTTCACCGTTCATCACCACCACCGGCCACGCCATCCGGCGAGGCCCTGAAATCCGCGCGTCGCTCAGGAACCGCTTCACCCGCCGCGGCGCCGCGGCGCCCGCCGCCGTCATCCGGTCGCCTGCCTGCCAGCCCCGCACCACCCACCGCGCGCCCGCCGGCAAGGCCGCCGTCCACGGATCGTCGGCCCGGTACGCACCCGGCGAGAACCGCCACCCACCGTACCGGGTCTCCCGCCCGGCGCTGAACGCCCGTTCCGCAGGGGCCACGCCATCGTGCCGGCGCAACTCGAACCTGTCGTGCATGCGCGTGAGTTCCCACCCGCCCGACACCTGCACCCGTCCGCCCACGCGACCATCAATAGTAAACGCCGCGACCCTTTCGGTTCCCCTTCGGTCCAGCGCCAGCCCCACGCGCGCGGCCATCGCCGGCCAGAGCAACGCCAGGGATTCCCGACAATACCCGGAGACTCCGGACGCCGCAACGGAAAGCACCCCGCCGCGGGACACGTCCGAAACCGTGCGCGCGGCGGCATCGACGTCCTGCCGCAGCGCCGCCGCCCGCAGCGACAACTCCAGCAGCACGGCGTCGATGTCCGGCTGCACCGCACGCAACGCCGGCAACAACTCCAGTCGAATCCGGTTCCGCAAATAGCGACGCGAATCGTTCGTCGGATCGTCCACGAACGCCGCACCCCACACCGCCGCAAGCGCACGGATCGTGCCGCGATTCACTGACAGGAACGGACGCACGACTGCGCTTTCGGCATGCAGCCCCGCCAATCCGCGTGCGCCGCTGCCCCGCAGCACGCGCATCAGCACGGTCTCGACGTGGTCGTCGCGCGTGTGCGCCGTCACCACGCGCGCCGCATGCCCGCCCGCGACGCGGCGCAGGAAGGCCCAGCGCGCCCGGCGCCACTCGGCCTCCGAAGTCCCCGCCGTGCGCGCACGCCCTGCGGCGACGGAAAACCCCAGCCGGCGCGCTTCGCGCCGCACGAGCGCTGCCGCCCGGCGCGCCGCCGGCCCCGTGCCGTGATCGAACGTCGCCACCGCGGCCACGCGCTCGGGACACACCCGGTGCGCCGCATGCAGCAGCACCATCGAGTCGCACCCGCCCGAGACGGCCAGCACGAGCGGACCCGCCGCCGACGCGAGCACGCGGCGGGCCTCGCCAACCACTTCGCGCTCCAGGGGAGTGTGCGTCACGAAGGAAAACCTAGCGCCGGCCGGGCCAGCGGCCAGCGCCCTCTGGAACCTCGGGCGATCGCGTGATATCTTGCCGCTCGGCCAATCGAACCCAGAGGATCTCTCGTGAACACCCAGGGACCGCTCGCTACACTCTACGTCGGCGTCGCGCTGTGCTGCTTCTACATCGCGCTCGTGTGGATCAACTCGCTGCTGCCGATGTTCCTGCAGCCGTTGTTCATCATTCCGGCCACCTGGGTCATGGAAGCGATCAAGGGCCAGCGGCCCGGCGGCGGCGGCCAGGGCTGATCCCGCCCGCGTGTTGCGCGGACCGTTCACTCGCTGCAGAGGGGTGAGGCCACCGGCCTCGCCCCTTTTGTGTTTTCGCGCGCTCGTGGCGGCGCTCGCCATGGCGGCACTCCCGACGGCAGCCACGGCGCAGGGCCCCGCGCGCCCATACCGCGAATGGCGCACGGTCGAAACGGCGCACTTCCGCTTCCACTACCCCCGCGATCTGGAGCGCTGGACGCTCGCCACCGCGTCGCACATCGAGAGCGTCGACTCGGCCGTCGCCGAGCTCGTGGGGTTCGCCCCCGCGCACCGCGTCGACGTCGTCGTCGACGACCCATTCAATCAACCCAACGGCGCGGCGCTTCCCTTCCTGCGCGCCCCGGTGCTCACCTTCTGGCCCGTGCCCCCAAGCCCGCGCGAGGACATCGGCAACTGGCGCACCTGGGGCGAGATGCTCTCCGTGCACGAGTTCGCCCACCTGGCGCACCTCACGCGCCCGTCGCGCAACCCCGTGGACGCCGCGCTCTGGCGCCTGCTCCCGGCCGATCTCGGCCCCATTCCGCGCAAGATTCCGCGGTGGGCCATCGAGGGCTACGCCACCTTCGTCGAAGGGCGCATCACTGGCAGCGGCCGCCCCAACGGCGCCTGGCGCGCCGCCATGCTCCGGCAGTGGGCGCTCGAGGGACGCCTCCCGACGTACGACCAGATGAGCGACTGGCGCGCGTTCAACGGCGGCGACTTCGCGTATCTCGCCGGCTCGGCGTTCTACGAATGGCTGGCCGCGCGCGAGGGCGATTCGAGCCTCGTGCACGTGTGGCGCCGCGCCTCGGCGCGCGTGGAGCGCGGCTTCGACGACGCCTTCGCCGGCGTGTTCGGCGACCCGCCGCGCGTGCTGTACGGGCGATTCACCGCCCAGCTCACCGCCCAGGCCGCCGCGGCCGCCGGCACGCTCGCCGCGGCGGGCGATGTTTCTGGAACACTAATACAGCACCTCGACTGGCAGACGGGGGACCCGGCCCTCTCCCCCGACGGCCGGCAGGTGGCGCTGGTGCTCCGGTCCGCGTCCGCCCCGCCGCGGCTCGTCATCTGGTCCACCGCCCCCCCGCCGCCGGACACCGCCGCCGAGCGCCGCGTCCGCCGGATGCTGGCACGCGACCCGCAGGACGTGCCCGCGCGCCGGTTCTATCCCAAGCCGCGACAGGCGCTGTTCACCCTGCCGGCGGTGGGCGGCCACGGCTACACGGAGCCGCGGTTCATGCCCGGTGGCCGGCAGGTGCTGGTGAGCCGGTCCACGCGGCAGGCCAACGGCACCCTGCGCCCCGATCTCTATCTCTGGACGCCCGCTGGCGGCGCCGTGCACCGCGTGACCACCAACGCCGCCGTGAGCGACGCCGACCCCGCGCCCGACGGACGCACGGCCCTCGCGACGCGGTGCACCGGCGGCGCCTGCGCGGTGGTGCGCGTGGACCTCACCACCGGCGCCGTCGCGACGGTGCTCCCGGGCGATCCCGCGCGTTCCTATTACCGTCCTCGTATATCTCCGGACGGACGCCGCTTCGTGGTGAGCGCGTCCGACTCCGGCCGCTGGCGGCTGGCGCTGGCGGCGGTCGACGGCGCCGGGCTCCGCTTCATCGGCCCCGACGACCGCGCCAACCGCTACGATGCCGCGTTCGCCGGCCACGACACGCTGGTCTACGCCTCCGACCTTGGCGGCGTGATCGACCTCGCGGCCCTGGACCTGCGCACGAACCGCGAATGGCCGCTCACCCGGGTCACCGGCGCCGCCGTGGCCCCCGCCCCCGACCCCGCCGACGGATCGATCTGGTTCCTGTCACTCCACGCGCGCGGCTACGACGTGCGCCGGCTCGCCGGCGATTCCAGCGCCGGAGCCGCGGTGAGCATCGTCGGGAAGTACGGCGCCGCATCGCCACCGGAACCCCTCGTGCGCCCGCGCATGCCGGGCAACCCGGTCCGCGGCCCCCTCCCATACGGACTCGGCGCGCGCCACACCCGATGGCTTCCCGGCGAGAGCTTCGGCCCGGATGGGTTCGCCGCGGCGGCGTACGTGACCAACATCGACGTCATCGGCCGCCTCGACGCCATCGCCGGCGGCTCGTTCGGCGCGCGCCCGCAGTGGAATGGGGCAACCTTCGGCGCCGCGTGGCGCGGCTCGCGCGTCGTGCTCGAAGCGGGCGCGCACTACGCGCGGCGCGACCCCCGCCTGGGCTCCGCGGCCGGCGTCGCCCCCGTGGGTTTGAACGCGACGCGCGCCGGCGGGCTCGTTGCCGCGTCGTTCGACGCCACGGGCGACCAATGGCGATGGCGTGCCCGCGCCGGAGTCGGCGCCGAGCGCCTCACGTTGGGCGATCGGCCGGCGCCGGCGGCGCGCGCGATCGCCTTCTTGGAGTGGAGCGGCGCCGTGCAACAGTCGCGCGGACGACGCACGATCGCCGAGCATCTGGCCGTGCATGCCGACGCCGGACGCACCGCGGGGAGCGGCGTGCGGCGCATCGTCGCGTCCGCATCGCTGGGGGAAACGGGAGTCGGCCCGGTGCCGCTGGTTCTGAGCGGCACATGGGGACATATGAACGGCAGCGCGCTGGCGTTCGAGCGCTTTTCTGCGGGCGGAGTACCGTCGCCGCTGGTGGACTCGAGCGTGGCGGCGGCGGACTACCCGGTTGCCGGACTCCCCTACGGCGCCATCGTGCCCGATGCACCGGGACGCGCGAGTTCGCTCTTTTCTTATCGTGCCGCGATCCCGCTGGGCGGCCTCACGCCGTACTACGAGGCGGTGAGCATCGGTACGGGCGCCGGTCGGGGCGCCTGGCACCGGTTGGCGGGAGTGGAGCTCGCGTTCGCGACTCCCCCAATCCCCCTGGGGTACCTCCCCGGAGCGGACGTGCTCCTGGGCGTGGCCCGGTCGTTCGATCCGCCCTTCGCAGGACGCACGACGGTCTATTCGGGCATCCGGCTGGTACCCTGAAGGGATCGCGCCCCGTCCGAGCGCTTACCAGCCTTTCTGAATCCCGACGCAAGCCGTCATCCTTTAACGTTGATGGGTACTGACGCCCGGCCAATTACCGGCTACACTTTTGGATCACGCCTGCAGCCGGTGATTCGGACGGACCCTCGGAGCGCGAGGCAGCCCGTACGCCATCGCCGCCGCGGCAACGATTCGTGATTCGCAGTCTCCCAGAGGCGCGCGTGCGTCGCGCGCCGACCCACAGGAGGATGGAGATGAGTGTCCACCGGTTCACGCGGCATTGCCTGGCCGCAGCGCTTCTCGCGCTCCCGGCAACGGCGGCCGCGCAGGGATTCGGGTTGAACGAAATCGGAAGCTGCGCCATCGGCCGCGGCTACGCAGCCACGGGTTCGCCGTGCGCCGACGCATCAACCATCTACTGGAATCCCGCGTACGCCGCCGCCCTCAAGGGCAATTCGCTCGTGATCGGCGGCGCGTCCATCGACGTCACCGGCGCGTTCACGCGCGACAGCTCCCTGGGCCACTATCCCGGCGCCGTGCCCGTGTCGTATCCGCCGCACCTCTTCTTCAACCACCGGCAGAACGACCAGTGGTCGTGGGGACTCGGCGTCTACGTGCCGTACGGCCTCACGTCGCAGTGGAATCCCGATTTCCCGGGGCGATTCCTGGCCCTCAAGGCGTCGATCAAGACGCTCTACTTCCAGCCGAACATCGCCTGGAAGATCAACGACAACTGGATGATCGGCGGCGGTCCCATCATCGGCCGCTCCGACGTCGAGCTGATTCAGTCGGTCGATCTCTCGAGCCAGGTCGCTGCGGTGGAGCCCGGAATCGGTCCGGTCACCTTCGGCCAGCTCGGCATTGCGCAGGGCACCGAGTTCGCGCGCGGCACCCTCAAGGGCAGCGCCTACTCGTACGGCCTCTCGCTCGGCTTCTTCGGCCACCTCAATGATCACTGGACCGTGGGCGGTCGCTACCTGTCGTCGCTCAACTTCAACTACAAGAACGGCAAGGCCACCTTCCAGCAGATCCAGACGGGCCTCACACTGGCGCAGGGCAACCCCATCGTGCCGGGCGGCCAGCCCGCGCCGCTGGACGCGGTGCTCGCCAGCCAATTCACCAGCGGCGCGCTCGTGTCGCAGGGCGGCACGACCGAACTCGTGCACCCCGATCAGGCCGAGGTCGGCGTGGGGTACACCGGATTCGACCGCTGGCTACTGAGCGCCGACTACGCCTGGATCGGCTGGAAGCGGTTCCACCAGCTCGACATCCACTTTGACAACCCCGCGCTCGGAACGCACACGCAATACGAGGACTACACCAACTCGTCGGCCATCCGCCTGGGCGCGCAGTACACCGCCGGCAACAACTGGCAGTACCGGGTGGGCTTCGCAGGCGTGGCCACGCCGGCGCCCGACGTCACCGTGACGCCCATTCTCCCGGACCAGGACCGCGCCAACTACACCGCCGGCCTCGGCATTCCCTTCGGGAAGAGCCTGACGCTGGATGCCTCGTACGCGTACGTGTGGACCCCGGGACGCCGCGGCCGCATCGTCGACCGCCCGTCGCGCAGCCTCACCGCCGCCCAGGTGAACGACGGCGTGTTCACGCTCTCGGCGAGCATCATTTCGATCAGCCTCAAGGCCTCGTTCTAAGACCACCCACCCGGAGCATACGAGATGTCACGCACCATGAATCTCCTGCGCGGTGTCGCGGTCGCCGGCCTCTTCGGGGCCCTGGCCAGCTGCGACATGCCGCACACCACCGTCGGCCCATCGTACGCCGGCGGCGCGATCTTCAAGAGTTACGTTTCGCTTGGCAACAGCCTCACCGCCGGCTACCAATCGGGCGGAATCGACGATTCCACCCAGAGCCGGGCCTACCCGGTGCTGCTGGCCCAGGCCTTCGGGACGCGCTTTGCGTATCCGGCGCTGGCCAACCCCGGCTGTCCGCCGCCGCTCGACAACTTCCAGACGCAGCACCGGCTGACGCCGGCCGGGTACCCCACCAGCACGGGGACTTCCTGCTACCTGCGCACCAAAACGTCGATCACCGACGTGCTGAACAACGTCGCGGTGCCCGGCGCGTTCGTGGGTGACCTCACGTCCCCCACCGGCGCGAGCGGCCCGAATCCGCTCACGACGTTCGTGCTGGGCGGGCTCACGCAGGTCCAGCGGGCGCTGGTCGCCAAGCCGACCTTCGCCACGATCTGGATCGGCAACAACGACGTGCTCGGGCCGGCGCTCACCGGCCAGCCCGCGGGGGCCACACCGCTGGCGCAGTTCCAGGCCAAC
>JAGWRB010000083.1 GCA_028876725.1 Gemmatimonadota bacterium
GCCCGAGTGGATCGAAGGCGTCATCGAGTACCAGGGGCACGTGCTTCCCGTGGTGAGCCTGCGCCGCCGGTTCCAGCTTCCCGCCGTCGCGCCCACGGCCGACACGCGCATCCTGGTGCTGCGGTCGGGCGAGGAGTGGGTGGGGGCCACGGTGGACGCCGTGCTCGAGGTGGCGAGCTTCGACGAAGCGCTCCTCTCGCCGCCGCCGGCGTTGTTTCGCGGGCTGGCGGGCGAGTACCTGCGGGGCATCGTGCGGCTCAACGACCGCCTGTTCATCTACCTGGAAGTCGGCCGCCTGCTGTCGTCGGAGGAGCGGCTCACCCTGGAGCGCGTGACCGAGGAGGCCCTCCCGAATGGCTGATCCGACGCTCGCCGAGCGGCGCGCGCAGTACGCCGCCCTGGACGCCCGGCTCGACGGCCCGAACGCGGCCGCCGAGCGCGACGCGCTCAAGGCCGACATCGTCGCGCTGTTCAAGGCCGTGGAGCAGGAGGCCGCCGAGCTCACGCAGCTCAAGGACGAGATCAAGAAGCTGGTGGACAAGTGGAAGGCGCTGGGCGCGGCGTCGTCGCTCGCGCCGGAGTTCAACGCCGCGCGGCCGGTGGTCCACGCCGATCACATCGGCGCGTCGACGTTCATCGAAAAGGGGTGGAGCCGGCTGTCGCTGGGCGATTACGAGGGCGCCGAGGCCGCGCTGCGCCGCGCCATCGAACTCTCGCCCAACGACCCGCAGTCGGAAGCGCTGCTGGGGTGGGCGCTGATGCTGCAGGAGAAGTACGACGACGCGCTGATGACCTTCCAGCACGTGCTGATGCGCGAGCCGATGAACGCGCTCGCGCGCATCAACGTGGGGTACATCTGCCTCAAGAAGGGAATCTTCGGCGAGGCCATCGAGCACCTGTCCAAGGCCATCCGGCTGGACAACGACAAGAAGGCCACGCTGTACGCGCATTTCTACCTCGGCCTGGTGTACCTCGAGCGCGATATGTTCGAGGACGCGCAGACGTTCTTCCAGAAAACGATCGGGTTGGGTCCCAATCTGATCGAGGCGTACTACGAGCTCGGGCGGTCGTACTGGTTCAACGGGCAGCGGGACGAAGCGCTGCAGGCGTGGCGCGACGGATTCGCCCAGAACAAGTTCAATCCATGGGGAAAGCGGTGCGCCGAAGTGCTGAAGACCGTCGAGGAGGGCGGGGAGCCGTAGCGCTCGCGCTCGCCCTGCTGCTGGCAATCGGCGCGCCTGCGCGGGCGGTGGGGCAGGCGGCCGCGCCGCTGCGCTTCGACCGGGGCCGGTTCACCGTCGTCGCGTACCCGCAGGACGCCACGCTTGCGCGCGCCATTCTGACGGCGGCGTCGGCGCGCGACACCTTCCCCGGGCTCCCGCGACCGCGAGAGCGCGTGCTGATCGCGATTGCCCCCGACGAGGCGCGCTTTCGGGAATGGGGCGGGCCGGGCGCGCCCGAGTGGGGCGCGGCGCTGGCGTTTCCCGATACGCGACGGATCGTGATGCAGGGAAGCCGCGCGGGAACCGAAGCCGGCGATCCGATCGAAGTCGTGCGGCACGAGCTCGCGCATCTGGCGCTGCACGAATACCTGGGGAATCGGGCGCCGCGCTGGTTCGACGAGGGCTACGCGAGCTACGCGGCGCACGAGATGACGCGCCACGATGCGCTGGCCGCGAACCTCGCGCTGGCGCTCGAGGGCGTGCCGAACTTCCACCAACTCGAGAGCTATTTCACGCAGGGTGCGACGACGGCGCAGGCCGGGTATGCGCTCGCGGCGAGCGCGGTGGAGCAGATGCAGGCGCTCGATCCGGTGCACGGCCTCTCGCACGTCTTTGACGCGTGGCGCCAGACGGGCTCGCTGGACCTGGCGCTGCGGCAGGCCGACGGGGTCACGCTCGACGGCTTCGAAGCCGACTGGCGCACGCAGGCGCGGCGGCGCTACGGCGCGCTGGCGCTGATGGAAGATCTGACGCTCCTGGGCATCGTGGTGCTGGTGTTCGTGCTGCCGTTGTGGGTTGCGCGGCGGCGGCGGGACCGGGCGCGGATGGCGGCGCTGGTGGCGGCCGACGAGGCGGCGGACGCCGCGGCGCGGGAGAGCGCGCTGGCGGAATTCCTGGGACCCTGGCCGACGGTGGAGGGCGGCCAGGGGGGCGAACCGGACGGTGCGCCGGAGGCCAAGGAACCGTAACCGCCCGTAGTGAATGGGGTTGCCTTGACACTCAGTTTTGCGCCCCGTAGTCTTGTGGTTTATGGCAGAAACCGACATTGCTTCCCGTTCTCGCCGGTTCGGCTGGTGGGGAATTGCCCTGATCACGATCCTCGCCGGCTACGCCGATCTGGCGCGCGGTGGCGACACCATCGCACCAATCCTCCTCGTCGTCGGTTACTGCGTGCTCGTCCCGCTGGCCATACTCAAATAAGTCATCCGTCTCTCCCGAGGCGCTGGCGTTCTCAGGGCGAATAGCTCAGCTGGTTAGAGCGCCTGCCTTACACGCAGGAAGTCGGGGGTTCGAGTCCCTCTTCGCCCACTTGGGGTTGAGGGGAACTACGTTCCGTCGCGTTGGGTACGATTTACATAGTTCGGAGGAACCGACAGTGAAGGCATTGCAGCGCCCGATGGTGGTGGGTCTTGGATTGGCGATGATGGCCGCGGTGCCGTCGCTCGCCCAGGCGCAGTACGGGTATTCCCGCCCGACGGGTCCCACGGCGGACACGCCCCATCTGCTGGTCGGCACGTGCCACAGCACGCCGCGCCAGCTCGGCGTGGACGCCTCGAAGGCGTTGCGCGACCGCATCACGAACGAGAACAACCCGCGCGATCTGTACGTCATTCCGAATAAGGACGTGAACGGCGCGCTCACCGCGTCAGGCTACGCGCCCGATTCCGCGCTGAGCGTGGGCGACCTCGGCGCGCTCGGCAAGCTCGTGCACGCCGACGAGATCGTGGACTGCGACGCGTCGCAGACGCCCAACGGCGTGCGGCTCGCCGCGCGCATGCTGCTCGCCAGCGACGTCACCAAAGCGCAGCCCTATCCCCCGGTCGACGCCAAGAACTGGGACGACGCGGCGGCCGCCATGGAGCGCGAGAACACGCAGGCGCGCAAGCAGCTCGACGGCTACAACAAGTGCCGCAACGATCTCATCAACGGCAAGCCGCAGGACGCCGCGCGCGAAGCGCAGAACGCCATCAAGCAGTACCAGCGCGCCACGCTGGCGCGCCTCTGCCTGGCCACGGCGTACGCCGACTCCAGCATGCACTATCCGCCGGATTCGGTGCTCGCCGTCACCGACGAGATCCTCAAGATCGACCCGGCCAACTCGTTCGCCCTTCGCATCGCGATCGGCGCGTATCTCAAGAAGGGCGACCAGGCCGATGAGATCTCGGCCATGGAGAAGCTCTATCAGCTCGAGCCGCAGAACCTGACGCTGGCCGGCCAGATCGTCGACGCGCTCGCCGCGTCCGATCCGTCCAAGGCGCTCCCGATTCTGCAGCAGCTCCTGAAGCAGAGCCCGGGCGATCCCACGCTGCTGTCGCAGATGTGGAAGCTGCAGGCCAAGCTCAACATGTTCCACGACGCGATCGCCACCGGCGAGCAGATGGTTCGCGCCGACAGCTCGCTGGCCGACAGCTCCTACTTCCACCGCCAGATCGCCATGGCCACCACCGACAGCAACTGGGCCAAGGTGGCCGAGTATGCGGCCGAGGGTGAGAAGAAGTTCCCCAAGGATCCGCAACTGCCGTTCCTCGGCGGCGTCGCGCAGCGCAACCTCAAGCAGTTCGACCAGGCCGCCGCGTCGTTCCGCAGCGCCCTGGCGGTGGATCCGAGCAACAACAACGCCAAGCTCTACCTGGCGCAGACCTACTCCGATCTCGGCATGCCCGACAGCGTGGTGAAGATCGCCGACGCCGCGATTGCGGGCGGCGGCGACAAGGCCACATGGGGCCCGATGCTGCTGGCCCCGGTGCAGGATCTGCTCGGGAAGACCAAGACCGACACCGCGAACGCCACGCAGTACTACAAGCGGGCGTTCGACCTCTCGATGCACGCCGACAGCGTGGCCCCTTCGCCCACCGCGCACTTCTTCATCGGCGTGACGGCCATCCAGCTCGCCGTCGACGGGATGCGCCGCAGCCAGACCGCGGCGCAGGGCAAGCAGATGGACGAGGCCTGCTCGGCCGCCAAGGATGCGCAGAATTACTTCACGCAGGCGCAGCTGCACATGCCGCAGGGCGGGCAGGTGGATGCGGCCACGGCGGGCGCCGTGATGAACGCCGTCACGCAGTACGCGCCCAACGCCGACAAGATGGTGAAGGCCTACTGCAAGAAGTGACGGGCGTGGCGGTTCGAACACTCGCGAAGCCCGCCGGCGCCGCCGGCGGGCTTCGTCGCTTGTGGGGCGCACCCGTCGCGTGTTGCTTTCACTCCGTGCCCGCCGACGATCCGACTCCGCCCGCGCCCGGCGCGAATGCCGCGCCTGAGCCGCTGCCATGGGCCAGCGCGTATCACGCGCCGGTGCTCGTCGACGAGGTCGTGCGCCTCCTCGCCGGAGCGCCGCACGTGCTGGACGGCACGCTCGGCGGCGGCGGACACACCGAAGCGCTCCTCGCCGCCGGCGCGCGCGTGACGGCCGTGGACCGCGATCCCGACGCGATCGCCGCCGCCGGCGAGCGACTCCAACGGTACGTCCGCGACGGGCGGCTGCGCCTCATCGCCGGGAACTACGCGCAGCTCGACCGCGCGCCGATTGCCGATGAGCGGTTCGACGGCATTCTGCTCGACCTCGGTATTTCGTCGCACCAGATCGACGCCGCCGCGCGCGGATTCAGCTTTCGCGCGGGGGCGCCGCTGGACATGCGGATGGGGCCCGACGCCGCGCAGGACGCGGCCACGTTTCTCAACACCGCCGACGAGGGCGAACTCGCCTGGGTGTTCCGCGAATACGGCGACGAGCGCCGCGCCATTCGCCTGGCCCGCGAGATCGTCAAGCGCCGCGCCACGCGCGCCTTCGCCACGAGCGACGATCTGGTGGGGGCCATCCGCGCCGTGCTCGGACCGCGCAGCGGCCCCGGCGACTTCGCCCGTCTGTTTCAGGCCGTGCGCATCGCGATCAACGACGAGCTGCGCGGCCTCGAGCGCGCGCTCCCCGATCTGCGCGGGCGGCTGTCGCCGAACGGCGTGCTCGTGGTCATTGCGTATCACTCGGGCGAGGACCGCCTGGTGAAGCACGCGTTTCGGGAGTGGAGCACGGCGTGCACCTGCCCGCCCAAGCAGCCGGTGTGCACGTGCGGCGGGCGGGCGCTGGGCGAACTGGTCACGCGGCGGGCGGTGACCGCGGGGGACGCAGAAGTACAGGCCAATCCGCGCGCGCGCAGCGCGCGCCTCCGGGCATGGCGCGCCGCGTAAAGCGCGGGTGGAGCCCGCGCGCGGTGGTGGCCCTGGTGCTGCTGGGTTTCGTTCTGGTGGCCACGGGCGTCATCTGGCGGAGGAGCTACGGCATCCAGCAGCAGCGTGCGCTGCGCGACCTGCAGCGGCAGCGCGACGCGCTGGAAGCCGAGCGCGTTCGCCTGGCCGCCGAAATTCGCGACTCGTCGAGTCTGGCCCGGCTGGCGCCGATTCTGGAGCGCATGAACATGCACGTACCCGCCGACAGCACTGTCATCACCCTGCCGCGGCCTGCCGGCCATGATCCGCAATAGCCGCATCGGGCTCATTCACGTGGTGCTCGCCGCGCTCGCGCTTGGGGTGATTGCGAAGTCGGCGCAGGTGCAGCTCGTGCAGGGGCGCACGTGGGCGGCGCAGGCCCGCAGCCAGCACTTCACGAGCCGCACCGTGCCGGCGCAGCGCGGCGAGATCCTCGACGCGGCGGGGCGGATTCTGGCGGAGAGCCGGGACATGGTGCAGCTCGCCGTGGCGCCTCGTGAGGTGTTGGAGCCGAAGACGCTGGCCGCCGCGCTGGCGCGCGCCGGTGTCGATCGCAAATGGATCTCGCGCGCCGTCGACACGGCGCGCAAGTGGGTGCCGATCCCCGACCAGTTCCGGGCCGCCGAGGTCGCGACCATCACCGCCATGCGCGGCGTGTACACCGATCCTGTCACCGACCGCATCTATCCAGGGTCCGACGCGATGCGGCGTATCGTGGGGCGCGTCAACGCCGAGGGCACGCCGCTCGACGGCATTGAGCTCGCGCTCGACAGTCTGCTCCGCGGGCGCCCCGGGTCGGCGGCGATGGTTCGCGACGGCAGCGGCCGCAGCTTCGCGTCGCCCACGGCCCCGGGCACGGCGCCGCGTGAAGGGAACACCGTGGTGCTCACGCTCAACGCGGACCTGCAGCAGATCGCCGAGCAGGCGCTCGACGACGCGGTGGCCAAGCTCGGCGCCGCCGGCGGTGACATCGTGATTCTCGATCCGACCGACGGCGACGTGCTGGCCATGGCGAGCCACCGGCAGGACCCGCGCTCGACGTCGGCCACGGCGCTCACCGAGCCCTACGAGCCGGGCTCCACGATGAAGCCGCTCGTGGCCGCGGCGCTGCTGGCGCGCGGGCTGGTCAGGCTCACCGACAGCGTGCCGACGTTCGGCGGCCAGCTCACGATCAATGGGCGCACGATCCACGACGATCAGGAAGAGGGCCCCGAGCCCGCGTATCTCACGCTGCCCAACGTGCTCCGGCGCTCGAGCAACGTGGGCATCGTGCAATTCGCCGAGCGATTCACGCCGGCGCAGGAATACCAGGCGCTGCGCGACTTCGGGTTCGGTGCGCCCACCGAGGTGGCGTACCCGGCGGAGTCCAACGGCATTCTGCGGCCGCCCCGCTACTGGTCGTTGCAGTCGCCGAACTCCATGGCCATGGGGTACGAGATCGCCGTCACGCCGCTGCAGCTCGCCACCGCGTACGCGGCCATCGCCAACGGCGGCGAGTTGCTGCAGCCGGCGATCGTGAAGGAGATTCGTGCGCCCGACGGCCGGGTGTTGTACGAGCATCAGCGCCGCGTGGTGCGCCGCGTGATGCCGCCGAACGTCGCCGCGGCCGTGCGGCAGATGCTGCTGGGCGTGGTGGAGAACGGCACAGCGGTGAAGGCCGATCTGGCCAACTACCTGCTGGGCGGCAAAACGGGCACGCCGCGCCGCACGGTGAACGGCCGGTACGCGCCGCACGCGTACACGCCGAACTTCGTGGGGCTCTTTCCCGGCAACGCGCCGCAGTTCGTGATCGTGGTCAAGCTCGATGATCCGCAGAGCAACTACTACAGCGCCAGCACCGCCGCTCCGCTCACGAAGACGATTCTGCAGGCCGCGCTCGCCGCGCGCGACGCAGCGCTGAATCGCACGCAGCTCATGCACGACGTGATCGAGCGTCCGCCGGCGAGCGACGCGACGCCTCGGCGCGTGGCGCTGGACCGCCCGGAATCCGATTCACTGGCGGCCGCGATGCGCGCCGAGTTGAGCGCGACGCGGGCGGCGGTGTCGGCGCGCCTGGCCGCCGCCGCGGCGCCGGTGACGTACCCGCTGCCGGC
>JAGWRB010000084.1 GCA_028876725.1 Gemmatimonadota bacterium
GCCGCGCTCGATGCCGAGCTTCGTGGCGGTCTCGGGGTGCATCTCGACCCACGAGCTCCACACGATCTTCGCGACGGGGTCCGGCAGTTCCT
This sequence comes from Gemmatimonadota bacterium, assembly GCA_028876725.1. Lineage (GTDB taxonomy): Bacteria > Gemmatimonadota > Gemmatimonadetes > Gemmatimonadales > Gemmatimonadaceae > JAGWRI01. The sequence continues at coordinate 93 of JAGWRB010000084.1, forward strand.
GCAGCCAGGGCTTGTTCGCGCCGCGTCCGTCACCGAACAACGGATGCGGATACGTAATGAGATAGAAGTCGCCCTTGGCCGAGTCGAGCCCCGACGCCTTGGGCGCCGGCGCCGCGGCGGGCGCCGAACGCACGGCCTGCGTGCCCGAGGCAATGCCCTTGGCGAGCCCCGCGGCAAACGCCGACGGGCCACCCGGGAAATTCGCCAGCACCCACGAGCGATAATCCTTGTGCGGGAGCTTCGACGCCGCGGCCGGATCCTTCTGCGCGAGCTCGAGCATCACGTCGCCCGCGGCCCGCGTGCCGCTGAACACGGGATCCATGGCCGGCTGCTGGAGCGAGAGCGTGCCCTTCACCGGCTGCGCGTCGCCCCAGTTCTCAAGCGCGTGGAGGTCGGGGAGCACGAGGTCGCACAGCTCGACGGTTTCGTCGGGCTGCATGGCGAACGCCACCTTGAACGGCACCTTGGCGAACGCGTCGGCAAAGCCAGCCGACTTGGGCAGGAAGTACGCCGGGTTGGCGCCGCGCACCATCGCCACCGGCACGCTGCCGGCGCGCATGCGGTCGACCGCATCGGCGAGCTCCGAGTAGCGCGAGATCCCCTCGAACGCGGTGATCGGCTGGTCGGGAAGGATCGTCTTGCCGACATTGCCGGCGGCCTTGTTGATGGCCGCCACCGCGAGCGCGACATCGAGCGCGTTGTCGGTGCGGACGCCGGAGAGCACGAGGCTCGGCGACGCCGACGCGAGTTCCTTGGCGAGCGCGCCGAGCACGGCGGCGTCGACGCCGCTGGCCGACGCCGCGTCGGCGATGCTGGTGCCGCCCTTGCCGAGCGCGCCGAGCAGCGCCTGCGCGATGGCGAGCTCACTGCCCGGCTTGCAGGCGATCCACTGGTCGGCGTTGAGGCCGGTGAGCGAACGCCGCGGGCCGATGTAGACGACGCGCGGCGCGGTGGCGAAGTCGGCGCGCGCGTCGGCGAAGTCGAGCTGCTGCGGGACCGACGCGCCCCATCCGTCGAGGTAGTCGGCGCCGAACGACACGATGAGCCGAGCGGCGCCGAAGTCGAGGCGCGGCCACGACACGCCGTAGCTGCGGCGATTGGCCTCGAGCGCGGCCTGGTCGGCTTCGAAGTCGACGCTGACGTGCGGCTTCATGCCGAACGCCGCGAGCCACTGGTCGAGGAACGCGGAGAAGCTGCCGCTCTCGTGCTGATTGATGAACACGGCGTTGGCGGCGGCGTTGCGACTGCGCGCCTCACCCAGCTTCTGGCTGACGAGGGTGATGGCGTCGTTCCAGGCGATGGGCTGCCACTGGCCGTTCTTCTTGATCAGCGGCGTGCGCAGGCGGTCGGGGTTGTAGAGCGCCTGCAACGCCGACTGGCCGCGCGCGCAGATGGCGCCGCGGTTGAGCGGATGCTCGGGATTGCCTTCGAGCTTGATCGTCCGGCCGTCGCGCGTCTCGGCGATGATGCCGCACGACGCCGCGCACTCGCGGCAGGTCGTGGCGTAGTAGGTGGAGACGCCGGGGACCGTCTCGTCGGGCGAGACGAGATAGGGGATCAGCTTGCCGGCGTTCTCGGGGCTGCAGCCGGCGGCGCCGACCGCGGCGCCGCTCACGCCGAGGATCTTGAGGAAGTCCCGGCGCTTGACGCCGCTCTTCTTCGACTCGTTCACGTTGGGCGTGCTCATATCAGTAGTGGCAGACGGAACAGTCGTAGCGCGCTTTCTTGCGCAGCGAATCGGGAGTGGCCGTGACGTTCTGGTCGGCCGCGGGGAGCGTCGCCCCGCCGTGGCCGTTGGGCACCATGTCGACCATCTGCTCGCCCTGCTTGGGGTCGTAGCCGTTCACGTGACAGTTGACGCACCAGCCCATGTTGAGCGAGGCGTACTGGTAGACCTTGTCCTCGGTCTGAATGGGACCGTGGCAGGTCTGGCACGTGACGCCCGCGTTGACGTGGCGCATGTGCGGGAAGTGGACGTACTCGGGCAGCTTGTGAATGCGCACCCACGGAATGGGGCGCGCCGGCTTGCCGGTGAGCCCCGCGTACTCCCAGAGCTTCTGAATGCCCGGGCTCTTGCGCTTGGGGCCGAGATCACTGGCCGGACGGTCGGGACCGACGAGCATGTGACAGCCCATGCACGTGGAGACTGCCGGAAGACCGGGATCGGGCGACTTGTTGGCCGTGTAGTGGCAGTAGACGCAGTTGATCCCGAGCTTCCCGACGTGAACGGAGTGCGGGAAGGCGATGGGCTGCGTGGGCGAGCTGTTCTGCGAGGATGACGCGCCGCTGTAGGCGGAGAGGATCACGGCGCCTGAGGCCAGGGCGATGAGCCCCGGAATGGCGGTCCACTTCCTTCGCTTGGTCATCGCGATGAGGTGCGGAAGGGTGTCACGTTGGGTGCGAACGGCTTGTGAAGTGGATGGACTGCTTTGTGAAGAATTTCACAAGTCTGCGGGCGACGAAAAAATTTCACTGTCTCCGCCAGTTCGCGCAAGGTTTCCAAGTCAATTCCTGCGAAAAACTTCTCTCGCGCAGCCAGACCCGCATGTACGCGCGCCGGTCACGCGAACAGCCGCTCGGGGTCCGCCAGCACCGGCGAGCCCATGTCGTTCGGCAGGAGCGCGAGATTGGCGCGCGGCGTCTGCGTCAGACGCAATGGCCAGTGCGTACCGTACACGAACCGTTCCGGTCCGATGGTGCGAAACAGCTTGGCCAGATGATCCTCAGGCGGGCCCCAGATCCAGGAGATGTCCCAGACCACCCGCCGCTGTTCGATCGGGGTAAGTCCCCAGTGGACCTCCTCGATCATCTCGCGCCCCGCCGCGGTCACGACCACGCGCACCTGCTCCCCCGCCCTGGCCAGCGCGCGTACCGCCGCGGCGGTGAGGTCGCCGGCCGAGTCGAGCGGATGGCGCTGGCGCAGATCCTCGAACCGCACGGTGAGCTGCAGCGCCATGCGAGCGTCGCCGCAGGCACGCGCGAACCCCAGGAGCCGTTCGTCGTGCGGCCCCATGCCCCAGTGCATGGGATACACGCGGACCGCCGGCGCGCCGGCGCGCTGCGCTGCTTCCAGCGCCCCCTCCCACTGCGGCCAGTCGGGCCGGATCGTGGGCACCGGCCGCAGGGTGGGCGCGTAGCTCGCGAGCGCCGTGTAGAGCTGCGCATTGCCGGCCGACGGATCGCGGTAGAACGCGCTCGGCAGATGGCCCACCCAGGCGCCCGAGAGCCGTTCGCGCTCGAGCACGTGCACGAGCACGTCAGGATCCGGGTGCGGCACGTAGCGGAACGGATAGCCGCCGATGAGCGCGTTGACGTCGATCATCGCGCGACCGATGCGCGGGCGTTCGACTCGCGTTCCACGCGCGGGAAGCTGCCCGGCGGGAAGATGCGCAGCGCCGTGCCGGCGCGAATGCGCGCGATGGCCTCGGGCGTGAGCCGGATGGCCTCGAACCCCATCAGCTTGGCGAGTCCGGTCTCCATGGTTACGTCGCTCCCCCAGATGAGGCGTTCGGCGCCAAGGCGAAGGATGGCTTCATCGAGCATGCCGCGGTCGACGCCGCTGCCCGAGAGATCGGCAACGATGTTGGGCACCTCGGCGATGGCCGGAAAGGTGTGCATGTAGTCGCCCCCGCCGCCGATGTGGGCGAGGATGAACCAGACGGTGGGGTGGCGCCGGGCGAGCGTGGCGAGATCGAGTCCGTCGGAGATTTCCTGCGACGGCCACTCGCGCGTGCGGTGCTGCCAGATGTGGTGGAGAATGGGCAGCCCGTGCCGTGCCGCCGCCTCGCACACCGGATCGAGCAACGGGTCGCTGGCGCGCCGGCTGGCGGCGAGCTTCACGCCGACGGCCCCGCGGGCCACGCAGCGGCCGATTTCATCCACCGCGTGCGCGGTGTGATTGGGATTCACGGTCACGTACGCGCGAATCCGCTCGGGATGCGCGTCGGCGAGCGCGAGCATGGCGTCGTTGCCGGCGCTGACGTCGGCGGGCGACGGGAAGTACACGGGCGACGAGAACCCCCAGCTTCCCAGAATCGACGCGACGTGGTACCAGATGCCGATGCGCTCGCCGGCGCGGAGGCGCGCGGCGTTGACGGCTTCCCAGTCGGCGCGGCCGCCGAGCGGATGCAGGAAGTGCGCGTGCGCGTCGATGAGGGGCGCGGGGCCGGCGAGCGGCGCCGCCTGGGGCTCGGGACTCACGCGCCCTCGACGAGCTCGACGAACGACCGGCTGGCGGCGGCCTCGATGACACGAATGGCTTCGTCGTCGTGCGCCACGCACGCGTAGTTGTACGCGCCGCGCTTGAAGAGCACGCCATGCGACATCGCGCGGAGCAGGAACGCGCTCTCCATCGCCGGGTCGGCGAAGCGCAGGAACCACATGGGATCGAGGCCCTCGACCGTGACGCCGCCGATGCCGCTGGCCTGGACGGCGGCCTCGACGGCGTGCCGCATTTCGCGGCCGTTGGTGGCGAGGGCGTCGCAGACGTCGGCCTGCGCGTGCCACTCGAGCACGGCCAGGGCGGCGGCGAGCGCCGACGCCTCGCCGGCCAGCGTCGACGAGATCCACGTCTTGTTCGCGGCGGCCATGAGGTCCTTGCGTCCGCAGACCGCGGCGAGCGGATACCCGTTGGCCATCGCCTTGCCGAACGTCGCGAGGTCGGGCGTGACACCCGACACCTCCTGGAAGCCGCCGGGTGCGAGGCGGAACCCGGTCTTCATCTCGTCGAAGATGAGCGCCGCGCCGTGCCGGTCGCACAGCTCGCGGGCGCGGGCGATCCACGTATCCGACGGCATGCGTTCGACGACGGGCTCGAGAATCACCGCGGCGAGGCGATTCCCCGCCTGCTGCACGGCGGTCTCGAGCGCCGCGGGGTCGTCGAACGGAACTCGCAGAACGTCGCGCCGCGCGTTCTCGGGAACGCCAGCGGCGTCGCTCGCCCAGTCGTGCCAGCCGAAGTATCCCGACGCCACGACGACCTCGCGGCCGGTGTACGTGCGCGCGATGCGCACGGCGGCGGAGGTCGCCTCTGCCCCGCTCTTCAAGAAGCGCACGCCTTCGGCGCACGCGATCGTGCCGCAGAGGCGCTCGGCGACGGCCACTTCGAGCGTGCTGTTCAGCCCCGATACGTGGCCGGCGCTCACCGCGTCGATCACGGCGCGCGTGACGTTGGGCTCGGCGTATCCCAGCGCGACGGCGCCGAGCGCCATCGTACAATCGACGTACGTCTCGCCGTCGTCGGCGACGACATGGCACCCCGAGGCCTGCACGAAGTGCGTGGGGGCCGTGGGGGCGTCTGCGCCGTAGAGGCCGGCGGGGCGCTTGCTGCCGGTGGAGGAACCGCCGGGAATGACGTCGGCGGCGCGGGCGGTCCAGCCGCGATCGGGCGCGTCTTCGGGGAGCGCGCTGTCGTCCTCGGGCGCGAGTGCGTCGTCGGCGGTGTCCGCGGAATCGTCAACGGGTTCAGCGGGCGCCGATTCGGCGGACGCGCCGCGATCGAAGAATCGTTTGAAGACCATGTGGGAGAAGAATGACGGAGCCGGCGCGGCCGTCAAGACCGCCGGAGCCGGTTGAGATAGTTCACGACCTCGAGCACCGTCGCGCGCACGAGCGAGAGCTCGCGGGCATCCGGGGCCGCGCGGTACGTCAGCGACCGCAGCGTGCGCATGATGTGCTCGGGGACGCGCGTCTTGAAGAATTCGGTCGCGTCGAGCGACCGCTCGGCGTCGGCGAAGAACTGTTCGAGCTGCTCGGGCGAGGGGGGCGGCGCGGCCTTGCGCGGGGGCGCCAGCTCGCGCGTGGCATCGCTGGCGGCGAGGTGCAGCTCGTACGCCCCCACCAGCACGGCCTGGGCGAGATTCAGGGACGCATGCTCGGTGGTGGGAATCATCACCGCCGCGTGGACGCGATCGAGGATCTCGTTGGGGAGTCCGCTGTCTTCGCGACCGAAGACGTACGCCACGGGGCCGTCGACCGCCGCGTCGAGCGCGGCGGCGGCCTCGTCGCGCGGCGTGGTGACCGCCCACCGCGCGGCGCGACGGCGCGCCGTGAAGCCGACCACGCGCACGCAGCCGGCGACCGCGGATTCGAAGTCGTCAAAGTGACGAATGCGATCGATGAGATCGCGTGTGTTGTGGGCGATCCCTTCGAGGCGGAAGGGATCGTATTCCACCGGGCGCACGAGGTGGAGCGTCTCGAGCCCCATGTTCTTCATTGCGCGCACGGTGGCGGCGATGTTCACGGGATCCTGTGGCTCGTACAGCACGACCCGGATCTGGCCGAGGCGGGTGGGCGTCATGTCACGATGGTGAAGTGCAGCAGGCGCGCCGGATCGTGCCGGTCGCCGCGCAGGTAGACGAACTCGCCGTCAGGGCCGCTCAGGATGAGCTGGCCACGGCGCCGCTCCCGGCCGGGCGCGGTTTCGTTGATGAGCACGTCGAGCGCAATTTCGCGGCCGACCTTCAGCGGCTCGCGCATGGCGACCTCGGCGCGCAACTCGTAGCCCTCGCGCGTGCGGCGCCAGGCGACGCGCCCGAGCTTGAGCGATCCCCACCCGGTGATGGCGCGCGCGCGCACCGCGCCGGCGCGTCCGGTGGGTTCGGGCACGAGCAGCCAGGCGCCGCCGTCGTCGAGCGTGCGCACGTAGAGCTGCACACCGTCGCCGTTGATGTCCGGGGGCTCGTTGTCGTAGGGGTTCACGGCGTTTGCGGGCACGAAGCGGGGGTTGGGCGTGGCGACCTGCACGTCGATGATCAGCGCCTTCGACACCGCGGCGAGCGCCACGCGCGCCGTGGGGCGCCCCGCCTCCTCCCACCGCTCCTCGGAGCGGCGGTACGTGGGCTCGCCCAGATGGTACACGGCGTATCGCATGCGCTCCTCGGGCGTGGCATCGGACCACCACGGCGCTTGCAGCTTGCCGGGCACCAGGAGCAGCCCGTTGTAGTCGGCGCGCTGCTCGTCGGTGTCGGCACGCGGCACGGCGTCGACGTCGGCTTCCTCGACGACCGGCGTGAGTTCGGGCTCGTCGGCGGGCGAGGCGTCGGCGACGAGGCCCGCGAGCACGACGTGCCGCGAGCGCTCGCCCTCCGTCACCGCCACGTGCCAGCCGTCGCTGGCCGCTTCGTGCAGATGACGAACGCCGCCGCGGAGATTCACCGACACGAAGTCGCCATTCCACTCCACCGTCTCCACTTCGGGCGCCCACGCCCACACCGTGCTGATCTCGCCCACGAGCTCGCGCGCCGTCTCGATGACGTGGAATCGCCGGCGCTCCGTGGGCGGCTGGCCGGGCGCCACGAGCGTGTACCAGACCGCGCCCGACCGACAGTAGGTGAACGCGCGGATTTCTTCCGCGCTGGCCGGATCGCGCGCCACGAGCTGCACCCGCGCACCGGGTGCCGCCTTGTACGCGCGCTCGGTGGTCACGAAGCGATCGCCGTCCTCGAGGCCGCCCGCGCCCGCGAACCGCGCGCGGGTGGCCCGGATCTGGCCGCCCAGCTGCGCGTCGCAGTGCATCGGGAGCGCGAGCGCCGCGGGGTGGCCGGCACGCCAGCGAAGGCGATCGACGAAATACCCAGGACCCACCACGAGCGTGCGTCGCGCGACGACGTCGGGCCACACAAATGCCGACGCGCTGATCCAGCCGAAGTCGTCCTGCTCGTCAAACGCCTGGCGCACGCCGTCCACGCGCCACTGCGAATGGCCGTCAACCAACGGCGCGTTGTGGGCGAGCGTGCTGCGGTACCAGTGCAGCGACGGATCGACGTACGACGCGGTGCCGAGATCGTCGAGCCACCGTGTCTCTCCCGTGGAGAAGAGCACA
>JAGWRB010000085.1 GCA_028876725.1 Gemmatimonadota bacterium
TAGACGATCTGCTGGCCGTGGCGTTCGGAGAGAATCAGCCCGGCGTCGCGCAGCACGCCGAGGTGCCGCGAGATGGTGGGCCAGGCGGTGTCGAACTGCTCGGCGATCTCGCCGGAGGTCCGCGGGCCCTTGCGGAGGAGTTTGAGGATCTGCCGTCGCGTGGGGTCGGCGAGGGCCTTGAAGGCGGAGTCCATGATTGCAAGATAAGACAATTAGCTAACAATGCAATAATTGATGACGAGTTGTCGATAGGCAGTCAGCAGTTGGCGGTTGGCGGTTGGCGGTTGGCGGTAACTGCCTACTGCAGACTGCCAACTGCCCACTGCCCACAGCTACTCAACCCCCAACCAACTCCCCCAACAACGCCATCATCCGCTCATCCCACGGATCGGGCGACGGATCGTCGTCGGCGATGTCCGGCTTCTCCTGGGGCGTCTCCAGGATGCAGGGCACGCCCTCGGTGCGCGGGTCGTGGAGCAGCCACCGAAACGCCTCCACGCCGATCTCCCCCTCGCCCAGGAGCGCATGCCGGTCCTTGTTCGAGCCCAGCGCACCCTGGCTGTCGTTCAGATGGAAAAACCCGGGGCGCTCGCCGGTCGCCCGCTCGAACTCGTCGAGAATGCCCGCCTGCGCTTCCGCGCTCTCGTGAATCGCGTACCCCGACGCAAACAGGTGGCAGGTGTCGAGCCCGTATCCGGTTCGCCCCCGCAGCGCCGCGGGCACGCGCTCCAGAATCCCCGCCACCTCGGCGGGCGTCCGCCCCATGGTGCGCCCCGCCCCCGCGGTGTTCTCCACGAGAAGCCGGGTCGCCCCCTCGGTGCGCTCGAGCGCGTACGTGATCGCCGCCGCGATGCGCCCCAGCGCCGCATCGCGATCGTCGTCGGTCGCCGCCCCTGGGTGAAAGCACACGGCGCCCACGCCCAGCGCCGTCGAACGCTCCAGCTCCTTGGCCAGTCCATCGCGCGCCCGCGTCCACTTCTCGGCCTCGGGCGTCGCGGTGTTGAGCACGTACGCCGCGTGCACCACCACGTGCGCCGGCGCGATGCCCGACTCGGCCAGCGCCTCGCGAAACCGCTGCACACGCTCGGGCTTCACCGAACTCTTGTCGCCATAGTACTTGGGCACCGCCGAGAACACCTGGAGCGCGGTCATCCCGCTGCGCGCGGCGCGCTGCACCGCCATGTGGATGCCGCCGTTGCCGATGGTGTGCGCGCCCATGAACCGGCCGCGCGCGGCCGCTGCGCCGGTCACGGCTTGCCGCCGCGCGGCTCGCTCAGATCGAGCATCCGCGATCCGGCCACGTACTCCACGGTCTGCGGATCGCGGAGCTTCCCCAGCCGCTTCACGACCTCGGCGATGCGGCGCGCCTGCTCGTGAATGACGTGGATGTGCTCGTTCGGCGGCGCGCCGTCCTGTTCGTCGAGCAGGAGCAGCTCCGCATGCCCGAGCAGCGCCGACAGCGGGTTGTTGATCTCGTGCTGCAGCGCGATGCTCGTCTCACCGATGCCCGCCAGCCACCGGGCCCGCGCCAACTCATCCTCGGCGGCCCGCCGCTGCGCCTCGAGCGCCATGCGGCGCTGGGCGATCACGAATCGCGCCCGCAGGTTGTCGGGATCCGCCGGCTTGGTCACATAGTCGTCCGCCCCCGCTTCCAGCACCTCGCCCAAGTCTTCGTGCGTCGTGCGGCCCGTGAGGACGAGTACGAAGGTCTCGTGCCGGGCGTCGACAGCGCGAATTTTCCGGCTCAGCGCCAGCCCGTCGATCCCCGGCATTTCGATGTCCACCACGGCCAGCGGAAATCGCTGGGCCTCGTACAGCGCCCACGCGGCATTGCCGTCGGCCGCGGTCACGGGCTCGTACCCGAGGCTCGCGGCCACGGCGCTCACCAACGTGCGGATGGCATCGTCGTCGTCTGCGATGAGAATCTTCACGGGCGAACGGGAGCGGTTGGTCCACGGCGACGGGGACGGCGGGGGGCCGCTCCGCGCGCGTGGCGCGATTCCGGAATGTGCGTCAGCGGCGCCGCGATGGCGAGCCCGTGGCGCGTTGGCCCGCCCCGCCGCTCGGGGTATCTTTCCAGGGGCCCGCCCCCTGCGGACCCCTCGTACCCGGCACGACTCGAGACTCGACCATGTCTGCTTCCGACCGCATCTCTCCGCTCGCGGCCTTCAACGGCACGCGCCGCGTTCCTCCGCCCGTCAATGAGCCGGTGCGCAACTACGCGCCCGGCTCCCCCGAGAAGGCCTCGCTCAAGCAGCGCCTCGCGGCCACGGCTGCCGAGCGCATCGACATCCCGATGGTCATCGGCGGCACGGAGGTGCGCACCGGGAACACCGCCCCGGCCATCATGCCGCACGATCACCAGCGCGTGCTGGGCGACTGGCACAAGGCCAGGCCCGAGCACGTGGAGCAGGCCATCGCCGCCGCCAAGGCGGCGCACGCCGAGTGGTCCAACTGGGCCTGGGAAGACCGCGCGGCCGTGTTCCTCCGCGCCGCGGAGCTGCTCGCCACCACGTGGCGCGACCGCGTGAACGCCGCGACGATGCTCAACCAGTCGAAGACGGTGTTCCAGGCGGAAATCGACTCGGCGGCCGAGCTCATCGACTTCTGGCGGTTCAATCCGCACTACGCGCAGGAGCTGTACGAGGAGCAGCCGCTGTCGAACCGCACGATGTGGAACCAGCTCGACTACCGGCCGCTCGAAGGGTTCGTGTACGCGGTGACGCCGTTCAACTTCTCGTCCATCGCCGGCAATCTGCCCACCTCGCCGGCGCTGATGGGCAACACGGTGCTCTGGAAGCCGGCGTCCACCGCCATGCTCTCGGCGCACTACATCCTGAAGGTGCTCGAGGCCGCCGGCCTCCCGCCGGGCGTGATCAACCTCGTGAGCGGCGACGCCGCGATGATCAGCGACATCGCGCTCGCGCACCCCGATCTGGCGGGCGTGCACTTCACGGGCAGCACGATGGTCTTCAACAGCATGTGGCAGACCATCGGCGCCAACATGTCGCGCTATCGTTCGTACCCGCGCATCGTGGGCGAAACGGGGGGCAAGGACTTCATCCTCGCGCATGCCTCCGCCGACCCCCAGGCGCTGGCCGTGGCCATTGCCCGCGGCGCGTTCGAATACCAGGGACAGAAGTGCTCCGCGGCCAGCCGCATCTACGTGCCCAAGTCGCTCTGGCCCGACGTGCGCGACCGCCTCGTGGGCATCATGCAGGACATGCGCATGGGCGACGTGCAGGACTTCCGGAACTTCCTGGGCGCGGTGATCGACGCCAAGGCGTTCAAGAAGATCAGCGAGTACATCGCGGACGCCAAGCGCAACGCCACGGTCGTCGCCGGCGGCAACACCGACGATTCGGTGGGCTACTTCATTGAACCCACGCTCGTGCAGACCGACGACCCCGGCTATCGGCTGCTCTGCGAGGAGATCTTCGGCCCGGTGCTCACGGCGTACGTGTACGACGACGCCAAGTGGGCCGAGACGCTGCACGCCATCGACAGCACCTCCCCGTACGCCCTCACGGGCGCGGTGTTCTCCACCGACCGCCGGCCGGTGCGCGAAGCGATGGCCACGCTGCGCCACAGCGCCGGCAACTTCTACGTGAACGACAAGCCCACCGGCGCGGTGGTGGGACAGCAGCCCTTCGGCGGCGCCCGCGGGTCCGGCACGAACGACAAGGCCGGCTCCAAGCTCAACCTCGTGCGCTGGGTGAGCGCGCGCGCGGTCAAGGAAACCTTCTCGCCTCCGCTGGATTATAAGTATCCATTTATGGGAGAAGAATGAAGCAGTGAAGCGGTGACGTGGTGAAGCCGTGAAGCAGAACGGCCTTCGTGGTTTGCAGTTACCGTTTCACGGCTTTACCGCTCTACGGCTCTACCGCCCTACGGCTTCACCCTCAGATGCGCCTCCTCAACCAATCGGAAGTCCTCGACCTCCTCCCGATGGCCGAGTGCATCCCCGTCATGGAGGAGGCGCTGGCGTCGCTGTCGCGCGGGCAAGTGGTGCTCCCCCTGCGCCCGGTGATGCGCATCCCGGGCACCCACGACGTGTTCGCGATGATGCCCGCCTACTCGGCGGCGCTCCCCGTGTTCGGCGTCAAGATGATCACCGTCTTCCCCGGCAACCACGGCACCGCGCTCGACTCGCACCAGGGCGCCGTGCTGCTGTTCGACGCGACGACCGGCACGCTCGCCGCCATGATGGATGCCTCGTCCATCACCGCCATCCGCACCGCCGCGGTATCGGCCGTGGCCACCAGGCTCCTGGCCCGCAACGACGCCGCCACGCTCGCCCTCATCGGCAGCGGCGTCCAGGCGCGCACCCACCTCGAGGCCATCGCCCTCGTGCGAGACCTCACCGCCGTGCGCGTGTTCAGCCGGAGCTGGAAGCACGCCCGCGCGTTCGCCGAGTGGGCCGGGCACGAGCTCCGCATCGCCGTGGACGTGGCCGACAGCGCCGAGCACGCCGTGCGCGGCGCCGACATCGTGTGCACGGTCACCTCGTCGCGCGAGCCGGTGCTGTTCGGCGAATGGCTGGAACCGGGCATGCACGTCAATGCCGTGGGCGCCTCTCAGCCCGACGCCCGGGAGCTCGACAGCGCCGCGGTCGCGCGCGCGCGGATCTTCGCCGACCGCCGCGAATCGCTGGTCAACGAATCGGCCGACTACTTGGTCCCGATGCGCGAAGGACGCATCTCCGAGCAGCAGGTCGTGGCCGAGCTCGGCGAGATCCTCACCGGCGCGGCGCGCGGCCGCGAATCGCGCGACGAGATCACGCTGTTCAAGTCGCTGGGCCTCGCGGTGGAGGACCTGGCCGCGGCGGCGCACGCGTTCGCACGGGCCGAGCGCGAAGCCGTGGGCGCCGACGTTTCCCTGGGCGGTTTGCGCCCCGCCGACGGCGAATGAGCGATTCCCGCGCCACGCCCCACGGCCCCGTGCCTCGCGGCCCGCTGACCGCGATCGGGCTCGCCGAGATTCAGGATGCGCGCGCCCGCATCGCGGGCACCGCGCGGCGCACCCCGCTCGTTCGCCTTGGCGTCGACGCGCCGGCGGAAATCTTTCTCAAACTGGAATCGCTCCAGCCCATCGGATCGTTCAAGATTCGCGGCGCGCTGAGCGCCATGCGACTCTTGCCGCCGGAGCGGCTGCGCGAGGGGGTGTACACCGCCAGCGCCGGCAACATGGCGCAGGGCGTGGCCTGGGCGGCACGGGAACTCGGCGTGCCCTGCAAGGTGATCGCCCCCGACCACGCGCCCCGCACCAAGCTCGACGCCATTCGGCGGCTCGGCGCCACGGTGGAACTCGTGCCCTTCGCCGACTGGTGGCGCATCCTCACCGATTTCGGCGTGCCCGGCGAACGCGGCACGTTCATTCACCCGGGGGCGGATCCCGCGGTGATCGCCGGCAACGGCACCATCGGACTCGAAATCGTGGAAGACCTCCCCGACGTCGACGCGGTCATCGTGCCGTACGGGAGCGGCGGACTCGCCACGGGCATCGCGTCGGCCGTGCGCGCGCTGCGTCCCGGTGTGCGCGTGTATGCCTGTGAGGTGGAGACCGCGGCGCCCTTTTCGGCGTCGCTCGCCGCGGGGGCGCCCGTGGCGGTGGAATACACACCGACCTTCGTCGACGGCATGGGCGGCCGCTCGGTGCTCGAGCAGATCTGGCCGCTGGCGCGCGACGTGCTGGCCGGCTCGCTCTTGGTCTCGGTGCGGCAGGTGGCCGACGCGGTGCGCCTGCTCGCCGAGCGCGCGCGTGTGGTGGCGGAGGGCGCGGGAGCGGCGCCCGTGGCCGCGGCGCTGGCGCATGAGCTGGGCGCGGCACGCGTGGCGTGCGTGGTGTCGGGCGGGAACATCGACCTCGCGAAGCTCACGACCATCCTGAGCGGCGACGTACCGTAATCCGCGCGGGAACCGGCGCCGCGCGCCGCGTATATTCCCGTTTCGCGGCAGATCGCTTCCGGTCCCTTTCCATCGGTGCGCCCATGAAAGTTCGCTACGTCACCGCCGACGTCTTCACCGACCGCCGGTTCGGCGGCAATCAGCTCGCCGTGTTCCCCGACGCGCGGCAGATCCCCGACGAGTCGATGCTCTCGATCACGCGAGAGTTCAACTATTCGGAGACCACGTTCGTGCTCCCGCCGGCGAACCCGAGCCACACGCGCCGCGTGCGCATCTTCACCCCCGAACGCGAGATGCCGTTCGCCGGGCATCCCACGGTGGGCACGGCGCACGTGCTGGCGCACCTGGGCGAGATCCCGCTCACCGGGCCCACGACGCAGATCGTGTTCGAGGAGGGCGTGGGCCCGGTGCCGGTGGCGATCCGCGCGGAGGATGGTCGCCCGTCGTTCGCGCAGCTCTCGGTGGCCAAGCTCCCGGAAGTCGGTCCCACGCCGCCCACGCGCGACGAGTTGGCCGAGATGCTCTCGCTCGCCCCCGACGATCTCGTGCAGGGCGAGTTCGCGCCGCAGGCCGTGTCGTGCGGGCTTCCGTTTCTGTTCGTGCCGCTGCGCGATCGCCGCGCCGTGGCGCGCGCGCGGGTGAAGCTCGACGTGCTGGAGCGCCTGCTGCGGGGCTACTGGACGCAGGAAGTGTTCGTGTTCGCGTTCGACCCCGAGCGGCCGGGCTCCGACGTGCGAGCGCGGATGTTCGCGCCGGGGCTCAACGTCCCCGAGGACCCCGCCACCGGCAGCGCGTGCGCGGCGTTCGGCGGCTACCTCGCCGCGCGGCGCCCGGAGCGCGACGGCACGCTGCGCTGGGTGGTGGAACAGGGATTCGAAATGGGCCGCCCGAGCATCCTCGAGGTCGAGGCCGATCGGGCCGGCGGGCAGACCACGGCCATCCGAGTGGGCGGCACGAGCGTCGTGGTGTGCGAGGGGATGATGGAAATCTGACGGCTGGCGACTGCCGTCTGTCGTCAGCAGGGAGCACTCATGACGACAGACGACAGTTTACAATTGACGGCAATAAGTCTTTAACTATTGCCGGTGCCCCAGCGTCCAGACGTACGCCGCCAGGGTCCGGATCTGCTCGTCCGAGTAGTCGTGCCCGCCGCGCGGACGCATCGGGAACCGGTGCTCGGGGTGCTTGATCTCGTTCTTCGGGATCCCGTCGGTGATCACCTTCACGATTCCGGCGTAGCTCCCGTCGGTGTGCTCGTACTTCCCCGTCGTCAGATCCGGGCCGTTGCGCCCGTTGGTGCCCCCCTTGCCGTGGCAGCCGTTGCAGCTACGCGGGGCGTTGAACAGCGAGTCGCCGGCGGCCACCATGGCCGGCGTCACGTCGGCGGGCAGTCCGCCGTTCGACGCGGCCGCAACGTTCGCCGAGGGCGCCGGCGCGGACGCGGCAGGGGTGGTGTGCGATCCGCCGCACGCGAACAGCGCGAAGGCGGCGGGGATGGCGGCGAGCCGGGCAATGCGGTGCGCGGACATGTCGGATGCGGGCTGAGGTTGGAGGTCGACGAGCGCCCCGATCGGGCGCGCCTAACATCTCGCCCGGCACGGACACTCGCAATAGCGTGACGCGTCAGGGAAGTGTCCGGTCGGCCTCAAGCACGGCGTGGAGCAGCACGTTCGCGCCGTTGCGCACCGCCTCGGGCGTGGAATACTCCCCGGGAGAGTGGCTCACCCCGCCCACGCTCGGAATGAAGATCATCCCGATAGGCCCGAGGGGCGCCAGACACTGCGCATCGTGCCCGGCCCCACTCGGCATCTCGCGCGCCGAGCATCCCACGGTGCGCGCCGCCGCGGCAATCGCGCCCCGGATGCGCGGGTCGCTGGGCGCGGGCACGCTGGCGATCAGCCCTGAAAATGCGAACGTCGTGCCCGTGGCCTCGGCGATCGCCTTCGCCTCGGTTTCAATCCGCGCGTACAGCCGCTCGATCACCCCCGTGTCCAGCGCGCGCAGTTCCAGCGAGCACACCACCTCGCCGGCGATGGCGTTCGGCGCCCCGGGGCTGGCCTCGAAGCGGCCCACCGTACCGACATGCGTCCCGGGTTCGTCGATCACCGCCCGATGCACGAGCTCCACGAACCGCGCGCCCGCCAGCACCGCGTCGTGCCGCCGGTCCATCGGGGTGGTCCCCGAGTGATTGGTCACACCGGTGATCGTCACTTCCCACTGGTAAATCGCCACGATCCCGAGCACGATCCCGATGTCGGTGCCGGTGCTCTCGAGCACCTGCCCCTGCTCGATGTGCAGTTCCAGGTACCCGGCGATGCTCCCCGGCGCTCGGCGCGCCTCCGCCAGCCGCTCGGGATCGCCGCCGATCGCTCGGATGCCGTCGGCAATCGTCCGGCCGCTCGCCGACACGTTGTCGAGCTCCGCATGGGGGAGCTGCCCGCTCACGGCGCGACTGCCGTACAGCCCGCCCTCTTCGTTGGACCAGACCACGACCTCGATTGGATGCCGGGTGCGCACGCCGGCATCGAGCATCGTGTGCGCCGCTTCGATCGCGGCCAGCGTGCCAAGCGGCCCGTCGAGGTCGCCGCCGTTTGGAACGGAGTCGACGTGTGAGCCGAAGAGCAGCGGCGCGAGCGACGCGTCGGTGCCGTCGCGCCGAGCGATGATGTTGCCGGCGGCGTCGACGCGAGGCGTGAGGCCGGCCTCGCGCATCCATGCCGTGACCGTCTCGCGCGCTTCTCGGTCGGTGTCACTGTATGCCAGGCGCGAAACGCCGCCCCGCGGATCGCGCCCGATCCGGGCCAGAGCGGCCATCCGCGCCTGCAGGCGTGCTTCATCGATGCGTATCACGTTGCGCTCGGGGATGCGCAGGCGGCGCACGAATCGGCCCGCCGGACGAGAGGATCGCCCGGCGGGCCGGCTTCGCACGTCAGCACTGCTGGATTACTGTCCGCCTCCGTTCTTGAGCGGCGGGAGCGGCTTGATGCGCTTCCCCCACGTCGCCGGCGGCGGCTCGTGCATGTCCCGCTGAACCGGGTGCTCGGCGAGCTGCTTGAGCGCCACCTCGACGGCCGTCTCGAGCTGCTGGTCGTGCCCGGCGATCATGTCCTTCGGCCAGTCCTCGACGTCGACGTCGGGTGTCACGCCCTCGTTCTCGACGTGCCACTTGTGGTCGGTGCCGAAGAATCCGCCGCGCGGGGCGATGGCCGAACCGCCGTCGATGAACGGCGGGGTGTCGGCCGTGTGCACCAGCCCGCCCCACGTCCGCTTGCCCACCAGCGTGCCGATCTTGCGATACTTGAACATATATGGCATGAGATCGCCGCCGGAACCCGCCATCTCGTTGATGATCATGACCTTCGGGCCCCAGATGCCGGCGGCGGGGCTGGTGAACGGCGTGCGGTCGCCGGCCACGTTGTTGAAGTAGCCGTCGAAGGTCCGCTGCAGCACGTCGATGATGTAGTCCGCCGCCTGCCCGCCGCCGTTGTACCGCTCATCGATGATCGCGCCCTGGCGGTCCTGCTGCGCAAAGTAGTAGCGGTTGAAGTACGTGTACCCCGGTTGTCCGGTGTTGGGCAGGTACACGTACGCCAGCTTGCCGTGTGAGAGCGAGTCGACCAGCCGGCGGTTCTGCTCCACCCAGGCACGGGTGCGCAGCGACTGCTCCGTGGCCACCGGCACCACCGTGATGTCGTGGGCGCCGTCGGCCGAGGGATGGGCGTTCACCGTCACCACCGTCTGCCGGTCCGCCGTGCCGTCGAGCAGGCGGTAGATGTTGTCGGATCCCGCCAGGTTCTCGCCGTTGATGGCGATCACGTAATCGCCCACGTGCACGTCGAGCCCCGGCTCGGCGAGCGGCGCCTTGAGGTCCGGGTTCCAGCTCTCGTTGTCGTAGATGCGCGTGATGCGGTAACGGCCGTTCTCCACCGAAAAGTCGGCGCCCAGCAGGCCGCCCGTGGCGCGCGGCGTCTCGGGCATGTCGCCGCCGCGCACGTACGAGTGCCCGATGGCGATCTCGGCGCCCATCATGTCCATGAGATAATTCAGATCGGCGCGATGGTTCACGTACGGCAGGAGCGCGCCGTACATCTGCTTGTCGCGGTTCCAGTCCGTCCCGTGGAGGTTCGGGACGTAGAGATAGTCGCGCTGATGCCGCCAGTCGGCGTAGAAGATCTGCCGGAACTCGGCCTTGGGATCGAGGAACATCCGCAGGTCGGCGTCGAGCTTCCCCTGCCCCGCCTGCGGCGGATTGCGGTCGGCATCGACGATGAACAGCGACGGGCCGTTCCCCGCGCCCGGTCCGCCGCGGCCGCCGGCGCCGCCGCCGGTGCGATACAGCAGTTTGTGCCCGTCGAGACTCACGTCATAATCGGCCACCCCGTTCAGGAACGGCGTGGACCGGCGTTCGCTCAACCGGTAGCGGTGCAGCGTGGCACCGCCGCCGAATCCGCCGCGGCCGCCCCCGCCGGCTCCCGCCTCGAGGTAGTACACCGTGCCCGGGGCGCCGGCCTTCACCTTCGAATACTGGCGCTCGGGTATTCCCGGCACGGCGATAATGCGGCTCTGCAGGCCGTCGAAATCCAGCGCCACCGTCACCGGACCACGCGACGCGCGCACCGCCGGCGCCTCGGCGCCTTCCTCGGCGCCCATCGCGCCGCGCCCGCCGCGGCCGCCGCGAGCGCCGTTCGCCATCGGCGCCGCCGGCTTGCCATTTTCGTCGTCGCTCTGCGGCGTGAACGGCGTGGTATCGCTCTTGCTCAGCACCGCGAGGTACAGCCCGAACGTCTCGGTGTGGTCATAGTTCGACATGTCGAGCCACTGCGACTTGAGCCCGAAGTCCGTCGACGCCAGGAACCAGAGGTACTTGCCGCTCGCGTCCCACGCCGGCGACACCGCATCGGCCAGCCCATCGGTGGCCTGATGCGTCTTCCCGTCGGTCATGTCGTAGACGAAGATCGCGTGGTAGAGCGAATTCAGATGCGCCACGTACGCGACGTACCGCGAATCGGGGCTCCACACGGGATCCATCGTGCGCGTGGGCACCATCCACGGATCGTTGCCCACCTCCTTCGTGGCGCCGGTTGCGACGTCGAGCACCCACAGGTGCAGGTTCGTGTCGGTGTACAGGATGTGCTTGCCGTCGGGCGACCACTGCGGCGTGTAGTAGTGCGTGGGGTGCGGCAGCGGGATCACGCGCGGCGGCTTGAGCCCTTCCTGATCACGCAGCACGAGTTGGTACTCGCCCGATTCATCGCTGAAGTAGGCGATGGTCTTCCCGTCGGGCGACCACACCGGATTCCGCTCGGCGGCGCCGCTCGTCTTCGTGAGATCGCGCACGTCACCGTGCTCGGCGGGAATCGTGAACACATCGCCGCGCGCCTCGACCACGGCGCGCTTGCCGGTGGGCGAGAGGTTCATCGTGGTGATGTAGTTCGCCACCGCCTCCCAGTGCGGCATCATCCACGGGAAATCGCCCGTGGCCGTGATGTTCACCGTGTGTTCGCGGCCCGTCTTCGGATCGAGTTCGTGCACGTATCCCGCCTGCTCGAACACCACCGCGCCGTCGTTGGCGCTCAGCGTCTTGACGTCGTAGTCGGAGTAGTCGGTGAGCTGGGCGAGTTTCTTCGACGCGATGTCGTACGACCAGATGTTCTCCACGCCGTCGCGGTCGGAGATGAACACCACCGTGTGGTCGTCCACCCAGGCCGGGTCGATGTCCTTGGAATCCTTCCACGGCGGCGAGACGAGATCGAACGTCTTGAGATTGAGGATCCAGATCGGGCGGTTCTGGCCGCCCCGATAGTTGCGCCGTTCCTCGTCCCACGAGTTGTTCATGCGGTAGGCCACGTACTCGCCGTTGGGCGAGATGCGCCCCTGATACGCACGCGGCATGGGCATCGGGTCGGGCGCGCCGCCTTCCACCGGCACCGTCCAGAAGCGCGGCGCGGCCGTGGGCGCGGCGGTCGCGCGTCCCGAGGAGAACACCACGCGCTTGCCGTCGGGCGTCCAGCCGCGGACCTCGTCGGGGCCGGGATGCCAGGTGAGGCGCTTCGGCTCGCCGCCGGCAGCGGGCACCACGTACACGTCGGAATTGCCGCCGTAGGTTCCGGTGAAGGCGATGAGCTTGCCGTCGGGCGAGAACTCCGGATCGCCCGATGTGCCCTGGAAGCTGGTCAGTCGGCGTGCCGTGCCGCCGGCGCGGTCCACCACCCAGATGTTCTGGGCGTAGGCGAAGGCGATCTGCGTGGCGCTCACCGTTGGGGAGCGCAGCATGCGGGTCTGAGCGGCGGCTGGCGTCGCGGCGGCGGCAGCGGCCAGGAGGGCCGCGACGGCATACCGAACGCCGCCACGGCGGCGATACTCGATCCAGCGCGAGGGGGAGCGGAACATGGCGGGGATGGCTTGAGGGTTGGAGGGAACCGCATCGGGGGATCGCACGGGTCCGCGCTTCGATGGAACGCGTCCTAAGCATCACGTCGGTGCATGCATTCGGCTAGACCGCACGTGGCGTCGTGCACGGGGGCCGCAGGGTCGGGATTCGGACCGGACCATGTACGCGAAATGTTCAGGGCCTTGCCCCGCTATCCGGGTCGCGCCATGCTAGGACTCAGTCCCTCAGGACAGGCTGCGTGACGCGATTCCAACGGTGCTTCCGGCCGAGCTGCCGTCGGCGCTGGGTGGCTGCCGGCAGTTGGGTAGCGGCCCTGGCGCTGGCGGCCGTCGTCTCCGGCTGCTCCCGCGTCATCAAGTTTGCCGGCGGCCCGGAGAGTGACCTTGCGCTCATCGATCCCGACTCGTCGTCGGTGACCGTGCGCATCGACAATCGCCACTGGAGCAACGTCGTGGTGTACCTGGCCCACGACGGAGTGCGCACGCGGCTGGGCATGATCCGCACGGCCGAGGTGGTGGACTACCCGATTCCCACGCGCTGGACGGGCAGCAGCCGCAACCTGCAGTTGGTCGCGCACGCCGTCGGTGGCGCCAGCAGCTTCACGAGCGAGACGTTCTACCTGGACCGCGGGCAAACGGTGACCTGGCAGCTCGAGAGCAATCTCAATCGCTCGAACCTGATGATCCGCTAGGCCGGCGGGTTACTTGCCGGTCGGCGGCGGGCTGTTGGAACCGCCACCGCCCACGAGCGACGTGCCGCCCAGCACGCCGCGCAGCACGGCCAGGCCGGCCACCGTCACGACGCCGAGCCATGTGGTCTTCCTGGCGGAGAACCGGGACGTGGTGAGTTGATCGAGCACGGTGCGCGGAAACTCGATCCGGTCGCCCGACCAGTCCTGTTGCGTGCCGTCAAGCCCCACGGTTGTGGCAAGCGCAATCGTCACGGTGGACGTGTCGAACGACACCAGGCGTCCGTCGACCTCGTGCACGTTCGGGCCGAGCTTCGACACCATCTGCACACTGCCGTAGGGTGTGAGCACGGCGTGTACGGGTTCTCCCGCGGGGGCGGAGGTGTCGGTGATGGGAACCTGGGTGTAGCACGCCGCCGACGATACGATGGCGATCACGGCCGCCGCGCGGCCCCACCGCCCCACCCTGCTCTGCTGCGCCATGACAGCGACTCCTGTAAGACGGACTCTGCCGGCAGGGGAGCCGGATGCCTCCGGTCCCCCTGCCGGCAGATACTACGACATTCCTGCGAATCTGATTACTGCCCGAGGCAGGCGTCCCCCACCGCGTCGGTGGTATTGGCCGGATCGTTCGCGTTCCGAATCGGCTGCGCGCTCGGCGCCGGAATGCTGCTGTTCGTGTTGCGGATGCTGGCGTCATAGAACAGGCGAGCCGGAATCTTCGCCCCTGCAGGGGCGCCCGGAGCGGTCGTGATGTTCGGATAGCAGTTCCGCTTGTAGTCGTTCCACACTTCCATGTTCTGGAAGAGGACGATGTACTTCTCGCCCAGGATCGCCTTGAGCAGCGAGTCCGGCGCGGCGGGCATCGTGTACGGCGCGAAGCCGGCGTAGCTGCCCAGTGCGTTCGGGAACTGATCGGTGCCACGCTCCTGGTTGAGCAGGCTGAGCGCAGTCGGATAGTCGCCGGTCTTGTACGCCGCTTCGGCTCCGATCAACAGATTCTCGGCCGAGGTGACGAACAGTTGCGGCGCGTTGCCGGTGCCCGACACGCCGATCCAGTTGTCGTTCAGATCGTTGCGCGAGGCGTTGAAGTACAGGTTCACGCGCGGGTCGTTGCGCGGCGTCCCGAGGATCGGATCGATCGAATCGGTCAGGAACGACACGAAGTGCGGATCCGGCGCGATGTAGCCCGACCGCTGCACGATGTCGAACTGGTACCAGAGGTTCTGCTCGCCCGAGGCGCCGCTGAACGTGGCCATGTAATCGCCGGCCGGCGTCTGGATGCCCTTGAGGGACGCCGCGTAGGCCTTGGAGTACGACGTCGGGTCGACCTCGGCCGTGTGCATGTAATACCGGGCCTTGAGCGTGTAGGCCAAGGCGGTCCACTTCGCTTTCGAGCCGCCGTACACGAGGTCGGTCCCGCCCGGTCCGTGGTTCGTGGGCCCGGTGGCGGCGAGGTTGGTGATGGCCTTGTCGAGCAGCGCCTGGAGGTCGGCATACACTTTCATCTGACCTTCGAGCGCCGGATTGGGGCCGGAATACGCGTTATCGTATACGATATCGCCGAACACGTCGGCGGCGGTCCCCATCAGCATCACTTCTTCGACCTGCGCGATACCGAGGAGCGTCGAGTCGCCCGACTGGGAGGCCGCGGCTTCGATATTGCGCAGATCGAACAGGTTCCCGCCGCTGTAGATGCCGGCGTAGAAGCCACCGGCAGTCCCCTCATCGATGCCGTACTGGTAGATGGACTGGTACTGGCGCTGGGCGCCGAGCATCTGCTGCATGAACATGACGGCGTTGCGATCGAGATCGCTGCCCATTTCCGCCCACAGGTTCGGCTGCGTCGCTTCGAACAGCAGAAGCGGGGTCGCCGTCACCACGCGGGTGGGATCGGTGCTCAGCTCGCCGCCCGTCAGGAAATTGCGGCACGCCGCGGGCACGGTCAGCAATGCGAACACTGCCACTGCCGTGGCTATCCGTTTCATCATTTGAGAAGTCTCCATAAGGCCTGGTCGCCGTGGCGGCGGGCCGGCCCGGTACACCGGACCGTCCCGCCGCCCACTGCGGCTACCGGTTCAGGGTAAGCGAAAGGACGAACGACCGAATGCCGGGCAAGCCGAAGTAGTCGATGCCCTGCGATCCCGAGGCTGCGCCGGCGAGGCTCGTCTCGGGGTCGGTGCCGCCGTATTTCGTCCAGGTGTGGAGGTTCTGTCCCGCAAGGTGGACGTCGATCGACGAAAGTCCCAGGTCACTGCGAATCCAGGGCTGGTCGAGGGTGTAGGTCACGCCAATTTCGCGCAGCTTCGTGTAGCCGCCGGGCTGCATGAACTGTGCGTCCACGCTGCCGAAGCCGCCGCCGTTCCCCGTCCACCAGGACTGGCCGACCGTGAAGGACTTGCCGGCGCCCGGGCCCGCGACGCGCGGATACTGCTGGGTGAAGTAGTCCTTGCCGTAGGTCACCTGCTGGCCACGGATGGCCGTGCCGGCCGCCGTGCCGAAGTAGTACAGGGCGCCCTCGGTGCCGTTCCAGTTCTGGCCGCCGTGCTTGATGTCCAGGAGGGCGTTGAAGCGCAGGTTGCGGCCCACCCGGAAGTTCGTGCTGAGGTTGCCGAGCCAATCGGCATTCGGGTTCGCAATCACGCGGTAGGTGGGGTCGACCAGCGGGAGGCCGTTGGCCTGGATGTAGAGCGCGCCCTTGGAGTTCGCGCCGCACCCCTGGTCGATGTTCACGCCATTGATGACCAGCCCGCGTCCGCAGATCGCGAAGTTCTGCCCCATGATCACGCCGTACGGTTGGCCCACGACGGCTGAATACACGCCGCCGGAGAAGCTGGCACCGGCGCCGACGTACTGCGCCCCCAACAGGCTGACGACCAGGCTCTGATTGCGCGACCAGTTGACGTTGACATCCCAGCCCACGCTGCGCGTATCGAGCACGTGCGCGCCAAGGGTCAGTTCCGTCCCCTGGTTGTTGATCTGCGCCCCATTCAGCAGCGCGCTGTTGTAGCCGGTGGCGTCGGGCGACTGCGGCACGCGCAGAATGATCTGCGTGGACTTCTTGTTGTAGTACGTCGCGCCGAGCTCGATTTTCTGATTGAAGAAGGCGAGGTCGGTGCCGAGTTCGGTTTCCTTGGTGCGCTCGGGCTTCAGCGTCTTGCCGCCGCCCTTGGAACCGCTGGTCGCCAGACCGGCGTGACCCTGCTGCGTGCCGTTCAGGCCGTCGCCGTACCCCGACCCCGTGCCGCCGCCGGAGAAGCCGGTGGCGTCGGCATAGGCGGGCGGCTCGTTGCCGGTCTCGCCGTACGCGGCGCGCAGTTTCAGGTAACTCAGCAGGCCCGTGTTGGCGGTGTTGCCCATGAAGTTCGTGACGTTCCAGGCGATGCTGGCCTTCGGGTAGTTTGCCGTCCGGTTGGAGGCACCGAAGGTCGAGTACCCGTCGTTACGAATGCCGGCCGTCAGGTAGAGCTGGTTCCACAGATCCAGGGACCCCTGCGCGAAGTACCCTTCGATGTGGCGGAGGCTCCGACTCTCGCTCGGCGCCCAACTGGTGGTGTTCTGAATGGCGAACGGCAGCGGCGCCGCCAGGTTCGAGCCCTGGATGTAGTTGTACCGGTCACGCCGCGAGTTCAATTCCTGGCCCACCACGAGTTGCGCCTGATCGGTGCCGCTCAGGTGCTTGGTGAGTGTCACCAGCAGGTTGTTGTCGAGCCCGAGGTAGAACTGGTCGGTGCGAGTCACCGAGCCCGTGGGCGCGCCCGACGAACTCTGGGGCAGCGATTCCAGGCGGTAGTCGCCGTAGTTGTCGACGCCGAAGTTCTCCTTCAGGCTGAACCAGGTGTTGGGGGCCCAGTCCATGTTCGCATTGCCGATGAAGCGGCCCAGCTCGCTGGCTGCGCCGTTGTTGTACGCCACGAACAGCGGGTTGTCGTACCCGCGCCCGATCGTCTGGTCGCTGCCCGTCGGCGACGGATAGCGGTATGAGCGCTGCTCGCCGTACGTGGGATCGAGGTACGGGAAGTTGTTGAAGTCCGGCGGCGTGCGGTACGCGCCGAGCAACAGGCCCGACACGTTGGAGCCGCGCTGAACGTAACCGCCCCGCGAGTCGACGTAGTTGGCATTGCCTCCGATGTGGAGCGAGCTGGTCAGCGCGTGCGTCGCCTTGAGGCGGACCGACGTGCGATCGTAGAAGTTGTTCGGGCCAACCACGACGCCGTTCTGATTGGTCTGGCCGGCCGACAGGAAGAACGTCGTATTCCGGTCGCCGCCCGAGATCTGCAGGTTGTTGTCGTAGGTATGCCCGTCGTGCAACATGTCTCTGGAGTGATCGTACGTGGGCCCGGTGATTTTCGGGCCGTAGCTCACGGACGTCAGCACGCATCCGGGATGGGTGCAGTTGACGCCGTTGCCATTGACGCCCTGGCCGAATTCGGTTTGGAGGGCCTCGTACTTGATCACCTGGTCAGTGGTCAGCTCCGACTTCAGCTGATACCGGGTGGCGCCGGCCTGGCCCGACTTGGTCGTGATCAGGATCACGCCGTCGGCTGCGCGGGCGCCGTAGATGGCCGCCGCCGCCGAGCCCTTCAGAATCTGGATCGACGCGATGTCGTCGGAGTTGATGTCCGCCGCGCGGTTCGCGGTCACCGTACCGCCCAAAGTGGACGTCGTGACGTCCGTCGAGTTGTCGATCGGCGTGCCGTCGACGACGAACAGCGGCTGGCTGGTGCCGAGGGTCGTGTACCCGCGGATGCGGATGGACGCCGAGGCGCCCGGCTCGCCGCTCTGCGTGTGGATCTCGACGTTCGGCGCCTGGCCCGCCAGTGCGGTCACCACGTTGGGGGTCGCGACTTGAGCGACGGCCTGGCCGCTTACGGTATTGATGACGTTCCCCAGCTTCTCACGCGTCGTTTCCGTGCCGGAGCCGGTGACCACGACCTCGGACAGCCGGAGCGGTGCCGACACGAGCGCGAAGTCCTGCGTCATCTGGGATCCGGTGAGCACGATGGACCGCGAAACCGCGGTGAACCCGATCGCTCTCGCGGTG
This sequence comes from Gemmatimonadota bacterium, assembly GCA_028876725.1. Lineage (GTDB taxonomy): Bacteria > Gemmatimonadota > Gemmatimonadetes > Gemmatimonadales > Gemmatimonadaceae > JAGWRI01. The sequence goes on from JAGWRB010000085.1 coordinate 18,030, forward strand.
ATCGTTACGGTCTGTCCCTGCACGCGCGCTGCCGGGACAACGATGGTGTAATGGCCATCCGCCCCAACGTCGGTGCCGATGCCCATGCCTTGAAGCACGACCGCCGCCCCTGGGGTCGGCTCGCCCTGTGATCCCTGGACTCGCCCCGTGATGTGCAGCTCCTGGGCTGCAGCAACACCGGGAAGGAGCGCCATGGCGATCACGCTGAACACAGTTCGCCATTGCCGCAATTGCATGGTGGTGTCTCCGTAACGACCGCGAGGTGAGAGAGGTGGGAACTCTCCCAGCGAACGTCAGCCGTCGCTGGAGGAGGTGCAATGCGGTCGCCCAGGGGGGAAGGGGTCAACGATTGCGCGGAGAAAATACCACTTTATCACTCCGGATCCAGTATAAATTTTCATTGCCCCGAATATAAGCCGAACCTGCGGATGGGCGGCTGGAATCCGCGGGCGAGCGTTTGCCCATCATATGGCACGGCTTTATGCTATTTCGTATCCCTCAATCAGGAGTGCATGCGTGCGCTTCCAGTCGCTGTACGCGCTGTCGCTCGGGATCCTGGCCAGCGGGTTGGCCGGGTGTGCCTCGGGGAGCGGCGGCGCGGGTGGATCGTCAATTGCAGCCGATGCCGCGTCGGGGAAGATCGGACCGGCGCTTCTTCAATGGTCGGGCACGTTCCGCCCGACGCAGCAACAGACCGGAACCTTCGGCGGTCTGCAGTCGCGGAATCAGGCCACGGGGACGGTCGTGCTGACGGCGCAGGGTCCCAGCCAGACGCACGTGCGGATGTCGATCTCGATCGGGATCACCGACCCGGTGCGTCTGCCGTGGTCGCTCGCCACCGGCGGATGCGGATCGAACACCATTCCGCTGATGGCGGTCTCGCAGTTTCCGGAGGTGACCGCCAGCAATGGCCGCGCCCGGCTCGACGACGTGATTTCCATTCCGCTCCCCACGGCCGGGAGCTATCACGTGAACGTCTTCAACTCGGGGACGAGCGGCCAGGACGAGTCGGAGGTGTACACCTGCGCGGATCTCACGCTGGAGCGCCGCGGCACGTGATGTGAGTCGTTCATGGCGGGGCTGGCCGCGGGATCGCGCCGGCGACTGAAAAAAAAAGATCGGGCGCATACCGAATTCGGTATGCGCCCGATCTGTGTTACGGCACTGCGTCTCCTCGTCTAGAACCGGCCGAGGGTGGGCCGCGAGTGCTTGAACGAACGGGGCGAGGGGAGGAGCATGCTGCTGCCGTCGGGCAGATTCAGCGCGCGCCACGGACCCTGCTGGAACTTGTCCATGTTGAACTCCACCGGGGTGCTCACCGGGGCCTGGATGCCGGTCACGTCCATATCCGGCTTGCCGACGCCGCCGAAGGTGTAAACCGGCAGACCGTCGGTCTGCAGCTCCTGAGCGGGCAGCGGCAGATGGCGGGCCGTACCGTTCTGCAGCTGGTCCATGCCGCGGAGGGCAAAGAACCCGTAGCCGTCGGTGGCGTTGCACTCCACCTCGAGCTCGTACGTGATGGCCTGCAGGAAGGTGGCCGTGCTGCTCGTCGCGGTGAGCGGCGTCAGGTTGCCGCGACCCACGCGCGTGTAGTTGACCAGATCCGCCGCGTGCTGGAGGTCGCCGCCGGTGCGAACGATGGCTTCGGCTTCCAGGAGGTCGGATTCGGCGGCGAGGTTGTACGGCGCCGGTCCGACCTGCGGGTTGTTGGACTGCCACGACACGCTGATGTAGCGCACGTGGTAGTACGGGCTCTGCATGTAGATACCGCGGGCCGCGGGACCCTGGACCTGGGCGGCGTAGACGAAGTCGGTCTTGTCGTCGGTGCCGGCCACGTAGGAGTTCACGTCCGTGGTGTCGATGCCGAGGCGCGCGTCCATCGGCGCCTGCGGAGCCCACACGCCGTCATACGCGGAGCGCGGCGAGGCCGGCTGACCGGTGTACGACGTGGGGACGTTCGGCGCCATCTGATGGATGAGGTGCAGGTCGACCATCATCCAGCTGGGGAGGTCGAAGTACGAGACCAGATCGCTCCACCAGTTGTTGTAGTCGCCGACCATGGCGAAGTCGATCGGCGCACCGCCGTCGTGGCCGATGCCCTTCTTCGCGTAGTTGAGCACGGAGGCCCAGTCGACCTTGGCCGCTTCGGCCGCGGTGCGCGGCGTGTACGCCAGGAGTTGCGCGCCCCAGGTGTTCGCGATGCGGTTGAGGGTGTGCGAATCCATGCCGGTGCCGACTGCGTTGGTGCTGTAGTCGTTGCCCTCCGGCTGGATGGACGCCGGGAACTCCGACGCCTGGTCGTAGGTGAAGCTCTGCCCCGACGTGAAGGAGATCAGGGCGTCGATCTTGCCCTTGGTGAACTTCGCCATGTCGGTGTAGGGCACGAGCTTGACCGTCGACGCATCCGCCGCCTCGTCGACCGGGAACCCCTGGTCGAAGACGAGCGAGATTTCCATCAGGGCGCCGGCCTGCGAGAACAGGGCCAGGGCCTTGTACTTGTCAGTACCGCCGGGCAGCGTGGTGCCCTTGGCGAGCGACTTGAGCACCGCGTTGGCGGCGCCAATGGTCGAGTACTGATCGTTCCACGGATTGGCCACGACCTCTTCGTCGCCGCTCGTGGACGAATTGTTGTACGGAATACGCGGCTCGAGGTTGTTGAACCGGGCGCCGAAGTTTCCGTAGTTCATCGTCATCAGGTCACCGGTCACGTTGAGCATGACCCAGGGGTCGATCATCGTCGCCGCCTGATACCACGAGTGAACCGATGACACCGCCAGGTTCTGCACGTCGGCCGGCGTCGCCAGCACGCGCGCGATATCTGGGTTGTTCGGGTTGGTGACGTTGAGGTCCTGGCTGCAGGCGCCACTCATCACGAGTGCCGCCCCCGCCAACACCGCCCCAACCTTTCGGTGGATCTGCATTAGTGTGTGCTCCATGAATAGTCGGGAGGTTTAGAAGCGGATCTCGACCTGGCCGGTGAACGTCCGGAAGGGCGGATACCGGAACCCGTCGATCTTGAAGTTGAAGTCACTGCCGGACGTCACGTCAGGATCGAACCCGGAGTAGCTGGTCCACGTGACCAGGTTGCGGCCGATGAACGCCAGCCGCACGCCGGCCGCGCGGCCGAGGCCGAGACGCGGCAGCCAGCTCGGATTCACGTCGTACGAGACCGCGAGCTCCCGGAGCTTGAGGTAGGCGCCGGATTCCACGTAGTAGTTGGCCGGATCCAGACCGTTGTACAGGCCGATCGTGAAGAAGTCTTCCGCGATCTTCTGGTTGTCCGCCTTCCCGACCATGTTCATGTCGGGGTTACGAAGATCCTGCGTCTCCCACTGCTTGCTGAAGTTGTAGATGTCGCCGCCAGCCTGTCCGTCGAAGTTGGCGTGCACATCGAACCGGTTGAACCGGAAGTCGTTCTGGAACCCGTAGTTGAACTTCGGGTTCACGTCGCCGATGACGAACGACGACTTGCCGCTGGCGTCCATATACGCGATCGGGCGCTCATTCGCCGTCCCGCGGGCCGACTTCAGCACCACGAAGCCGAGCGGGTTCACCACGTAGTCGGACGCGTTCGTGCTCGGGAAGTTCGGGTTGTGATTGCTGATCGCTTCCTGGATGGTGCGCACGAACTTCGTGCCGTAGATGATGCCCAGCGTGTGGTGCGGCGCGTAGTAGAACACGCCCTGGCCCTGGCCACCCGCGTTCACGGGCACCGGCGGGCTGTTCATCGTGGTGATTTCCTGCGTCGTGTGATCGCCCGTCACCGAAAGATCCCACGTGAAGTTCCGCCGGTCGAGCACGCGCGTCTGCAGCGCGCCTTCCAGCGTCTTGGACAGGATGTCGGCCGCGTTCTGCCACTGGTTGCTGAACCCGCCGCTGGCTGCCTGCGAAAGCGGCACGTTGAGGAACGCGCCGTTCGTGATGCGGTGCGCGTAGGTCAGCTCGCCGCTGAACCGGTTCAGGAAGTCGATGTTCAGGCCGTACTCGGTTTCGGTGAGCACTGCCGGCTTGAGGAGCTTGTTGCCCAGGTTCTGCGGCGAGAACTGGCCGCCGCCCGTGAACCGGTAGGTCTCATACTGATACGAGAAGTCCGGACGCAGACCCGCGGTCCCCTGCGCGACGTGAATCTTCAATTCCTGCACGCCCGGGATGTGAATGTCCTGGGTGATGCGATACGCGCCGGAAATGCGGTAGAAGTTCGACCACCGGGCTTCCGACCCGAACAGCGAGGATCCGTCGCGACGATACAGCCCGCTGACCAGATAGCGATCCTTGAGGTCGAAGTCTTCCGACACCATGTAGTCGCTCGTGCGATCACGCTCCACGCTCGAGCTGAGCGACATCGAGCTCGCGTCCACCGCGCCGAGGTTCGGCGTGCCGTTCACGTCGAGCTGGTTGCCGCCGGCGTCAAAGTAGTTCTTGTACACATTCTCCATCTGGTACGCGACGCTGGTCGTGGTGAGCAGGTTGCCCCAGAACAGCTTCGTGGCCGTCGCGCGCAGCATGGAGTTCCACGACA
>JAGWRB010000086.1 GCA_028876725.1 Gemmatimonadota bacterium
GTGTCGTTCTGCCCGGGGACACCGGCCACCGCCGAGACGCGCCCGCCGCTCACCGCCGGTCCGATGGACCGGAACGCGATGCTCCGCGCGACCTTCATCGGGAGCAGGGTGCGCCCATCCTGGTCGGCCTGCTGCGCGCCCGCGGGGCGCGGCGCCACGATGCCGGTCGACTGCGCAGCGACCGTCGAAGCGGCAATGGCCAGCGTCGCGAGCGAGGCGGCAAGGGGACGGACCGCGCTGAACGAGCGCGAACGAAGCAGCGTGCGAGCGGGGTATGACGAGAGTGGCATGTCGGGTTCCTGGCGAGCGGCGGGTGCGGTTCGAGGAGGGACTTGGATTGTAGCCGGACCCCCGGGCCGCGCGCCAGCGGAGCCGCCGGCCGCTCAACGCCCGCGCATCAACTCGACCAGTCGTCGTGGCGATACCACCGGGATCGCGAGGCGCCCCTCGGCGATCCTGAAGTCCTTGAGATTGCCGGTGACGATGGCGTCTGCGCCGCCGGCCACAGCGACCTCGATGAACTTGAGATCGCTCTCATCGGGAACGGTGAGCGGCAGCGGCGGTGCCACTACCGACTCTCCGTAGTCCATCATCGCCATGAACCACGCGATGTCTTCGGGAGTGAATCCGAAGCGCGGCCGCGTGAGCACGGCCGCGTATTCCTCGAGCACTCGCTCGTCGTGGAGCACGGTGAGTTCGCCCGCATAGACGCTTTCGATCACGCGGCCGGGAGGCGTCACGGCGGACAACAGGCCGGACACCACGACATTGGTGTCCAGCACGATGCGCATGCGCTACGCTCCCCGCGTGCGGCGCGCACGCTCCCGCCGCACTTCGCGCACGATCTCGTTGATTTCCTTCATCGTGAGCCGTGCCGCGCCGGATCGCTTTGCCTGCTCCCGAATGCGATGGAGCGCCATGAGCGCGCGCCCCCGCCGGTAGGCCTCGAGGGCCGTTTCGACGTCGCCGTCGGGCACGGGGATCACCACCGCCTTGGCCTCGCCGTCCGCGACGAGCGTCAGCGGCTCGTCGTTGGCCAGCCGCTCCCAGACCCGTCCGGGGGTATTGCGCAGTTCTCGATACGTCACTCGCGCCGCGCGCTCAGGCGCCGCCGCCGGACGCGACTTCTTCGGCGCGCTCTTTGCCCCCGCTTTCCGTCTTGCCATGCCGCCCCCCCTTGATGTAGCCAATTTCGCTACATCCACGCTACATGGCAAACACCAGCCCCTCTCACCCGCCCCGTGGCACATTCGTCCCCGCAAAGGGGTGCATTTCACGAAGATCCGCGCTGCCCTCCCACCCCGGCCAGTTGTCGATGTGGAGCTGCATGAACCGCGTCGCCCAGATGTTGGCCTCGTCGCGCGACGCGCACTCGAGAATCGCGTAGCCGCCCACCACTTCCTTCGCTTCAGCGTACGGCCCGTCGGTCACGTGCAACTCGTCGCCCGCGATGCGGTAGAACTTGCCCTCGCGGCTCGGCGTCAGGCCGCCGGTTTCGTACAGCACGCCTTTCCCGATCGCCTCCTGAATGAACTGGTGCATGGCCTGCATCAGCTTTTCGGGCGGACGAACCCCAGTCTCCACCGACTTCACCGTAGTCAGAAACCGCATCGGACCTGCCTCCCATCGAATGTGAACGTCGAATGCCTCGCCCTGAGCGCCAGGCGACGGCCGTCTTCATCTCTGCGACGAACGACGCACGTCGATTTCGACAGCGCCGCGCAATTTTCCCGGATTTCGGTCAATCGCCGCCGCCCAGCCGCGCCGCCCGATCCTGCAGCAGCACCCGCTCCCGCTCGTTCTGCGTGAGCGACGCCGCCCGCTCGAACTCGGCGCGGGCCTCGGCCAGGCGCCCCAGCTTCTCCAGCAGGTCGCCCCGCACGCTCGGCAGTAAGTGGTATGCGCGGAGCGACTTCTCGCCCGCCAGCGCGTCCACCAGCGGCAGCGCCGCCGCCGGCCCGTCGGCCATCGACACCGCCACCGCGCGGTTGAGCGCCACCACCGGCGAGGGCGCGGCCTGCATCAACACGTCGTACCACGCCACGATGCGCCGCCAGTCGGTGTCCGATGCCGCGCGCGCCGTGGCATGGCAGGCCGCAATCGCCGCCTGGATCGTGAACGTGCCGATGGGACGCCCCAGTGACTCCGCGCGCTCCAGTGCTGCGATGCCGCGGCGAATGTAGAGCTGGTCCCACCGGCTCCGGTCCTGGTCGAGCAGCAGCACCGGCTGGCCGTCGCGCCCCACGCGCGCGTGCAGTCGCGACGCCTGGAACTCCATGAGCGCCACGAGCCCGTGCACCTCCGGCTCGCCAGGCATCAGCTCCGCCACCACGCGGCCCAGCCGCAGCGCGTCCTCGCACAGCGCGGGACGCACCCAATCGTCTCCGGCGGTGGCGGCGTACCCTTCATTGAAGATGAGGTAGATCACCTCGAGCACCGACGGAAGCCGCGACGCCAGCTCGTCGCCCCGCGGCACTTCAAATGGCACCTTCGCGTCGGCCAGCGTGCGCTTGGCGCGCACGATGCGCTGGGCCATGGTCGGCGTCGGCACCAGAAAGGCGCGCGCAATCTCTTCTGTAGTGAGACCGCCCAGCAGTCGAAGCGTGAGCGCGGCGCGGGCATCGGGCGCGAGAATCGGATGGCACGCCGTGAACACGAGGCGCAGGAGGTCGTCGCCGATCTCGTCGTCCAACCGCTCGTCGAGGTCGGCCACCGCGTCGCCGCGGCTCGATTCGAGCTCGTGCACGACGGCCGGCTCCTTGCGCTCCTTGAGCTGCTCATGGCGTAGCAGATCGACGGCTCGGCGCTTGGCCGTGGCCATGAGCCACGCCCCTGGATTGTCGGGCACGCCCGTCTCGGGCCACTTCTCGAGCGCCGCCACGAGCGCGTCCTGCGCCAGATCCTCGGCGGTGCCCACATCGCCCACCATCCGTGCCAGCCCCGCGATGAGGCGGGGCGATTCGATGCGCCAGACGGCGTCGATGGCGGCGCGGGGATCGGTCACAAGTCTCGGCTCAGGTTGGAGTTGGGAGATTTAGCGAGACTCCGCCGCAGCCGCCACGGAACCGCGCCGATGCGGACTTCAGGCCCGATGTCGAAATCGCGGAACCTCGTTCGTCGCCCTGGTGAAGGCAGTCGAGAACCAGGAATCGGAGGATGAACGCGATGACGACCATGGTGATCCACCGCGCGCGGCGCGGACGAGTACTCTGGGTGCTGCAGAGCGTGCTGGCGGCGCTCTTCCTCTTCGCCGGCTACGTGAAGTTGACGATGCCCGCGGCGGCGATGGCGCAGGTGGCGCCCCTGCCGGTGGCCTTTCTGCGCTTCATCGCCGTGGCCGAGCTGTTGGGCGCGCTTGGCCTCATCCTGCCCGGCGTGTTCCATGTGCGCCGGGAGCTGACCCCGTTGGCGGCAGCCGGACTCGTGATCATAATGATCGGCGCAACGGTCGTGACGCTGGCAACCGGCAAGGGGCTGGAAGCGCTCATCCCGGCAATCGTAGGAGCCCTGGCGGCGACCGTCGCCCGTGGGCGCACCATTCAACCCGTGTAATGGAGAGCGAGACGATGCGTTTCATGATGATGGTGATTCCAAAGGTGTACGAGCACGCCGACGCGACTTTCACGCCGCCCGCCGACCTCGTAGCCAAGATGACGAAGTACAACGACTCGCTCGCCAAGGCCGGGATCCTGCTGGAACTGAACGGCCTGGAGCCCCCCGCCGCCGGGGCGCGCGTGGTGTTCGGCGCCGGCAAGACCACGGTGGTCGACGGCCCCTACTCGGAATCCAAGGAACTCGTCGGCGGCTACTGGATGATCCAGGCCAAGTCGCAGGCCGAGGCCATCGAGTGGGCGCGCCGCGCGCCGATGCTCGACGGCGACATGATCGAGATCCGCAAGGTGCAGGAAATCGAAGACTTCCCCGAGGACGTGCAGAAGGCGGCTCGGGGCGAAGCGTAAGGCGGCCGTCGGCGGGGGCGCGGATCGTCCGCGATCCGCGTCACCCCTCGGCGAACTTCCAGTCGTAGCGCGTCTCCTCTCCCATCAGCATCCACCGGCTCGGCACCGTGCACCGCTGCCAGTCGAGCGCCTGTGCCAGCGGCTGCGCCTCAGCGGCCGCGGCCAGCGCCGCGCGCACCGCCCGCTTCTGCTCCGCGCCCAGTGCGTCCGGGGCGAGCGACACGAAGCACATCGTGCCGCTGCGCGCCACGAGGTCGAGCCAGGCGCTCGCCAGCGCCCACGGCTCCTTGGCGGTCACCGCCGCGCAATCGGGATCCGCTACGTAGAACGCGCCGCTCTGCGCGGCGCGGAACGCCAGCGAGTTCACGCCCATCTTGCGCGTGCGCGCCCACTCCTCGCCGCTCGTGTCGTCGCCCACGCGGCACATCTCGAACTGCCCCGCCGACAGATGGCTCACCGTGTTGCAGCCGATGACGATCGCGCTCCCCGCCGCCGCGCGAATCGTGGCGTACAGCGCGTTGACGACTTCGGCGCTCGTGCGCCTGGGACCTTCGGCGAAGGTCCATCCGTCCTTGGTGAGCGACGAACCCATCTGAAAGCCCCAGCGGCCGAACAGGTCCCACGTGGAGTAGTCGTGCTTGACGAGCTCGAACCCCCACTGGGCGAGGCGACCCACGTCGGCGGCGATCTTCTGGCGCGCGCCCTCCACCGTGGGATCGAGCACGCCGTGCTCGCGCGGCAGACGCCAACTCTCGGGGGCGTCGTCGGGCGCCTGGAGGGGGCGCATCCACACGCCGGGGCGCGCGCCCAGGCGCGTCACGTCGGCCAGGAGCCCCGGGATGTCGGGAAACTTCTCGTTGCCCCGGTCCCAGTAGCCCGCGCCGGCCTTGCTCGCGCCGCGGCCCGGCTGCCAACCGTCGTCGATCACGACGAACGGCCGGTTGCCGCCGGTGGGCGACAGCTCCACGATGTGCGCTGCGTCGGCGCGCATGGTCTCGGCGCTGTTGCCGCCGTAGGCGTAGTACCAGTCGTTGTGCCCATACACCGGGCCCGATGGCAGGCGCGGCGCCGGGCACATCACGCCGCAGAACGCGCGGAGGGCGGCGAACGGCGATTCGCCGTCCTCGCTGGCCCAGTATACTAGTTCACACATATTGAGCGTCCGCGCGCCGAGCGTCACGGGCACACCGCCGCTGCGCACGTCGGCCTGCAGTGTGAGCCCCTCGGGGTCCATCTGCCACCAGCAGAACGCCGCGGCCCCCGTGCGCACCCCGTAGCCGTCGGTGCGCGCGCCGTCGAAGGCCAGCACGTACCAAGGCATCACGCGGTCGGGCACGAAGCCGCGCCACTCCAGGTCGCCGTAGCCGCGCTCCCACGCGTCGCCCAGCATGAGCCGCACTGGCGACAGGTCGGCGTTCCAGCGCAGCGTCACTCGCGCCACGCCGACCGACGCGGCGAGCGCCACGCGGGTCGCCTGCTCGACTGGAGCGAGCGTCACCTCCACGTGCGCCGATCCCCATCGCCCGCCAACGGCCGACGGCCCGAGCCTTTCGAGCCCCGACGCGGTCTGCGCGACGATGGCGTCGGGCGGACGTGAGAGGTCGACCAGCGGCGCGGCGGGGCTTCGGCGGGCGCGCGCGATCCCAGGCAGGGCGCGCGCGGGAAGAGGGAGCGACGACGCGACCAGCGCGGCCGCGCCCTGCTGCAAAAAGTCTCGGCGGGATGTCATGCCCGAATATGCGCCCGCGGGACGCACACGCGACAGGCGCGCCCTATCGGCGCATTGCCTCGCTAACGATGGCGTCAAGCTCCACGGCAATCGCCCGGGCCGTCTTGTCCCAGTAGTGCGTGTGCGCGCCGGCGCCGATGCAGAATTCGGTGCGCGTCCGCGCGGCGTCGCTCCACTGTCCCGCCGCGGGATCGTAGAGCGGGTCGCGCGCCGACCGCCAGAGCTCACGCCCCACATAGTCGCCGCTGCGGTACGCGTTCACCCAGCGCGCGAGCCCAACGTCCAGGGGGTTCGGCGCCGGGCCACCGGCGGTCGCCGCCCCGCGCTCGGCCAGCGACGTCCCGTACGCGCCCGACGCCACGGGCAGTGGCTCGTGCCACGGCCCCGACGTGCCGCGCACCCACGAATACAGATGCGGGAACGCCTCGCTGTAGAGCTGCCGGAGCGGCGTGCCCATCGTGAACAGGTACAGATTGGGCACGCTCTCCCCGGGGTCGGCGCGGTGCCGCGCGGAAC
>JAGWRB010000087.1 GCA_028876725.1 Gemmatimonadota bacterium
CAGCGCCCGCATCGACACCGCGCTCACGTACCTCACGGGCTCGGACGCGGCGACGCAGAACGTCAAGAACGCGGCGCTGGTGACCAAGGCCCGCGCGCAGGTGGATCTGGGCAACTTCGCCGCCGCGGCGGCGCTCGTGGCTGCGGTCCCCACCAACTTCCAGTACAACTTCAACTACTCGCAGACCACCTTCGACAATCAGTGGTGGGTTGAGGGCGCGAGCGTGAAGCGGTACTCGGCGGGCGACAGCATCGACGTGGCGGGGCCCATCCTCAACGCCATTCCGTTCGCCCAGCTCAACGACCCGCGCGTCTCGATCACCGACACGCACACCCAGGCCGAGGACAACCACTCGGACTTCGTGCAGGTCAACAACTGGGGGCGTGACGATCCGATCCCGGCGCTCTCCGGCATCGACGCGCGGCTGATCGAGGCCGAGGCGAAGCTGCAGGCGGGCGACATTTCCGGCATGATGGCAATCCTCAATGCGCTGCGGGCCTCGCCGCAGGTGCTCGGCATCTTCAAGGTGCCGGCGATGGCCGCGCTGCCCACGCCGCCGGATCTCACGTCGGCCACGAATCTGTTCTTCCGCGAGAAGGCGCTCTGGCAGTTCCAGCGCGGGTATCGCATGGACGATCTGCGCCGACTGGTGCGTCAGTACCACCGCACGCAGGACCAGGTCTTCCCGTCGGGGAACTTCACCCGCAACGGCGCGCCCGCGGGGCAGTTCGGCTCGCAGGTCGCCTTCCCCGTGCCCGACTACGAACGGACCAACCCGAACTTCCACGGCTGCCTCGACAACAACGCCTGATCTTCTCGGACGGGCAGGCAGTTCGAAGGACCGAAGGACCGGCGGGGGGCGGCGAGAGCCGTCCCCCGCTGTTTTTTTGCGGGTTGACGCGAGGCCTCCGGACCGCCAGCGTCATGCAACTCTTGGAGCGAGTCTCATGCCCCCTTCCGGAAATTCCGGCGGTTCGTCCGCCGACGTCATCGGCGGTCATTCGGCTTCGGCCGCGTCCATGGACAGCTCGTTCTTCGGGCATCCGCGCGGCCTGTCCACGCTCTTCTTCACCGAGATGTGGGAGCGCTTCAGCTACTACGGCATGCGCGCCTTCCTCATCCTCTACATGGTGCACGTCCTCAAGTTCGACGACGCGCACGCCGGCTCGATCTACGGCACGTACACCGGGAGCGTGTGGGCGGCGGCGATCTTCGGCGGCATCATCGCCGACCGGTGGCTGGGGCAGTACAAGAGCGTGCTGTGGGGCGGCATCATCATCGCGCTCGGGCACTTCACCCTCGCCTTTCACGCGCTGCCGTTCTTTTATGCGGGGCTGGCGCTGATCGTGGTCGGCACCGGGCTGCTCAAGCCCAACGTCAGCGGCATTGTCGGCTCGCTCTACGACCGGAACGATTCGCGCCGAGACGCCGGGTTCTCGCTGTTCTACATGGGGATCAACCTCGGCGCGGCGATCGGTCCGATCATCGCCGGCTACTTCGCGCAGAACATCAACTGGCACCTGGGCTTCGCCTGCGCCGGCGTGGGGATGACGCTGGGACTCATCCAGTACGTGCGCGGGCGCAAGTATCTCGAGCCGGCCATGGCGCGGCTCGACGAGCAGCGACGGGAGGCGGCGGCCGTCGAGGCGCGGCGCAGGGAGCGGGCGGCGGCCGAGGATGCCGCGCGCCGGGCGGAGGAAGCCACGTACCTTGGCTTCACCACCGTCGAATGGAAGCGCATCGCGGCGATGGGCGTGTTCTTCGTGTTTGCGGCGATCTTCTGGGGCGCGTACGAGCAGGCCGGGTCCACGCTCAACCTGTTCGGCGACCGGTTCAGCAACAACGTGATCTTCGGCTGGCACTTCCCGTCGAGCTGGTACGTGTCGGTGCAGGCGACGTTCGTGATTCTGCTGGCGCCCGTGTTCGCGTGGATCTGGATCAAGCTCGGGCCGCGCGAGCCGTCGACGCCCACCAAGTTCTTCCTCGGCCTGTTCTTCATCGGGCTGTCGTTCGTGCTGCTGCTCGTGCCGGCGTACCGGCTGCAGGGCGCGCCGGGGCTCAAGGTGGCGCCGTTCTGGCTCGTGGGGTGCTATTTCATTCAGGAGCTGGGTGAGATGTGTCTGTCGCCGGTGGGGCTGTCGGTGTTCACCAAGCTCTCGCCGGTGAAGATCGTGGGCACGGCGCTCGGGA
>JAGWRB010000088.1 GCA_028876725.1 Gemmatimonadota bacterium
ACGGCGTATCTGGCGGAGAGCAACGAGTCGCTGCGCGCCGCGTTCGGCACCGCCTCGCTTCCCGAGCACGTTCCCCCGTCGGCCATCGAGCGCCGCTGACGGGGCCGCCAAACGAACCGAGGGGCGCCATCCAGATGGACGGCGCCCCTCGTGTCTTCAGGCAAGTGCCGAAGGCGGGACTCGAACCCGCACGGGCTTGCACCCACTGGCTCCTGAAGCCAGCGCGTCTACCAGTTCCACCACTTCGGCGTGAAGGCGGATATTATTGACGGCTGAACATGAAGTCAACGAACGACACGAATGATACGGTTCCGATTGCGCGGAACAAGCGCGCTCGCCACGACTACCACATTCTGGAGACGTGGGAGGCGGGGCTCGTGCTGACCGGCACCGAGGTCAAGTCGCTCCGCGAGGGGAAGGCGTCGCTGGTGGACGCGTACGGCATCGTGAAGAACGGGGAGGTGTTCCTGCTCAACCTCCACATTTCGCCCTACAAGCAGGGCAGTTACAACAACCACGAGCCCACCCGGACCCGCAAGCTGTTGCTCCACCGGCGTCAAATCCGTCGTTTGATAGGGGCGGTGGAGCGCGAAGGCCTCACCCTCGTGCCCCTCGACCTGTATTTCAAGCACGGAGTGGCCAAGGTGACGCTGGCGTTGGGGAAGGGCAAGAAGCTGCACGACAAGCGGGAAACGGCGCGCGAGCGCGACGCGGAGCGCGAGATGGCCCGCGTGGGGCGCGCGCGATGATTGCGCTCACGCTGCTGGCGCTGCAGATCGCGGCCGCCGCGCCGATGCGCGCGCCGGCGGACGCGGCGACTCCGCGCCGGCCCGTGGTGGCCGCGAGCGGGCATCCCATGCTCGAAGGGCCGGAACGCACCGTGGTGGTCGATGCCGGGCACGGCGGCGTGGACAACGGCATGACCGGGCCCATCGGCGGCCGGCATCAGGTGCACGAGAAGGACATCACCCTCGCCGTCGCGCTCAAGCTCGGGAAGGCCCTCGAAGCCCGGGGCGTGCACGTGGTGTACACGCGCACCACCGACACGCTGATCAACCTCTACGACCGGGGCCCCATTGCCAACCGCGCGCACGGCGATCTGTTCATCTCGATCCACGTGAACGCGGCGAACCCCAAGTGGCGCGACGCCGCGGCGGCCCGCGGATACGAAACGTTCTTCCTGTCCGAGGCGAAAACCGAGGACGCGCGGCGCGTGGAAGCGATGGAAAACGCGGCCGCGCGCTACGACATCGGCACGCCCGTGTCGAAGGATGACCCGCTCAGCTACATTCTGAGCGACATGCAGCAGAACGAGCACCTGCGGGAGTCCATGAAGCTGGCCGACGGCGTGCAGGCCGCGCTGGGCGGCGTGGAGCCCGGCCCCGATCGCGGGGTCCAGCAGGCGAACTTCGTCGTGCTTCGCACCGCCTTCATGCCGGCCGTGCTCGTGGAGATCGGATTCGGGTCGAACGCGCGCGATCTCGGCTTCATGACCAACCCGAGTTCCCAGTCGAAGTTGGCCGGCACGATCGCCGACGCGGCGGTGAACTATCTCAACGTGTACTGGGCCGGGGTGAGCGGCGTGGCCGATCGCACGGGCGGCGGCCAGCGATGAGCCCTTCGGCCGTGCTCCGCGTCAGCGCGGCCGGACTCGAATTTCAAAATCCCATCGTACTCGCCGCCGGCACCGCGGGCTACGGCCATGAGATCGCCGGCGTCGTGGACCTCGCCGCCATGGGCGGGTTGGTCACCAAGGCGGTGAGCCGCGAGCCGCGGGCCGGCGCGCCGGCGCCGCGCGTCGCCGAATTCACCGGCGGGATGATCAACGCCGTGGGGCTCGCCAATCCCGGCGTGGACGAGGTCTGCCGCTCGCACCTGCCCTGGCTCTCGACCGCCGTTCCCGCCACCCGCAAGCTCGTGAACGTGGTCGGCTTCGTGATCGACGAATTTGCCGATGTGGTGCGCCGCCTCGAAGCGAGCGAGCACGCCGTGCGCGCGATCGACGGCTACGAGGTGAACGTGAGCTGCCCGAACACCAAGGCCGGCGGCCTGGAGTTCGGCGCCGACGACTCGGCGCTCGCCGCCGTGGTGGGCCAGGTGCGCGCGGCGACGCGGCGGCCGGTGTTCGTCAAGCTGTCGCCGGCGCTGCCCGACATCGCGCGCACGGCGCGCGTGGCCGTCGATGCCGGCGCCGACGGGATCACCGTCGTGAACACCATCCCCGGGCTCGTGGTCGACGTCGAGCGCCGCCGCCCGGCGCTGGGGTTCGGATCGGGCGGCGTGAGCGGGGCCGCAATCCTGCCCGTGGGCGTGCTCGCGGCGTGGAAGGTGAGCCGTGCGGTGCGCGTGCCCGTGATCGGGCTGGGGGGGGTGCGCACCGCCGGGGACGCGCTGCAGTACCTCGTGGCGGGGGCGTGGCTGGTGGGGATGGGCACGGCCGCGCTGCGCGATCCGCGCCAGCCGGCGCGCGTGGTCCGCGGCCTCGCGCGCTGGTGCGCGGCGCACGGGGTGACCGATCTGACTTCCATTCGGGGAACGCTGGAATGGCCGCAATGACGATCCCGATCGTGGCGCTCGATGTGCCGGGCGCCGAATCGGCGATGGCGCTGGTGAACCGGCTCGACGGGTTATGCGGGTTCTATAAAGTCGGGCTCGAGCTGTTCACGGCTGAGGGGCCGGCCATCGTGCGCGCGCTGCGCGACCGGGGCGCCGACGTGTTCCTGGATCTGAAGCTGCACGACATCCCGAACACCGTCTCGAAGGCGGTGGTGCGGGCGAGTGCGCACGGCGCGCGGCTCCTCACGGTGCATGCGTCCGGAGGCCGCGCGATGCTGGAAGCGGCCCAGGCCGCGGCGGCCGGCGCGGGCGGCTGCGCGTTGCTGGCGGTGACCGTGCTGACGTCGCTCGATCGGCGAGCGCTGGCCGAGGCGTGGGGGCGCGGGGACGCGGAGCTGGACGTGGAGCAGGAGGTGCTGCGGCTGGCGTCGGAGGCGGCGGCGGCGGGGCTGCACGGCGTGGTGTGCAGCGGGCAGGAGGCGGCGGCGGTGCGGGACCGGTTTGGGGGGCGTCTGGCGACGCTGGTGCCCGGGGTGCGGCTGGCGGGCGGCGCGACGCAGGATCAGGCGCGCGTCGTGACGCCGGGAGCGGCCGTGGCCGCGGGGGCGCGGTACGTGGTGATTGGGCGGGCGGTGACGGGGGCGGACGACCCTCGGCGGGCCATGGAACAGGTGTTGGGGGAGCTGTCGGCGGGCTGAGCCGGCGGGGGGCGGGAACGGGCGGAGTTCGCGGTGTGCGCTGGCTTGCGTCAAGTCATAGTGCCGGTTACTCTTAAGGTCTGGCTGGAAATTCGTTCGTATCTGTTTTCGTCCGGACCGGAGCTTCCGTGAAAGTACGCAGCAGCGTGAAGCCGATCTGCGAGCACTGCAAAGTGATCAAGCGGAACGGCGTGATCCGCATCATTTGCAAGCGCAACCCCAAGCACAAGCAGCGGCAGGGCTAATCCATGGCGCGTATCAGTGGCGTCGATCTCCCTCGCGACAAGAAGGTCGAGATCGGCTTGACGTACATCTTCGGCATCGGGCGCAAGAGCGCGGCCGAGATCGTCCAGAAGGCGGGGATCGACGCATCGCTGCGCGTGCGCGATCTGTCGGACGCCGACGTGAACAAGCTGCGCCAGGCGATCGAGCGCGAGTACAAGGTGGAAGGCGCGCTCCGCACGGAAGTGGCGATGAACGTCAAGCGTCTGATGGACATCGGGTCGTATCGCGGCATTCGGCACCGGCGCGGGCTGCCGGTGCGGGGCCAGCGGACGCACACGAACGCCCGCACGAAGAAGGGGCCGCGCCGCGCGATCGCGGGCAAGAAGAAGGTAACCAAGTAATCCTATGGCGACTGGCAAGAAGTCCAAGCGCGTCGTGGAGGCGGAGGGGATCGCCCACGTGAACGCGACGTTCAACAATACGGTCATCACGATCACCGACACCCATGGAAACGCGGTGTCGTGGGGGTCGTCCGGCAAGGCCGGGTTCAAGGGCTCCAAGAAGAGCACGCCGTTCGCGGCCACGGTCGCGTCGGAGCAGTGCGCGCGCGAGGCGCTGAGTCTGGGCGTCAAGCGGGTGCACGTGCGCGTGCAGGGTCCGGGCAGCGGGCGCGAGTCCGCCATCCAGGCGCTGGCTTCGGCCGGGCTGCAGGTGAAGTCGATCAAGGACGTGACGCCGATTCCGCACAACGGCTGCCGTCCCCCCAAGCGCCGGAGAGTCTGAGCCATGAGTCGGTATCTGGGAGCGAGCTGCAAGCTGTGCCGGCGTGAGGGGACGAAGCTCTTCCTCAAGGGCACGAAGTGTTTCACGGAGAAGTGTCCGGTGGAGCGGCGGCCGTACGCGCCGGGCCAGCACGGGCAGAGCCAGGCGCGCCGCCGCAAGGCGTCGGAATACGCCAAGCAGCTCCGGGAGAAGCAGAAGATCAAGCGCATCTACGGGCTGGGCGAGCAGCAGTTCCGCAACGTCTTCCAGAAGGTGTCGAGCCTGCCCGGCGTGACCGGCCACAACCTGCTGGCCACGCTGGAGAGCCGCCTCGACAACCTGGTGTACCGGATGGGGTTCGCGCCGAGCCGTAAGGCGGCCCGGCAGCTGATTCGCCACCGGCACGTCGAGATCAACGGCAAGACCGTGGACATCCCGAGCGTCATCGTCCAGCCGGGCGAGGAGATCCGGGTGCGTCCGAAGGCGCGCGAGATGACGATGGTGCAGGCGGCGCTGGAGCAGTCGGGCCGTGGCGGCTCGCTCTCCTGGCTGGCCATCGACAAGGAGACGTTCAGCGGACGGATGCTGGAGCGGCCCACGCGGCCGAACATCCCGATCGCGGCGCAGGAGCAGCTGGTCGTCGAATTGTATTCGAAGTAAGCGGGCAAGGTCGGGACCCTGACTCCCCTTCGAGTCTGCCGCGCGTCAGGGGCGGGGCAGAGCGATGCCGGCGCTGGCCGGTACGACCAGGAAATTATCTACAATGGCTAATACGATCGATCTTCGCGGACTCGTCCGCCCGCAGCTCGTCGAATCGACGACGCGCGATGACAACCCGAACGTCGCCGAGTTCCGCCTCCAGCCCCTGGAGCGCGGCTTCGGCCACACGCTGGGCAACGCGATGCGGCGCATGCTGCTCTCGTCGCTCCGCGGGTCCGCCGTCTGGGCGTTCCGCATCGACGGCGTGGTGCACGAGCACCAGACCATCTCCGGCGTCGTCGAGGACGTCCATCAGATCATCGGCAACCTCAAGACGCTGACCCTCATGCTGGCCGAGGACGTCGAGGAGGCGGTGGTCCACATCGCCCGCTCCAAGGCCGGCGTCGTCACCGCCGCCGACATCCAGTCGGCCAGCGGCGTGCAGGTCATCGATCCGTCGCACCACATCCTGACGCTGCAGGATGACCGCGACCTCACGATGGACCTCTACGTGAACAAGGGCCGCGGCTACATCGAGGCCGACCAGCACCCCGTCGACCGCGGCCGTCCCGTGGACCTCGTGCGCATCGACGCGATCTACAACCCGGTCCGCCGCGCGAACTTCCTCGTGGCCGAAACGCGCGTGGGCCAGCGCACCGACTACGATCGCCTCACGCTTACCGTCGAGACCAACGGCACCATCTCGCCGGCCGAGGCCGTGAGCTACGCGGCCGCGCTCGCGCAGTCGCACTTCCAGTACTTCGTGGACTTCGGCTCGCACACCTCGGCCCCGCTGGGCCAGGCCGCCGAGGCCGGCGACGGCGATGCCGTGCGGCTCGCCCAGCTCCTCAAGACTCCGATCGACGACCTCGAGCTCTCGGTCCGGTCGGTGAATTCGCTCAAGAATTCGAGCATCCGGTCGCTCGGCGACCTGGTGCGCCAGACGGAGAGCCAGATTCTGCAGGTGAAGAACTTCGGCAAGAAGTCGCTCCAGGAGATCGCCGATCTGCTCGAGCGTGAAGGCCTGAATTTCGGGATGCGGTTCGAAGAGAACGGCGAGGGAGTGCGGGTCCTCGATTGGGGCACGCCGCCGAGCCGGGCCGCCGCGGCGGCGCCCGACGACATGGAGGAGTAAGGCAATGCGGCATGCCACTGCCGGGCGGGCGCTCCGCCGGACCGGCGAACAGAAGCGCGCCCTGATGCGCAGTCTCGCGACCTCGCTCATCGAGCAGGGGGCGATCGAGACCACGGAGGCGAAGGCCAAGGAACTGCGGCCGTTCGTCGAGAAGCTGATCACCAAGGCCAAGACGGGCACGCTGCACGCGCGGCGGCTCGCCGGCCGTGACATTCAGAAGCGGGAAGCGGCGGACAAGCTGTTCCAGGAACTGGGACCGCGGTACGCCAAGCGGCCCGGCGGCTATACGCGCATCCTCAAGACCGGCCACCGCAAGGGTGACGGCGCCGAGATGGCGCGCATCGAACTGATCGAGGGCTGAGCCATGGCCATCCAGAGAAACCGCTGCTACGTCTGCGACAAGGGCGTGACGTTCGGCAACAACGTGTCGCACGCCAACAACAAGACCCGCCGCACCTGGAAGCCCAACCTCCAGGTCGTGCGCGTCGTCGCCGACAACGGCAAGATCGTCAAGGTCAAGGTGTGCACCCGGTGTCTCCACGCCGGCAAGGTCAAGCGCGCGCCGCGTGGGCGGGCCGCGTAACCCGTGCGGGGCACCCGCTCGATTCCACAGGGGAACCCGCTCCGCGGGTTCCCTTTTTCGTATCGCCTCCCCGCGGTTCAGGGGGCGGCGTCCATGTAAGCGCGACGCGGTGAGCCCGTGAATCGGTGAAGCAGCACTGCCTTCACCCCGCGGCCTCTCCGCTTCACCGCCTCACCGCCTCACCGCCTCACACTCCACATGCCAACCGCCCTCGTCACCGGCATCACAGGTCAGGACGGCTCGTACCTCGCCGAGTTCCTGCTCGACAAGGGGTACCGCGTGATCGGCATCGTCCGGCGCAGCTCCACCACGCCGTACGAGCGCATCGCGCACCTCATCGACCGCGTGGAACTGCTCTCCGCCGACCTCCTCGACCAGACGTCGCTCACCGACGTCGTGGGCGACACGCAGCCCGACGAGGTCTACAACCTCGCCGCGCAGAGCTTCGTCCAGACCTCCTGGAGCCAGCCCGTCCTCACCGGCGAGTTCACGGCCCTCGGCGTCACGCGCATGCTCGAGGCGGTCAAGAAGGCGGCCCCCAAGGCGCGCTTCTATCAGGCCAGCTCCAGCGAGATGTTCGGCAAGGTCGTCGAATCGCCGCAGTCGGAAACGACGCCGTTCTACCCGCGGAGCCCGTACGGCGTGGCGAAAGTGTACGGGCACTGGATCACCGTGAACTATCGCGAGAGCTTCGGCCTCTACGCCGTTTCGGGCATTCTGTTCAATCACGAGAGCCCGCGGCGCGGGCTGGAGTTCGTGACCCGCAAGGTCACCGACGCCGCCGCCCGCATCAAGCTCGGGCTCGCCCACGAACTGCGCCTCGGCAACCTCGACGCGCGGCGCGACTGGGGATACGCCGGCGATTACGTGGACGCCATGTGGCGGATGCTCCAGCAGGACGTCCCCGACGACTACGTGGTGGGCACGGGCAAGACCTGGTCGGTGCGCCAGCTCTGCGAGACGGCGTTTGCGTGCGTGGGGCTCGACTACCGCGACTACGTGGTGCAGGACCCGCGCTTCTTCCGACCGGCCGAGGTCGATTTGCTCGTGGCCAACCCGGCCAAGGCCGCGCGCCAGCTTGGCTGGGAGCCGAAGGTCGGGTTCGCGGAGCTGATCGAGATGATGGTCCGGGCCGACATGGACCGCCACGCCCCGCTCGGGCGGAAGTGACCAAGCGCGCCCTCGTCACCGGCGGCGCGGGGTTCGTAGGCCAGTGGATGGCGCGCGCCATGCTGGCTCTCGGGTGGGAAGTCTATTCCGCCGGCGTCGGGTCGCCGACCGGCGCGGTGCTCACCCCGGCGGAGCGGGGGGCCGTTCGCTGGCTGGAGATGGACGTCCGCTCGCGCGCGCAGGTGATCGCGGCGCTCGACGCCGCCCGTCCCGACGCGATCGTGCATCTCGCGGGGATCAGCTACCTGCCCAGCGCCGCCGACGCGCCCGCCGAGGCGTGGGCGGTGAACGTGGTGGGCGCGGTGACGCTGCTGTCGGAGGTGGCGCGGCGCCTGCGGGCGGGCGCGCTGGATCCGCGAATCCTCGTGGCGGGGAGCGCGCAGCAGTACGGGCGCCACGATCCGGGCGAGCTGCCGCTCTCGGAGAATGCCGAGCAGCGGCCGCTCACGGTGTATGCGGCGTCCAAGGCGGCGCAGGAGATCGCGGCCATGCAGGCATTCCGGGCCGACGGAGTGCAGGCGATCGCCACCCGGAGCTTCAATCATTCGGGGGTGGGTCACGATGCGCACTTCCTGCTCCCGGCCCTGGTGCGCCGCGCGCTGGCGCTGCGCGAGGGTGCCGATTCGGAGCGGGTGATCCAGATTGGCAACGGCGACGCCATTCGTGACTATCTTCACGTGGCCGACGTGGTGGACGCCTATCTGGCGCTGCTCGACCGGGGGATCCCCGGCGAGGCCTACAACGTGTGCAGTGGGGAAGGGGTGCGGGTGCGTACGCTGACCGAGCAGGTGCTGGAACACGCGGGGGTCGTGGCCGAGATTTCGAGCGACCCCGCGCTGCAGCGGTCGGTGGACGTGCCGGCGCTGGTAGGGAGTCCGGAGAAGCTGGCTCGGGCCACGGGGTGGCGGCCGCGCCGGACCAGGGACGACATCATCGACGACTTGCTTCATGCCGCGACGCACTGACATCCATCGCATTCTCGTCATCGGCTCCGGCCCGATCGTCATCGGGCAGGGGGCGGAGTTCGACTACTCGGGCACGCAGGCCGCGAAGGCCCTCAAGGAAGAGGGGTTCGAGGTGGTGCTCGTGAACTCGAACCCGGCCACGATCATGACCGACCCCGAGGTGGCCGATCGCACGTACATCGAGCCGGTCACGCCGGAGTTCGTGGAGCTGATCATCGAACGGGAGAAGCCCGACGCGCTGCTCCCGACGATGGGCGGGCAGACGGCGCTCAACGTGGCGATGGCCCTCGCCGAGTCGGGCGTGCTGGCCAAGCACGGCGTGGAACTGATCGGCGCCAAGCA
>JAGWRB010000089.1 GCA_028876725.1 Gemmatimonadota bacterium
GCGACGACGGCGACCACTGGCGCGTGATCAGCCCCGACCTGAGCGCCAAGCGGCCCGGCGACACCGCGAACTGCCGCGACGCCGATCTCGCGCAGGCGCGCGCGTGCGGCTTCGGCGTCATCTACGCCATCGCGCCGTCGCCCGTATCGCGCAGCGTGATCTGGGTGGGCACCGACGACGGGCTGATTCGCCGCACCGCCGATGGAGGGAAGCACTGGGCCAACGTCACCCCGCCCGACGTGCCGGCCTGGGCGACCATCGACAACATCGACCCTTCGGCGTTCGACGCCGCCACCGCGTACGCCGCGGTGGATCTCCACCGACTGGACCGCGAGACGCCGCTCATTCTCAAGACGACCGACGCCGGCCGGCACTGGCAGGCGATCACGAACGGCATCCCCGCCGACGAGTTCGTGATGGTCGTGCGTGCCGATCCGGTGAAGCGCGGCTTGCTCTACGCCGGCACCAACCGCGGCGTGTACGTGTCGTTCGACGACGGGGCGCGCTGGCAGCCGCTGTCGCTGAACCTGCCCACCACGTGGTATCGCGACCTGCTGGTGCATGACGGCGACCTGATCGCGGCCACGCAGGGGCGCGGCATCTGGATCCTGGACGACGTGGAGCCGCTGCGCGAGGCCGCGGCCGCGGCGCAGAGCGCCGAGCATCTGTATGCGCCGCTCGTCGCCACCCGGCTCCGCGGGAACGAGAACCGCGACACCCCGTGGCCGCCGGGCACGCCGGTGGCGCAGAACCCGCCCACCGGCGCGGTGATCGATTACTGGCTGGCGGCCGACGCTTCGGGACCGGTGACGCTCACCGTGCGCGACGCGTCGGGGCGCGTGATCCGGCGCTTCTCCAGCGCCGACTCGGCGAAGCGCCTGCCCGCCTCGCAGTACTTCGAGAACGGCTGGCTGGGCACGCCGCCGCGCGTGGATGCGTCGGCGGGGATGCACCGGTTCGTGTGGGATCTGCGCTATCCGCGGCCGGACGCGCTGTCGTACGACTATTCCATCGCCGGCGTCTGGCACGAGGGCACGCCCGTCGATCCGCGCGGGCCGCTGGCGCTCCCGGGGCGCTATACTATTTCACTCACGGCGAACGGCACGACGGAGACCCGCCCGCTCACCGTCCGGATGGACCCGAGGGTGCGCGTGCCCGCGCCGGCGCTGCGGGCGCAGCTGGCGCTGGCGCTGGCCGTGGATTCGGCGCTCGGACGGGCGACCGCGGCGCACCGGAAGGTCGCGGACTATCTGGCCACCCACGGGGGCTCGCTCTCCAGGGCCATGGCCGATTCGGCGCGCGCCGTGGCCGACGGACTCGCCTCGGCCGACGGCGTGCTCGCGAGCCTGGCGACGGCCGTGGTGGCGGCCGACGCCGAACCGACGCAGGGAGAGCGCGGCGTGCTCGCCGAGGCGCAGCACCAGGTGGACGGCCTGCTCAAGCAGTGGGCCACAGTGCTCCGCGCTGCCGGCGGCGGCTGAGCGAGTCGCCACCAAACACAACGGGCGCCGGCGTTGAGCCGGCGCCCGTTTCGCATGCGGGACGCGTCAGCGCGTGCGGACGCGGATGTCCGCCAGTTGCAGGCGCAGCTCCGGATTCGCCTTCAAAATATCGGCCAGGAGATCGGCCGCCGGCGGATCGTCGAACACCGTGGGTTCGGGCCCGAAGCGCTTGTTCATTCCCATATGACGGTCCGGGTCGATGCGCACCTCGTGGGGCAGGATCAGGTCGGCCTTGCTGTCCATCACCCGCACGGCGTAGAACTTCTTGCCCTCCTTTTCCATGTACCCGAACCGAACGCCGGTGGCCTCCTCGGGCCACGGCGGCAGTTGGTGCGACTTGCCGTCAGTCCCAATGAACGACGTCGCCCCCGGCTTGAGGAGCGGGAAGTTCGTTTCGAAGGCACCGTGATACATGAGCGCGTGTTTCATGCGAGATCTCGAGTGAAAGGGAACATGGGGAACGATTACGGACGTTTCTCGGTGTCGGTCAAGTGGGCCAATCGCCGATTCACTTCGGCCACCTGGGGCTGGAGGTCGGGATCGGCATGCTTCCACAGTTCGACGAACTTCGTGTAGTAGGTGGCGGCGTTGGCGCGGTCGCCCTTGGCCTCGTACAGCGCGCCGAGGCGGCGGTAGGTGTACGCGAGATTGTCGCCCTGGATGAACATCATGCGCCAGTGGCTCAACCCGAGGTATCGCTGGAACGCGGCAATGGCGGAGTCCGTCTGCTGCGCCTCGTCGAAGGCCATGCCGATGTAGAACTGCTGGCACGCCGTGCAATCGGCCATCGCCGCTGGCGCGTTGGACAGGGTGTCGGCGACGCGGAATTCGCGCAGCGCATCCTGGGGCCGCTTTTCCGCGAGCGCGATCAGGCCAAGCGCCTGGTGGCGGGGCGTTTCGAACGGTCGCCGCTCCACGGTGTCGGGGACCGCCGCCACGAGCTCCGCGAGCATCGCCTTGGCCTTGTCGGGCCGATTCGCCAGCGCATAGACCGAGGCAGCGTCCGCGTACGGTCGAGCCCCCACGGGCATCGTCTTCATCGGGTAGAGCGCCAACGACGCGTCGAGCGTACGAACAGCACGCTCCGGCTGCCCGCGAAACCAGGCGTCCATGAACGCCGCCTGCACGGAATCTTCGAGCGGAGGGGAATACCCGCCGCCGGCACGGTTCGCCGCGCTGGCGGCCGCAGCCATCCGGCGCCAGGCATCGAGCTGCCCGCCGCGTTCGGCGAGTGACGCGCGCATGCTGAGGGCGATCGACCTGATGGACGGGTCCGCCGCCGCCCCCGTGCGTGTCAGAATCGCGGTGAGCGAGTCCTCGTTGCCGGTCGCGTACGCCGGGACGGCGCGCATGCCGTCGAGGAGCGAAACGTAGCCGAACTGCTTCATGCCCGCCTGCAACGCGCTGTCGGCTGCCCGCCATCGCCCTTCGTCCATCAGCACGATGCCGAGGTTCTGGTAGTTGATGGGCGACGCCGTGACGCTGTGGCGAATGGCCAGCATTTCGGTGGACTCGGCCGCCGCGAACTGGCGCATCGCGCGCTGCTGCGCCGAGAGATTGCTGGCGGCCACGGCGAAGTCCCCGAGGTTCAGCGCTGCCTGGTAGCCTTCGATGGACCTGGCGCGGTCGGGGCGCGGTCCAAGATCGAAATACGTGCCGACCATCGTGTACTGCTCACGAGGGGTCAGGTGGTCGCGATACTTGTAGGCATTCGTCAGCGCATCGTTGACGAGATCCGGCGACCAGCCGGCATTGCCATAAGCGACGCCCAGCTTTCGCCATGCCATGGAGAAGGTGGAATCCTGCGCCAGAGCCTGCTTGAGCAGGGCCACGGCCCGGGGGGTGTCGCCGGCGTCGCTGGCCCGCGCGCCCTCGGTGTACAGCTTGAGCGCCTCCAGCGACGCGGTGGTGACGTCCTCGAGCGGCGGCGAATTCTGCACCGACTTGAGCGATTCGCCGATCCGGCCACGCAGCTGCTTGGTGAGCGTGCCCACGACGGGGATGAGGTCGCTCGGCGCATTTGCCGTGCCCTGGAATGACGCGAGCTCATTGCCCGACGCCGCGGCCACGATGCGTTCCGTGACGAGGAATCCGTTGCCGAGTGGCGTGAGATCCCCGGTAATCACGGCCTTCGAACCGACGCGCTGCGCCACCTGGCGCGCGAGCGCGGCATCCAGGTGGCTGTCGGCGGGGCGCTGCATGCGCTGCAACGCGTCGCGGATCGCGCTGGCGGGCAGCACGGTCACCGCATTCGACTCGCCAAGATCCGTACGCACGGCTTCGGCGATCGCGCCGCCGAGCGCGCTGTCGGCGCTGCCCTTTACCGCGAACTCGGCCACGACCAGCGGCTGGTTGGCGTCGAGCTTCCCCGCCGCGAGCAGCGACCCGAATGGTCCGATGCCGAACGCGCGGAGCAGCATGAACGCGCCGATGAGCGCCACGAACGCCCCGAGCGCGTACGCGCCGCCCTTGGCCGTGCGCCGCCAGCTCATGTGCGGGCTGGCCTTCATCGCGATCGTCGCCATCGTCCCGTGCGGCGCGGCGGATCCGCCCGGCGTGTACGTGGGCGTCATCGTGATCAAGCGCCGCGCCGCGTGCTGCACGTACCCCGTGAACAGGATCACGGGGAGCCCGAGGCTCATGACGATCACCGCCCCCGGGAACACCCAGTCGGGGAGGCCGATGCCGACGATGGCCGCCTTGGCGAGAATCGCGACGGCGACGAACGCGACCGCGTAGAGCGCCAGCGCGCGCCACATGGCGTGCTTGCCGCCGAGTAGGATGGGCGGCATTGCGGCGTGCCCGCCGCCGCTCGTGACGCTGTCCAGCACCCGCACCACTTCCGTGGCCGACTGCGGCCGATGGTCGGCGTCCTTGGCGAGGCAGCGCATGACGATTTCCGCCAGTTCCGGCGGCGTATCCGGACGCAACTCGAGAATCGGCTGCGGCGCTTCGCCCATCTGCGCAGCGAGCAGCTTCTGTGGCGTGCGCCCCACGAACGGGGGGCGTCCGGTGAGCAGCTCGTAGGCCATGCACCCGAACGCGTACAGATCGGCCCGGTGATCGGTGGCCGGATCGGCCGCGGCCTGCTCGGGCGCCATGTACGCCGGCGTGCCGATCGACGTCCCGATCTGCGTGAGCGTGGCGTTGGGCGCCTGCGTGCGCGACGCGCTGATGGCCTTCGCGATACCAAAATCCGTAACGGTGGCCGATCCGCCCGAGAGCAGGACGTTTTCGGGCTTGATGTCGCGGTGCACGATGCCGCGCTCGTGCGCGTAGGCCAGCGCGCGCGCCACGTCGCGGAGGACGCTGATCGCGTCGGTGATCGAGCACGCCCCGTCGCGCGCGAGCTTCACGCGCAGCGACTCGCCCTCCACGAACGGCATCGTGTAGTACGGCAGCCCGTTCGTCTCGCCCGAGGCCAGCACCGGGACGATGTGCGGGTGCTGCAGCTTGGCGGCGAGCAGGATCTCGCGCTTGAACCGGTCCACGTTCACGCCGGCCGTCAGCTCCGGCGGGAGCACCTTCACCACCACCTTGCGCTGGAGCGCATTTTCCTCGGCCACGAACACGCGCGACATGCCGCCCCCGCCGAGCTCACGCTCCAGGGTGTACGACGTACCAAGGGTGGCCTGCAGCTGGTCGCGAATGTCCATCGCCGGCGGAGCGAAGTACGGGCGGGCGGCCGGATGGGGCGGTGGCGGGCGGCCCCCACTCCGGCGTGGAAGCCCTAAGGTATGGCCGGGCCCGCGGATCGGCTAGACGCGCGGCGTCGGTGCCGCGGGGGCCGAGCCGCCACCCGCCCCATGGAACAAAGCCGCCGCACGACCGCTATTGTTGCACCGATGCCACGAACCCGCGGATGCCACGGCGAATAGCGCGCGCCGCAATCGCGCCATGGCGATCATGGATGGCGAGCGTCGCGCGCCGATGCCGCGCCGTCGCCGCATGCGCCGTGGTCGTCGTCCCGCGTGGGGCGGTGGCCCAATCGACCGTCGTCCCGTCGAGCCGCGCCTACTGGCTGAGCGGCGCCGCCGCGATCGCCGCCGGCATCGCCTTCGACACCCAGCTGCGTGACCTCGCCCTGCGCAACCACACCCCGGGGCTCGACCGGGTGGCGGGCGGGCTCGATCCCTTTGGCCGCGCCAAGTACCTCGTGCCGGCGCTCGTCGCCGGCTATGCCCTGCCCCTCGCGCTCCGACAACACCGGTGGGCCGACGCGGCCCTCCGCGTGGGACTCGCGTACGCCGTGTCGGACGGCGTGGAGAGCGTGCTCAAGCCGCTCGTCGGACGCCACCGCCCCACGGCGACCGGCAACGCGTGGACCTTTCATCCGCTCGCGACCACCGACGAATGGCATTCGTTTCCGTCGGCGCACTCGGTGCACGCCTTCTCCATCGCGGCGGCCGTGTCGGACGAAGCACAGAATCGCTGGGTGACGGTCGCCGCGTACGGCACCGCGGGGCTGGTGGCGACGCAGCGCGTGTACCGGCAGGCGCACTGGACGAGCGACGTGATCACGAGCGCCGTACTGGCCATCGCCACCAGCCGCACCACGGTGCACTGGCTCGCCGAGCACGGTTTAGGCAGACTTCTGGGACCGGTCGCCCGCAATGAACCCGGGAGATGAAATGCCTGAACAGACGACCCCGTACGGATTCTCGGTGACGGTTCCGCTTGGCTACGACGCGGCCGTGGAGAAGACGCGCGCCGAGTTGGCCAAGGAGGGATTCGGCGTGCTCACCGAAATCGACGTGAAGAAAACGATGAAGCAGAAGCTCGACGCCGAATTCCGTCCCTACGTGATCCTCGGCGCGTGCAATCCGCCGCTGGCGCACAAGGCGCTGACCGCGGAGCGTGACATCGGGCTGCTGTTGCCGTGCAACATCGTGGTGTACGCGGCCGATGACCCGGCGCGCAGCGTGGTGGCGGCCATGGATCCGGTGGCGGCGCTTCGCCTCACGCAGCGGCCCGAGATCGAGCCGATGGCGCGCGAGGTGCGCGAGCGCCTCGAACGCGTGCTCTCGGCCGTCGCGAGAAACTGACCTCCAGAAACGGGATCGGGCCGTCCGTCGCCTTGCGGCGGCGGGCGGCCCGCGTGCGCGTCCCTGGGGGAGACGCTTACGCCTGCTTGCCCGGCTTGGGTCCCGTGGACCAGCCCAGCACGCTGTAGAGCGGGCAGAACGACACCGCGGCCGTGGCCAGCAGCACCAGGCCCAACAGCCCCCACAGCGTCTTGGGGCCGGTGAACGTCAGGGACAACAGGATGAGTCCCAGCACGACGCGAACCCAGCGATCCACCGCTCCGATATTGCGTGACATTTCTGTCCTCCGCCTCGATGGAAGAACCGCCACCTGGTTCAAGACTGCGCCCGGTAGCGGCCGGGCGCAGTCGGGGAGGTGACGGATGGGCGTCGGGTGCTCCCTTACACCTGCGCCGTGGTAAGGCCGGCGCGCACGCGCCCGCTGCGGCTCGGGAAGCGCAGGGTCGCGGCGACGCCGCCCGCGGCGTCGAGACGCGCGCCGGCGTCTCCCGACATCTCTTCCAGGCGGGCGCCGTGCGTGAGCACCGCCGAGCCGAGCGTGTCGGCGTCGGCGGGGTGCTCGTCGAGAAAGCGCGTCGAGACGAGGACGTCGCGCGCCGACGCGGCGAGCAGCGCGTCGAGCGACGGCTGGAAGCCGGCCACCGCGCGCCCGCGGCCGACGGAGCGGTCGAGCAGCTCGGTGACGCGGTTCAGGTCGCGCTCCGACTCGAGGCGCCGCCGTCCTTCGGCGGCCACGGCGGCGATGTCCGCTTCGGACGCGTCGACGTTGAGGCCCGGCATGAACAGTGCGCGCTTCTGCGTCGTCTTCGTGAGCTGCTTCATGGCGTCGGCGACCGTGGGGCGGGCGCCGCCCATGACGATCCATCCGGCGGGGCGGGCGAGCGACTCGAGCTGCGCCGACAGGTCGTGCAGCATGCGTTCGCGGCCGGCCTCGAGCGCGCGCTGCGCGGCGTCGGTGAGCGCGGTGCCGCGCGTGCCGGGGTGGAATCCCTCGCGCGGAGCGCTCCCCATGTGACCGGCGCGGCCCACGTGCGCGTGCGCGTGGAGGCGCTCGAGATGCGCGACGTCGCGGCCGTTCCAGCGATACAGATCGGCGGAGCGGCCGTCGAGGAGCACGACGACGACGCCGCCGTCGTTGTCGAACAGGCGCAGGTAGCGCGCGGCGGCGAGGCCGGGGCGCCAGAGGAGTCCGGTGCGCGGCGGGCGGTGCGTGGGCCCGGCATAGAGGACGGATTGCGCGTCGGCGAACGCCGCCCACCCCGGGGCGCCGTCGAGGTCGTCGCTCAGGTCGTCGACCAGCTGCTCCACGCGCGCCGCGGCTTTGTCGTATTCCGTGCGCTCGGCGTGCGTGGCCGTGCTGAGCGACTTGCGCGTGGCGACGATGGCGTCGGCGAGCGTGCGGCGCCACGATCGGCGGGCCACTGCGTCAAGTTCCGACGGATCGACGTACACGTTCAGCACCATCCGGTCGCGCACCGACGCCGCCAGCTCCGCCAACTCCGCATACGTGAGCATCTTCGCCTCCGGTGAATCGAGAACCGGCGCGCGAGCGTTGCGCCGCGGGCCGGGGGCCTCTGGGTGCAGGGTAGGCTCCGCCGGCACGCGGGTCAGTCGGCTCATCGCTCACGGGGCGTCAGGAAAGGGAGGGCGCGGACGGCCGGCGCCGGGCGGCCTCTGGCAGAACGCGCGCGCGTGGCGCAGGATTACGGCTCCCACCTTGTCCCTCCCAGGAGCCGACATGCACACCATTCCTCACGTCTCCGCGCCGCGCGTGCGCGGCGCCGGCCGCCGCCTGGCGTACGCCGTCGCCCTTGCCGCGCTTGCCGCGGGCGCGCCACGTCTCACGGCGCAGCAGGTCCCCGCGGACCGTCTGCAACTCGACCAGTATCTCGACTGGCAGGACGTGCAATCGCCGCAGATCTCGCCCGACGGCTCGCAGATCGTCTACACGCGCCGGTGGGTCGACAAGATGAGCGATCGCTGGCGCACTTCGCTCTGGCTCATGAACGCCGACGGCACCCACGACCGGATGCTGGCCGACGGGTC
The DNA here is from genome assembly GCA_028876725.1 of Gemmatimonadota bacterium. GTDB lineage: Bacteria > Gemmatimonadota > Gemmatimonadetes > Gemmatimonadales > Gemmatimonadaceae > JAGWRI01. Next base: position 8,594 of record JAGWRB010000089.1, read on the forward strand.
CGGCGCGCAGTGGTCGCCCGACGGCACGCGGATCGCCTACGTGGCCGAGGGCCGTCCGGCCGGCGCGCAGATCTTCGTGAAGTGGGTAGCGCTCGAGGGACCGGGATCACAGATCTCGAATCTCACCGAGGCGCCGTCCGGCCTGCAGTGGTCGCCCGACGGCAAGCGGCTGGCGTTCAACATGAACGTGAACGATCCGCTGGGGCCGGAATGGCGCATCCCGATGCCCACCCCGCCCAAGGGCGCCAAGTGGATCGAGCCGCCGAAGATCGTCACGCGGCTCAACTTCCGCGCCGACCGCGTGGGCTACACCGACACGTACTACCGGCAGATCTTCGTGATCGCCGCCGACGGCGGCGCGGCGCGGCAGGTGACCAATGGTAACTGGAACGCGTCGGCGCCGGCGTTCTCGGGCGACGGCCAGTGGGTGGCGTTCTCCTCGCTCCGCGTGCCCGACGCCGAGCACGCGTTCCGGCACAGCGAGATCTACGCGGCCAACGTGCGCACCGGCGAGGTGCGGCAGCTCACGCGCCTGGCGGGCACCAACGGCGGGCCGGTGTATTCCCCCGACGGCACGCGCATCGCCTTCACGCACGCCGATTCCGTGGACCACTCGGCGTGGGCACAGGGGCAGATCTGGGTGATGAACGCCGACGGCAGCAACGCGCACGCCGTGACGGCGACGCTCGACCGCCCGGTGTCCGGCCCGCTCTGGGCCGCGAACGGCGCCGGCGTCTACGTGAACGTGCAGAGCGAGGGTTCAGAGAACCTGTATTACGCGTCCACGAGCGGGCAGGTGTGGGCGGTGACCGCCGGCGAGCAGGTGCTCGACGTGACGGATCTGAGCCGCGGCGGCGTGGCGGTCGGCGTGCGCAGCACGCCCACCGAGCCGAACGACGTGGTCACCTTCGCCATCCCGGCGTCGGGGACCGTGTCCGCGATGGCGCGGCGCACCAACGTGAACGAATCGCTGCTCTCGGGGAAGAAGCTCGCGTCGAGCGAAAGCTTCTGGTACAAATCGAAGGACGGCCTGCGGATTCAGGGCTGGATCGTGAAGCCGCCGGACTTCGATCCGAGCCGCAAGTACCCGCTCATCCTGCAGATCCACGGCGGGCCGCAGGCGATGTACAACGTGGCATTCAACTTCGCGCGCCAGGACGAGGCCGCCCACGATTACGTGGTGGTGTACACCAATCCGCGGGGCAGCACGGGGTACGGCGAGAAGTTCACCAACCTCATCGACAACGACTATCCGGACCATGACTTCGACGACCTGATGGCCGGCGTGGACACGGTGATTGGCCGCGGGTACATCGACACGAAGAACCTGTTCGTGTACGGCTGCTCGGGCGGCGGCGTGCTCACGGCGTGGACCGTGGGCCACACCAACCGCTTTGCGGCGGCCGTGGTCCAGTGCCCGGTGATCGACTGGATCAGCTTCGTGGGCGAGACCGACGGCGCCGGCTGGTATGAGAATTTCGCCAAGCCGTTCTGGGTGGACCCCAGCGAGCACCTGCGCCGCAGTCCGCTGATGTACGTGGGCAACGTCACCACGCCCACCATGCTGATGACCGGCGTGCTCGATCTGCGCACGCCGATCCCGCAGACCGAGGAGTTCTACCGTGCCCTGCGCCTGCGCAACGTGCCCACGGCCATGCTGCGCATGAACAACGAGTATCACGGCACGTCGAGTACGCCGTCGAACTTCCTGCGCACGCAGCTCTACGTGGAGAGCTGGTTCCACCGGTACGGCCACTGGGCCGGCACGCAGGCCGACGGCGGATCGACGCGGTAACCCTTCCCGCGGCCGTTCACGACGCCGCCGCTCCGGTACGCCGGGGCGGCGGCGTCCTGCGTTTGCGCATTTCCCGTCCGGGCTGTCAGGCATCCGCCCACGCCGTTCGCCCGACGGCCCGACACCCCGCACCGGCGCGCGCCCGTAGCTTGCGTATCACGTGAGCGCCGGCGGGTGCGGCGTTGCGGCGCGCGACGCTACAGCGCGCTCAGGCGAGGAGGGCCGCCATGGGACGTACCGTTGAACTGGCCGCTCCGGTTGCGCCGGCGCCGCCGAGCGTGCGGGTGCTGACGAAGCACGGCGACACGCGGCTTCCGCCCGCCACGATGCCCGACTACGACGCGGCGTGCGCGACGTACTCCTGGACGGACGCGATGCAGGGCGAGCTCGACGGGCTGCCCAACGGCAGCGGGCTCAACATGGCGTACGAAGCCGCGGACCGGCACGCCGCGGGCGCACGCGCCGGCCACGTGGCGCTCCGGTGCCTGCGGCGCGACGGCACGCGAGAGGACGTGACGTACGCCCAACTCGCGGCGCGCGCCAGCCGGTTCGCGAACGTGCTGGGCGAGCTCGGCGTCCAGCGCGGCGACCGCGTCTACGCGCTGGCCGACCGGGTGCCCGAACTCTACGTGGCGGCGCTCGGCACGCTCAAATTCGGCGCGGTGTTCTGCCCGCTCTTCTCGGCGTTCGGCCCCGACCCGATCCGCGCGAGGCTCGACATCGGCCACGGATCCGTGCTGGTCACCACGCCGGCGCTCTACCGGCGGAAGGTCGCCGCGATGCGCGATGCGCTCCCCGCCCTGCGCCACGTGCTGCTCATCGCGCCGGCGGGCGCCCCCGACGCGCGCATCCCGAATGCCTTGAATCTCTCGGAATGCCTCGAACGCGCCGGCGACCAGTTCGCGATTCCGCCCACCGACCCCGAGCAGCCGGCGCTGCTGCACTTCACGAGCGGCACCACGGGCGTGCCCAAGGGCGCGTTGCACGTACACCAGGCCGTGATCGCGCATCACATGACCGGCAAGCTCGCGCTGGACTTTCACCGCGACGATGTGTTCTGGTGCACCGCCGACCCCGGATGGGTCACCGGCACGTCGTATGGCATCATCGCGCCGCTCACGAACGGCATCACGAGCGTGGTCGACGAAGGGGACTTCGACCCCGAGCGCTGGTACCAGGTGCTGCAGAACGAACGGGTGACCGTGTGGTACACCGCGCCCACGGCGATTCGTATGCTGATGAAAGCGGGCGCGGAGCTGGCGCATCGCTTCGATCTGAGCCGGCTGCGGTTCATCGCCAGCGTGGGCGAGCCGCTCAATCCCGAAGCGGTGCTGTGGGGCGTGGAGGCGTTCGGACAGCCGATTCACGACAACTGGTGGCAGACCGAAACGGGCGGCATCATGATCGCGAACTTCCGCTCGATGGACGTGCGCGTGGGTTCGATGGGACGCCCGCTCCCGGGCATCGAAGCGGCGATCGTGAACCACGCCGACATCGGCGTCGAGGTCATCGACGAACCCGGCGTGCAGGGAGAGCTGGCGTTGCGTCCCGGGTGGCCGTCGATGTTCCGCGACTACGTGGGCGCCGAGGCGCGCTACCGCGGGTGTTTCGTGGACGGGTGGTATCTCACCGGCGATCTCGCCCGGCGCGACGCCGACGGCTACTACTGGTTCGTGGGACGGAGTGACGACGTGATCAAGTCGTCGGGGCACCTCATCGGGCCGTTCGAAGTCGAAAGCGCGCTGCTGGAGCATCCCGCGGTGGCCGAAGCGGCGGTGATCGGCAAGCCCGATCCGGTAGCCGGGGAGATCGTGAAGGCGTTCGTCGCGCTGCGCGACGGGCACACGGCGACCGACGACCTGCGGCTCGACATTCTCGGATTCGCGCGCACGCGACTCGGCGCGGCCGTCGCGCCCAAGGAACTGGCGTTCCTGGACGAGCTGCCGCGCACGCGCAGCGGGAAGCTCATGCGCCGGCTGCTCCGGGCGCGCGAGCAGGGACTGCCCGAAGGCGACCTCTCCACCCTGGAAGCGGGCGCGCGATGACGATCGCCCCCGCGGCCGTTGCGCCCGCTCCGGGCGCCGCTGATGGCCCGGACCACGCGCTCGCGCTGCTGCGCGACATGCTGCGCATTCGCCGGATGGAAGAGCGCTGCGCGGAGCTGTATCAGGCGGAGAAGATCCGCGGATTCCTGCATCTCTATATCGGTGAGGAGGCAGTGGCCGTGGGAATGATGCAGGCGCTGACGCCCGACGACGCGATCGTGGCCACATACCGCGAGCACGGCCACGCGCTGGTCCGCGGCGTGAGCGCCCGCGCGATCATGGCGGAGATGTTCGGCCGGAGCGCCGGCTGCAGCGGCGGGCGCGGCGGCTCGATGCATCTGTTCGACGCGACGACGCGCTTCTACGGCGGGAGCGCGATCGTGGGCGGCGGCATCCCCCTGGCGGTGGGGCTGGCGCTCGCCGATGACATGCAGGGGCGCGCGCGGGTGACGGCGTGCTTCTTCGGCGACGGCGCGGTGGCCGAGGGCGTGTTTCACGAGTCGATGAACCTGGCGGCGCTCTGGCACCTGCCGGTGCTGTTCGCTTGCGAGAACAACCGGTACGCCATGGGCACCGCGCTCGAACGCGCGCAGAGCGAACCGGACATCGCCGCCAAGGCGGCCGCGTATCGCGTGCCGGCGTGGACGGTGGACGGAATGGACGTGGAGGCCGTCGAGCAGGCGGCGCGCGCCGCTGTGGAGTCGGTGCGTCAGGGCGGCGGCCCGCACCTGCTGGAGCTGCGCACGTACCGCTTCCGCGCGCATTCGATGTTCGACCCCGAACTCTATCGCACCCGGGAAGAAGTGGAGGCGTGGAAGGCGCGGTGCCCCATCGCTGCGTACGAGGCCCGCCTCCGCGAGCGCGGCACGCTCGACGACGCGCGCCTGCAGGCCCTCGAAGCCGAAGTGTTCGCGGAACTCGACGACGCGGTGGCGTTCGCGGAGTCGGCGCCGGTGGAGGATCCGTCGACGCTCACGCACGACGTGTATCGCGAGGAGCGCGCCCCATGACGGCCATCCGCACCGCCGCCCTCGGCACCGCTCAGGCACCGGCCACGCGGCGCATCACGTACCGCGAGGCGATGCGCGAGGCCATCCGCGAAGCCATGCGCGCCGATCCGCGCGTGTTCCTCATGGGCGAGGATGTGGGCCGCTACGGCGGCTGCTACGCGGTGAGCAAGGGACTGCTCGACGAATTCGGCCCTGAACGCGTGCGCGACACCCCGCTCTCGGAAGCGACGTTCGTGGGCGCGGGCATCGGGGCCGCACTCGGCGGCGTGCGCCCGATCGTCGAAGTCATGACGGTGAACTTCAGCCTGCTGGCGCTCGATCAGATCGTGAACAACGCCGCGACGCTGCTGCACATGTCGGGCGGGCAGTTCAACGTGCCGCTGGTGATCCGCATGGCCACCGGCGCGGGACGCCAGCTCGCGGCGCAGCACTCGCACGGCTTCGAAGGGCTGTTCGCGCACGTGCCGGGACTCAAGGTGCTGGCCCCGGCCACCGTGGAAGACGCGCGCGGCATGTTGGCGCCCGCGCTCGCCGATCCCAATCCGGTGATCATCTTCGAGCACGTGATGCTCTATGGCATGGAAGGCGAGCTCCCGGACGGCGGAGACGCCGTGTCCATCGACCGCGCCGCGGTGCGCCGCCCGGGGCGCGACGTCACGCTCGTCACCTTCGGCGGCACCCTGCCGCGCACACTCACCGCCGCTGACGCACTCGCCGCCGACGGCGTCGATGCCGAAGTGGTCGACCTGCGCGCACTGCGCCCGCTCGATATGGACACGATCCTCACATCGGTGCGGCGCACGCGGCGCGCGGTGATCGTGGACGAAGAGTGGCGCAGCGGCAGCCTGGCCGCCGAGATCAGCGCCCGGCTCATGGAGCAGGCGTTCTACGACCTCGATGCCCCGGTGCAACGGGTGTGCGGCGCCGAAGTCCCGATGCCGTATGCGCGCCATCTGGAACAAGCCGCGATTCCACAACCGGCGCAGATCGTCGACGCCGTCCGCGCGACGATGGCACCATGACGGAGCCGTGATGACTGCCCCCGCTGCTCCAACCGTCCCCCGAAACGCCACGGCGGAATTCCGGATGCCGTCGCTGGGCGCCGACATGGAATTCGGCACGCTCGTGCGGTGGCACGCCGCGCCCGGCGCGCGCGTGGAACGCGGCGCGATCATTGCAGAAGTGGAAACCGAGAAGGGCGTGTTCGCGGTGGAAAGCCCGGTGAGCGGCACGGTGTCGGCACTCGTCGTGGCCGAGGGCACGAAGGTGCCCGTGGGCACGGTGCTCGCGCGATTCGGCGAGGAGCCGGCAGCGGCGGAACCCGCGGCGCGCCCGATCGCCCAAGTCCCGCTCGCGCCGGCGCCCCCTCTCGTCCCGCGGCTCCGCGCATCCCCGGTGGCCCGGCGGCGCGCCGCGGAACTCGGCGTGGACCTGACGGCGCTCTGGGACGCCGGCCGTACGCACCCCATCACGCTTGCCGAGGTGGAGCGCGCCGCGGGTGCGCTCGCAGCGGCGCCTCCCCTTCCCTCCAGCGTGCCGGTCGCGCGAGAGCAGCCGGCCGCGCCGCCCGCGCCTCCAAGTGACGAAGCGCGCGCCGCGATGCGACGCGCCGTTGCCGCCGCGGTGTCGCGGTCCAACCGGGAGATCCCGCACTACTATCTCTCCACGTCGATCTCGCTGCGCCGCGCGATGCAGTGGCTCCAGGAGCGCAACGCGGCGCTCCCCATCGAGCAGCGCATGCTGCCCGCGGCGCTGCTCCTCACGGCGACGGCCCGCGCGCTCGGCGAGCATCCGGAGCTCAACGGCTTCTGGGTGGACGACGGATTCCGCCCCGGCGAGGGGGTGCACCTTGGCGTGGTGATCGCGCTGCGCGCCGGTGGCCTGGTGGCGCCCGCCATTCGCGACGCCAACCGGAAGTCTCCGGCGGAGACGATGCGCGCGATGTCTGATTTGGTGCGCCGGTCGCGCGAAGGCGGCCTGCTCGGTTCCGAGATGACGGCGGCAACCGCGACCGTGACCAATCTCGGCGACGAGGGCGCGGAGTCGGTGCTGGGTGTGATCTACCCGCCGCAGGTCGCGCTGGTGGGGTTCGGGCGCGTGACCGAGCGCCCGTGGGCGGAGGACGGAATGCTGGGCGTGCATCCGGTGGTGACCGCCTCGCTGGCCGGCGACCACCGCGCCACCGATGGCCGCGCCGGCGGCCGGTTCCTTGCCACGCTCGACCGCCTGCTCCAGGCCCCGGAGGCCCTATGACCGCCGCCGACGTTCGCGCCGTGCTGCTGCGCGAATTACACCGCATCGCGCCCGAGGTCCGCCCCGAGACGCTCGATCCCCGGCTGCCGCTGCGCGATCAGGTGGACATCGATTCGATGGACTTTCTGAATTTTTTGATAGCCGCCCGCCGGGAGCTGGGCGTCGACGTTCCCGAAGCCGATTACGGCAGGCTGCGCACGCTCGACGCGTGCGTGGAGTACTTCACGTCCCGGAGGCCGCATGCCGAGCCCGCAGCGCAGCCCGACCGGAAGTGACGGCCCGCGCGAGCGCCGCGCGCCGCGCGCGCCGTGGGCCCTCTGGCTCACGATCGTCGCGCTCCTCATGCTGCCCACGCTGTTTTCGCCGACGTTCGGACTCCCGCGCATGCCGTACAGCGAGTTCCTGCAAAAGCTCGACTCGGGGCTGGTGGCCGACGTGCAGGTGGGCGATACCTACGTCACGGGCCGCCTGCGCGTGCCCGACGCGGCGGGCGAAACGAAGTTCGTGACTACGCGTGTGGATCCGGCCATCGCCGATCGCCTGCGCGCCAAAGGCGTGCCGTTCTCGGGCGTGGCCGGCGGCGGCTTCCTCGATGGCGTCGTGCTCTGGCTCGTCCCCGCGCTCGTGTTCCTTGGCATCTGGTGGTTCCTGGCGCGCCGCGCGCTGGGACAGCAGCCCACGGGCATGCTCGGCGTGGGAAAGAGCCGTGCGCGCGTGTACGCGGAGAAGGACACCAAGGTGACCTTTGATGATGTGGCCGGCGTGGACGAAGCCAAGGACGAATTGCGGGAGGTCGTCGCGTTCCTCAAGAATCCCGAAGCGTTCGGGCAGCTCGGCGCGCATCTGCCCAAGGGCGTGCTGCTCGTGGGGCCGCCCGGCACCGGAAAGACGCTCCTCGCGCGCGCTGTGGCCGGCGAGGCCGGCGTTCCCTTCTTCTCGATCAACGGCTCGGAATTCGTGGAGCTGTTCGTGGGCGTCGGCGCGGCGCGCGTGCGCGACCTGTTCACCCAGGCCCGCGACACCGCCCCGTGCATCGTGTTCATCGACGAGATCGACGCGCTGGGCCGCGCGCGCGGCGCGAGCATCCTCACCGGCGCGAACGACGAGAAGGAGCAGACGCTCAATCAGCTGCTCGCCGAGATGGACGGCTTCGACCCCAAGAGCGGCGTCGTGATGCTCGCGGCCACGAATCGCCCGGAGATCCTCGATCCCGCGCTCCTGCGCGCCGGGCGGTTCGACCGCCAGGTGCTGGTGGACCGCCCCGATCGCGTGGGCCGCACGCAGATTCTGCGCGTGCATGTGCGCCGCGTGCCGCTCGACCCCGACGTCGACCTCGACCATGTGGCCGCGCTCACCCCCGGATTCACCGGCGCCGATCTGGCCAACCTGGTGAACGAAGCGGCGCTCGCCGCCACGCGCCGCCGTGGCGCGACGGTGCGCTTTGACGACTTCCAGATCGCGGTGGAACGCATCGTGGCCGGGCTCGCCAAGCGCAGCCGCGTCCTGAGCGCGCGCGAACGCGAGATCACGGCGTATCACGAAATGGGACATGCGCTGGTGGCGCTGGCCACGCCCGGCAGCGACCCGGTGCAGAAGGTGTCGATCATTCCGCACGGGCTGGGCGCACTGGGCTTCACCCTCCAGCGCCCCTCGGAGGAGCGGTACATCGCCACACAGGGCGAACTCGAGGCCAAGTTGACGGTGATGCTCGGCGGGCGCGCCGCCGAGCTCACCGTGTTCGGCGAGCTCTCCACCGGCGCCGCCGACGATCTCGTGCGCGCCACCGAGCTCGCGCGCGACATGGTGACGCGCTTCGGCATGAACGACGCGGTGGGCCACGTCGTGTACGGCCAGACCTCGGCGCCGTTCCTGCCCCAGCCGTCGTATCTCCCGGCCGAATCGCGTCCGTACAGCGATCAGACCGCCCGCGAGATCGAGGGCGGCGTCCGCACGCTCGTCCAGGAGGCGCTCGAGCGCGCGCTCGGCGTGCTCGCCACCAACCGCGAAGCGCTCGACGAGGGCGCGCACCGCCTGATCGAGAAGGAGACGCTCGCCCACGACGAATTGCCGTCGCTCGCCCCGCGCGGCACGGACGCTGCCGCACCCACGACGCCGGCGGTTTCGTGACGCCCGTACGTCCCATGCCCCCTCGTCGCACGAATGCCATGACCAACGCCGAGATCGCCGAGCGGTTCGAGGAGGTGGCGTCGCTGCTCGAGGCGCAGAACGCGAGCGAGTACCGCGTGCGGGCATGGCGCAACGGCGCGGCGTCGTTGCGCGAATCGCCGCGCAGCGCGGCCGATATTCTGGACGCGGAGGGGCCGGAGGGCCTCGACGCGCTGCCCGGCATTGGACAGGCGCTCGCGCGCGCGGCCCGCGAGCTCGTGGAAACGGGACAGCTCGGCATGCTGCTGCGCCTGCGCGGCGAGAGCGCTCCCGAAGCCGTCCTGGCGTCGGTGCCCGGCGTGGGACCGCGCATCGCGCAGCGACTGCACGACGAGCTGGGCGTCGACACCCTGGAGGATCTCGAGATGGCGGCCAACGACGGGCGCCTCGACGCGCTCAAGGGGTTCGGCCCCAAGCGCGTGGCCGGCATCCGCGACGCGCTCGCGACGCGGTTGCGGCGGCGCCCGGCGCGCACGCGCTCGTCATCGCCGGCGCCGTCGGAGGGCGAACCGCCGGTGACGGAAATCCTCGATGTCGATCGGGAGTATCGCGAGCGCGCGGAGCGCGACGATCTGCCCCGCATCGCGCCGCGCCGGTTCAACCCGAGCGGCGAGCGCTGGCTGCCGGTGCTCCACACCACGCGCGGCGACCGGCACTACACCGCGCTCTTCTCGAACACCGCGCGCGCGCATGAGCTGAAGCGCACGCACGACTGGGTGGTGCTGTACTACGACGGCCGCGACGGGGAGCAGCAGTGCACGGTGGTCACCGCAACGAAGGGACCACGGAAGGGGCGGCGGGTGGTACGGGGGAGAGAGGATTCTCCGTGAGGCGGTGAGGCAGTGAAGCGGTGAGGCAGTGAGGCGGTGATGACTGCGGGAAGTGGCGGAACCGCGGTCCGCGGTTCACGATTGCGGGCCGTCCGGAGTGGCGGTTCGCACCTGTCCCTGCCCCGAGGATCTTCATGCTGCCCTCTCGCCCACTGTGTGCTGCGCGGCCGCGCGTCGGCTCGCTCGGCGTCTCGATGGCGCTCGTCGCGACCCTGTCCTTCGCGCCCGCGGCGCACGCCCAACGGAAATCCCACGCGCCCATGGACAGCGCGCGCGCCGCCGAGTTGTACGTGAGCGACCGGTTCAGCGACCTGCCACAGGGCAACTTTGCCAAAGAGCGCGCGGCGCGGCTTGCCGCCGAGAGCATCTACGTGGCCCGCAGCGCCGGCGTCATGCGCTTCCGGATCGTGCACTACAAGAGTCGCGCCGACGGGCTCGAGATCCCCGCGTATCTGTTCACGCCGCCGGAATCGCGCGGTCGTCACGGCTACGCCGCGATGGTGTGGGTGCACGGCGGCGTGCACGGATTCTGGGACGAGAAGATGCTTCCGTTCGTGATCGACGCGGTCAGGCATCATTACGTGATCATCGCGCCCCAGTATCGCGGGAGCGGCGGGTACGGCAAGGACTTTGCCGACGCGATCGATTACGGGGGAC
>JAGWRB010000090.1 GCA_028876725.1 Gemmatimonadota bacterium
CCCTGCCGCCTTGAAATGCCCGGCTTCGAGTCGGTCTACAACCTGAACAAGGACCGCGGCTTCATCGTGCTTGGCGTGTCCATGGACGGCGCCGACCCCGCCGCCGTGCGCCAGTTCCTGGCCGACCACCACATTACGTACCCCGTGGCCATGGCCACGCAGCCCGTGGTGCAGACGTTCGGCAACGTCAACCTGCTCCCCACGTCGTTCCTCATCGACCGGCAGGGGCGCGTGCGCAACCAGGTGCAGGGCGTGTTCGCCTCCGTGGCCCTCGACCAGGCGGTGAAGCACCTGCTCGACGAACCGGCGCCCGCGGGCGGATCGCTGGGCGCGGGGATGCAATGAGCGACCCCGCCGCCGTCTCGCTCGGGCTCGCCTTCGTCGCGGGACTCGTGTCGTTCGCCTCGCCCTGCGTGCTCCCGCTGGTGCCGAGCTACGTCACCTTCGTCACCGGGATGACGCTCGACGAGCTCGGCACCGAGGGACGCGACGCGGCTCGGCGCCGAGCGGCGCTGCACGCGGCGCTGTTCGTCTTCGGGTTCACCATGGTGTTCGTGGCCCTGGGCGCCGGCGCCACCGCCATCGGCGCTGCCATGCGGCGCTCGCTTCCGCTGCTGGAGCAGATCGGCGGCGTGGTGATCGCGGCGTTCGGGCTCTACATGCTGGGCCTGCTCAAGCTGCCGGGGCTGATGCGCGAGCGGCGCGTGCAACTCTCGTCCAAGCCGGCGGGGCTCGTGGGATCGGTGCTCGTGGGCGTCGCCTTCGGCGCCGGGTGGACGCCGTGCGTGGGCCCCGTGCTGGCGTCGATCCTGCTGTACGCGGGCGCGGCCACGACGATGGGGCGCGGCATGCTGCTGCTGTTCGCGTACGCGCTGGGACTGGGGATTCCCTTCTTCGTGGCCGCGGTGGCGTTCAACTGGTATCTGGCCGGCGCCCAGCGGCTGCGGCGCTGGCTGCGCCCCATCGAGCTCGCCGCGGGCTCGCTCATGGTGCTGCTGGGCGTGCTGCTGTTCACGGGCAAGTTCGCGATTCTCTCGCACTTCTTCGCCGGGTTCGGGCAGTTCATCAACCTAGGAGTCTGAACCCGTTGACGGGGGCACCGGCGGCAACCAGTATATAAGTATTCTGCAGGTTGCCGTCCGGGCCTCGTCGTACGAAGACTCTTCTCGCCGTTCTCGCCCTCGCCGCCGCGCTGGCACCCACCGCGCAGGCGCAGCAGTCGACCACCTTCATCGCCGACGTGGCCGACGCGGCCACCGGCGCGCCGATCCGCGACGCCGAGGTCGTGCTGATGGACACGCACCGGTTGGCGCGCACGAACTGGATGGGCGAGGCGGTGCTCAGCGGCGTGCCGGCGGGATCGCACCGCGTGCGAGTGCGCCGGCTCGGGTTCGTGGCGGCCGATCTCGAGCTGGCGTTCAGGGGCGACACCGTGGGGCAGGTGTTCATGCTCGCGGAGGCACCGAAGGCGCTCGATACCGTGCGCGTGCAGGGAGCGCGGGTGCCGCCGGCACTGCAGCCATTCGAGCGGCGGCGGGCGATGGGCCTGGGGCGGTTCCTTACCGAGGCCGCGCTCGATTCGGCGGGACAGCGGGACGTTAAGGTAGTGCTGGCGACGAGATTCCCCGGAATCGTCATCCGCCCGGATGACCAAGGCAATGAGGAGCTGTACAGCCTCCGCGGATTCATGACCAAGATGCGCATTCAGCCATGCCCGGTAAGCGTGTACCTCGACGATGTCCCGATTTCGCAGGACGACGTCTGGAATCTGACGCGCACGTGGGATCTGGCGGGGGTCGAGTACTACGACGGCCTCTCGGCCCCCGTCCAGTACCGCATCAGCGGAACGGTCTGCGGCGTACTGCTCCTCTGGTCCAAGGAATACTGAGCCGGCGTCTCCCCCTGGCCCCGCCCGCGCGGAACCTGCATACTCGCGCCGTCGGGGCTTTCCCCCCGGCACGCCGGAAAATGCCCGACAGCGGATCGCCCCACGGCGGATAGACTACGCCGCGTCCCCTAAACATCTGACGGGATGCTCCGATTCCCCCAGCAGCTCGCGCAGCTGCACGTCAATCAGCCGGTGCCGGGCGACACCATGACGGTGTTCCACCCGCCCCGCGACATCTCGACGATCGAGCGGATCCTCCGCTGGTTCTTCAGCGTTCCGCAATGGATCGAACTGAGCGGCGCGATCCTCGCCCTGCTCGTCGCGATCACGCTCGTGGTCATCATCTGGCGCCAGCGGCAGGCCGTGTTCGAGTGGGCCCGCACGCGCCACCTCACCACGCCCATCTTCTGGAAGATCGTCATCGGCTTCGCCGCGGCCATGGTGCTCCTGGCCATGGCCGGCGGCGGCGCCAGCTTCTTCCTCTATTCGCAGAACAACAACGAATTCTGCATCTCCTGCCACACGCTCCACGACCAGGTCTACGAGCGCTTCCAGGGCACCAAGCACCACACGGTCGCCAACCTGCGGTGCCACGACTGCCACAGCGAGCCGCTCTGGATGGAAACGCGCCAGATCGTCTACTGGGTGATCTACCGCCCCGGCGCCGTGGGACCGCACGCGCCGGTGCCGCGCGAAGTCTGCGCCCGGTGCCACGTGCAGAAGAACGCCGACAGCACGTGGCAGCAGATCATCGCCACCGCCGGCCACTCGGTGCACCTGCTCTCCGACACCGGCAAGAAGCTCGGCATCGACTGCATCACCTGCCACGGCGTCTCGGCCCACCAGTTCGTGCCGGTCAAGCAGACCTGCCAGCAGAGCGGGTGCCATGAAAAAACGCATATAGAGCTGGGCAAGATGGCCGGCCAGACGATGCTCCACTGCACGGTCTGCCACCAGTTCACGGCGCCCATCCACGAGACGAACATGGTCGAGCTGGCGCGCAAGCCGCTCGTGCCGGCCGCGACCCAGTGCCTGCAGTGCCACGCCATGCAGAAGGCCATCCAGAACTTCGTGCCGGCCAACGACCCGCACAAAGGCGAGTGCGGCGACTGCCACAATCCGCACACGCAGACCAAGCCGGCGCAGGCCGTGGAGTCGTGCACGAACGCCGGCTGCCACCAGCGCCCCGACACGCTCACGCCCTTCCACCGCGGCCTGCACGCCGGCTCGCTCAAGAACTGCCTGCAGTGCCACGCGGCGCACACGTGGAAGGTGAAGGGCACGCAGTGCCTGGACTGCCACAAAAACGTGTACAGCCTCCCCGCCAAGCGCATCGGCGCCGCCGATGCGCCGCGGGCCGGCGACCTGCTCGCTTCAGGATTCGGATTCAGACAGTAGTTTTCGCGGCGTGACGTCCGCCCGCGACCGCTTCTTCGCCTTCCGCCGCACGGTGCCGCACCCGCCGCGCCTGGAGCGGCAGACGGTGCGCGCCCGCGGCCTCGCGTTCGCCGTCTGGAGTTCGCCCCCGGTGGGCCACGCGCCGCCGCTTTTCTGCGTGAACGGCGGCCTCATCGTGGACCACGCGATGCTCTGGCCCGCGCTCTCTCCGCTCGCCGCCGGCCGCCAGGTGATCCTCTACGACCAGCGCGGGCGCGGCGCGTCGCAGCCCCCCGCCGACCCCGCCGCCGCGCGCATCGACGACGACGCCGCCGACATCCCCGCCCTGCGCCGAGCCCTGGGCATCCGCCAGTGGGATCTGCTCGGGCACTCGTGGGGCGGCGGCATCGCCATGCTCGCCGCGTCGCACGACGCTGTGGGCGTCCGCCGCCTGGTGCTCGTCGACGCCGTCGGGCCCACCAGCGCGTGGATGGCGCCGCTCCGCCGCGAAGCGCTGGCCCGCGCCAACCCCGACGATCGCGCCGTGCTGGCCGGCATCACCGACGACATGCTCGGCGCGCCCGACCCGGAGGTGCACCTCGCGCACCTTCGCGCGTCGTACGAGCCCTGGTTCGTGGACCGCGCGTTCGCGTCCACCTTTCCGATGCCCAAGACGGCGAGCCCCACGGGGAGCGCCGTGCTCGCGCGGCTCCGACGCGAGGGCTACGACTGGCGCGACGCGGTGCGCCGCATCGCCGCGCCCACGCTCGTGCTCCACGGCGACGGCGACGCGCTCGACCCCGCGATCGCCGGCGAGCTGGCGGCCGCGATTCCGCGCGCGCGCGCCGCGATCCTGCCGCACAGCGGGCACTTCCCGTTCTGGGAAGCGCCTGCCGAGTTCTTCGCGGCCGTCACCGCGTTCCTGGACTGAGCGCCGGGCGGCGCGTCAGTCGTTGTCGAAGTGGATCGTCTGCTTGTGGTGGTCGCGGACGATCTGCAGCTCCACGTTGGCGTCGCCGCTGTGGCGCTCGAGCACCCGCCGCAGGTCGCGCACCGAGCCGACGTCGGTGCCGGCGGCCCGCACGATGATGTCCCCCGCCTGAAGCCCCGACCGCGCGGCCGGCGTGCCGTCGGGCGCGCGAATCACCATCACGCCGTGGTCGACGCCCAGGTTCAGGTTCCGCGCCAGGTCGCCGTTGAGGGTGTTCATCTCGGCGCCGGCCACGCCACTTTCATATGAGAACGCGAATGCCGGCGCGGCAGGCGCCCACCCGCGCACCTCCACCGAGGGTTTGGGCACGAGCACCATGCGTGGGGCCCGGGCCGGCTCGGGAAGCGGCGTCACGTTGTCGGGCGGCGCCGGCGCGTCGGTGGGCGCCGAGAAGTCCCCGATCCGCATCGTGTAGCTCCGCGGCGCCGGCGCCACCACCAGCGCGTAGTCGTGCGGCTCGCCGTCGCGCTCGAGCCGCACCACCACCCTGTGGCTGGGCTGCAGCAGGCGCGTCATCGAGATCGGCTTGGTGGTCACGTCCTGCCCGTTGAACGCGACCAGCATATCGCCGTGCACGATCCCCGCCCGCTCCGCCGGCGATCCCGGCTCCACGGTCACCACCTCGGGATAGTCGAGATAACTCACGAAGTACTGGCCGTCGCGCAGCTCCACCATCGACGCGCCGGCAAACGTGAGCCCGATCCACCCCTTGGGACGCGCCGCATCGGCCATCTCCGCCGCCGCACGCGCACGCGCGAAACTCCGGTCGGCGTCGGCCATCGCCTCGTTCATCCCCTCGGCCGCCCGCTGCAACCCCAGCGCCACCGCGCCGCTCTGGATGTCGCTGAGCTGGCGGATCATGTCGCCGATCCGGTCCTTGAGATCCCGTTGCTGCTCGGCGCTCAGCGGCTGCCCCAGGAACATGCGCTGGAGCGAGTCCACCCGGTTCCGCAGCCGGATCACGATCAGCCGGCTGCTGTCGTCGGCGCACGCCGCATCGGCGCAGGGCGCCGGCCGTACGCGCGCGCTCTGCTGAGCCGACGCCGCCGTTCCCGCCAGCGGGCCCAGCGCCAGCGCGAGCGCCACCGCCCGCCCCGAGTGCTTCATCGTCTGGTGCATTGCGTTCATCGTTCCCGCTCGATCAGAAGCTGTTGACGCGCATCCCCACCGGGAGCGCGGTATTCAACTGGCGCAGCGTCGCTTCCCGCTGGCCCAGCGTGGTCAGGTAGTAGTCGTTGATCACCGGATCGTACGGCGCGTCGTTGAGCGCCTCCCGCATGGCGTGCGACACGCGATCGAGCGCGGCGAGCCGAGTGCGCATCGCCGACGGGCTCTCCGAGCCGGTGGCGGTGCTGTCGTACTGCGCCAGAAACGCCGACGCGTTCTGATACACGGCCTGCGCGCGGTCGCGCGCCGCGCGCGCATCGTTCACCGAGTGGAACGCGGGCGCGGAATCGGCCGTCGCCACCGTCTGTGCCACTCGTGCGCCGAGCACGCCGGGCAGCGGGGACGCACCCGCCGTGTAGCGGCCGAACACGGTGCCCCCCGCCACGAACAGCAGCGCCGCCGCCACCTGCAGCCACACCCGCCCGTGCCGTCCGCGCGCCGCGCCTCCCGCTGGAGCGGCGTGGGTGATCAACCCGTCGCCGCGCAGCGCCGGCGCCAGCGACTCCCACCGCGTGAGCGGCAGCCCGATGCTCGTGCGCTCACCCGCCGCCAACCCCAGCAGCGCCTGGTGCGCGCCGCGCTCGGCGGTACACGCCGCGCAGGCGCTCAGATGCGCCAGCTCGGCAGCGGTGGGGTCTTCGTCGGCCAGCGCCGCGAGGCGCTCAGGAGACAGGTGCGACATGTTCCACTTCCATGCGTTCGGGTGCTTCGACCAGATGCGCGAGCAGCTTCCGCAGCTTCGCGCGCGCCTTGAACAGCTGGGACTTCGATCCGCCGGCGGTGATGCCGAGCTCGGCGGCGATTTCTTCGTGCGTGTATCCCTCGACATCGTGCAGCAGAAAAACCGTGCGGGCTCCCGGCGACAGTTGCGCCGCCGCCTCCTCGATGGACGCCATCACGAACGACCCGTCGGTGTCGGGGCTGTGCGCCACCGTGTCGTCCTCGATCTCCACTTCGAGCCGGGCCAGCCGGTGCGTGCGACGCAGGGCATTCAGGGTGCGATTCACCGCGATGCGGTGCGCCCACGTGGCAAACGCCGATTCGCCGCGATAACTCGGCAACGCACGGAAGATCTGGATCCAGACCTCCTGCGCGATGTCCTGCGCCGTGTCGTGGTCCGGTCCCACCAGGCGGCGCACGACCATGTCGATGTGCGGCGCGTGCCGGCTCCACAGAGCCCGCATCGCCGTCTCATCGCCCTCGATGGCACGCCGAATGGTGAGTTGCTCGTCGCTCATGAGTTCGCGGAATTGGTCAGCCCCCGTATGAAAAGGGTTTACGGGCGCGCCGGCCAGCCCGGGCCTGACCATGTGTTTTCTGAGCGCCCGTCCGCGTGACGAATCCTGCCCCTTGTTCGTATCGCTACGACGGGCCATTATGGGCCGCGCTCCGAACTCCGCGTCCACGGGGTTCGAGGCCCTCCCGCCCGCTCCGCCCCACGCCTTCACACACCCTGTCCCGAACCCAGTGTTCCTGACCTCGGTTCTCGCCGCCCTCATGGTCGCCGCCGCGCACCCGGCGGTGCCGCGCGTCGCCGGCGAAGGGCTCCCCGTCGCGAGCCCCAGCGAGGTGGGCATGTCCGGCGAGCGGCTGGACGCCATCACCGACGTCGTGCGGCGCGGCATTCGGGCCGGCGTCTACCCCGGCGCGTCGGTCGTGGTGGGACGGCAGGGCTACGCGGTCTTCGAAGAAGGCTACGGACACCTGACGTGGAACGCCGAGAGCCCGGCCGTGGTCCCCGACCGCACGATCTACGATCTGGCCTCGCTCACCAAGGTCATCGCCACCACCACGGCGATCATGGTGCTCTACGACGAGGGACGCATTCACCTCGACGACCCGGTACGGACCTACATCCCCGAATTCAGCGGCGGCGCCAAGGATCGCGTCACGGTGCGCATGCTCCTCGAGCACCGCTCTGGGCTCCCCCCGGGCCGCGAGCTCTGGCACACGGCCAGCTCCCCCGAGGAAGCGCGCGCGCAGGTGATCGCCACGCACCTCTACTACCGCCCCAACAGCCGCTTCGAATACTCCGACCTGGGCGCCGACATGCTCGGCTTCATCGTCGAGCGCGTGAGCGGCGAACCGCTCGACCGCTTTCTGCAGGAGCGCGTGTTCGGCCCCCTCGGCATGCACGACACCGAGTTCCGCCCCGACCCCTCGCTCGATAACCGGATCGCGCCCACGGCCCCGTGGTCGAGCCGCGGATACCCGCTGCAGGGCGACGTGAACGACGACAACGCCTTCGCCCTGGGCGGCGTGGCAGGCCACGCCGGTCTCTTCAGCAGCGCGTCGGACCTCGCGGTGTTCGCCCAGATGCTGCTCAACGGCGGCATTTACAACGGCGTGCGCATCGTGGCCGACAGCACGGTGAAGCTGTTCACCACACGGGCGCCCCACGCGGGCACGCGGGCGCTGGGCTGGGACACCTGCGCCGGCGAGGGCGGGTGCGGCGATTTCATGGGCAAGACGGCCTTTGGCCACACGGGCTTCACCGGCACGTCGATCTGGATCGACCCCGACCGCCAGATGTTCGTCATTCTGCTCACCAACCGCGTGTACGACCCCAAGGTGCGCCGCAGCATGCGCGCCATTGCCGACGTGCGCGCCGACCTGGCCGACGCCGCGGTGCTCGCCGTGCAGGACGACGCCACGGCACCGGTCGCGATGCCCGCTGGGTGGCGCACGGAGCGCCAGGTCGGGTGGAATCGCCGGCTTCGCCCCACGCACCACAAGATCGTGCGGCACAAGGTGGTGAAGAAGGCAAAGAAGTCCTCACCAGCCGGCAAGAAGAGCGACTGAGCGCGGCGGTCCCGGGCCCCCCGCTTCCCCCGGACGGGGGAACCGATCAAGTTGCGGGCATGCCCGATGAACTCCGTCCCGATGGCGCGGCCCCCGCTCCCGGCGCCGCCCCCGCTTCCGACACGGCGCCGGCCCCAAGCGCGGAGCAGATCAAGCTCGCCCTGCGCAAGGTCAAGGATCCCGAGCTGAACCTCAACATCATGGATCTCGGGCTGGTCTACGACGTGCTCGTCGAGGACCGGACGGTGGTCATCAACATGACGCTGACCTCCCCCGGCTGCCCGGCCGGCCCCCAGATCATGACGGACGTGGAGCGCACGGTGCGCGCGATTGCCGGCGTGGAGGACGTGGTGATGAATCTGGTGTGGGAGCCCTATTGGACCCCGGACAAGATCGAGCCGAGGGTCAGGGCATACATGGGCCTTTAGAAGAGGCGCGAACTGCGAAACGGCGCACGGCCGAAACCACGCAGTACCGAAACCACGCAGTACCGAAACGACGCAGGGCCGGTACCACGCAGGGGCGAAACTACGAACCTGCGGGACGGCCATGTAGGGGCCTGCGGCCCTTCAACCAGCGGATAGAAACCCCGCCCCGCCCGGGGCCCCCACAACGGAAAACGGGGCGCGGCAGCGCCGCGCCCCTGCCAACACGCAGTTTTCGTAGTCCTTCCGAATTGCGCTGGTGTTCAGTTTCGTGGGTTCGGTACTGCGTGGTTTCGGCACTGCGTCGTCTCGGCACTGCGTTGTTTCGGTCCTGCGCAACTTCGCAGTTCGCAGTTCTCGGTTGGCGCCCTTTAGTCTTTGTATGGCGAGTCGGCGGCTTTTCTGTGCGGCCCCAACGCCTTGAGAAATTCCGCTCCCAACACCTCGCACTGCCACCGGCGCAGCTCCGTCACCTCTTCCAGCTCCGTCTGCGTGAGCGGATTGCGCCGCGCCACGGCCTCGAGGCGGTCCTTGGCGCAGAGCACCCCCGGGTCCAGATCGAGCCGCATCGCCACCGCGTCGCGCGCCGTCTTGAGCGCCGACACCCGCACGTCGAAATCGGGGTCGCGTTCCCAGCGCCGTCCCTTGGGAAACCGCGGCAACTCGGCTTCGGGCACCGCCTGCCCGCGCGCGATCGCGTCGAGCATCTCCTGCGCGCGCTGCTCCATCATGCCGCGCGGCATCCCCTTGACCTGCCCCAGGTCGTGCTTGGTGGCCGGACGCTTGCGCGCGAGTTCGAGCAGCGGCTCGTTCCCCACCACGCGGAAGGTGGCCTTGTCGAACTCGGCGGCCACGCGGTCGCGCCAGTTTACGAGTTCGCGAAACACCGCCAATTCGCGGCGGTTCAGGTCGCGCGCGCCCTTGATGCGCATGAACCCCGTGCCCGGCTCGTCGGGCGTCCATCGCACGCTCTGCACCACGCCGAACTCTTCCTCGGCCCAGGCCAGACGCCCCGCCGTCCGCAGGTCGTCGCGCATGCGGTCGCGCAGGTCGAGCAGGTGCATCGTGTCCTGCGCGGCGTAGTCGAGCATCCCCTGCGTGAGCGGGCGAAGCGACCAGTCGGCGCGCTGATACTTCTTTTCCAGCTTCACCCCGAAGTAGCGCTCGAGCAGCGCGGCGAGCCCGAAGGCGCGAATGCCCAGGAGCTGCGCCGCCACGCGGGTGTCGAAGATGCGCACCACGTCCCAGCCATAATCCTGGCGCAGCAGGCGCAGGTCGTAGTCGGCGTCGTGGAACACGACCTCCACGTCGTCGCGCTCCATGAGCGCCCCCAGGCCGTCGAGCTGCTGCACCGCCAGCGGATCGATGATCGCCGACTGGTCGCGCGTCGAGATCTGGAGGAGATAGATTCGATCGACGAAGCGGTGGAAGCTCGCCCCCTCGGTGTCCACGGCGATTTCGCGGGTCGCGGAGATCTCGCGCAGAAATCGCGCCGTGGATTCCGGCGAGTCCAGAAAGAGCGGAGTATGCTGGTCGGGTCGAGCCACGCGCGTCCTGGTTTCGGGTAGTCAAACCCCAATTTAGCGACCTGCGCGGCCGCCCACGCGAACCCCGGCCCCCGAGGCCCCCATGTCCGAACCGATCTCCGAAGCCGTCTTCCACATCTACCCCACCGACTGCGACATGCTGGGCCACCTGAACCACGCCAGCATGCTCGGCTTCCTCGAGCGCGCGCGCTGGGCGCTGTTCGACCACCGCATGAGCGCGCAGGAGCTGATGCGGCAGCCGGTGTTCCCGGTGGTGCGGCACGTGGACATCGGGTACCGCGCGCAGACACTGCCCGGCGAGGATCTGGCCATTCGCTCAGGCATCCTGCGCATCGGCAACACCAGCTACACCATCCGCCAGGAGGCCCGCAACGTGCGCACGGGCGAGCTGGTAGCCGAGGCGAATCTGGTGATCGTGGCCATCGACCGCGCGGGAAAGCCGGTCGCCGTTCCCGAGAGCTGGAAGACGAACATGCCCGCGTGGCCGGAGCAGCCATGAGCGCGCCGCTCGGTGGCCGCGGTCGCGTTTGCGGACGGGCGCCGGTCAGGGATTAGATTACTCCGGCTCATGACTCCCGACACGAATACCCCACCCGCTTCCGGCCCCGTCTCGGCGTCCGAGCGCAGCGTCCTGGCGCGCGTGGGCGCCGTGCTCTTTCGCAATCGCGGATGGCTCCCGGTGCCCTTCGTGCTCGTCCCCCTGCTCGTGCCGGGCCACCTGAGCGCACGGCAGTGGCTCGTGGGTGCGCTGATCATCGCGCTCGGCGAGGCGGTCCGCCTGGCGGGCGTGGCCGCCGCCGGCACGGTGACCAGACGCCGCTCACGCAACGTCCAGCGCCTCGTGACGTACGCCATCTTCGGCTGGGCGCGGAACCCGCTCTACATCGGCAACTTCCTGATCTGGATGGGGTTCGTCGTCGTATCCGGCGTGTACTGGTTCCTGCCGGTGGCCGTGGTGCTGTTCGGCGTGGAGTACACGCTCATCGTGCGCTACGAAGAGGGCGTGCTCGAATCGATCTTCGGCGACGAGTATCTGGCCTACAAGCGCGCCACCCCGCGCTGGATCCCGCGGCCTCCGGCGACGCGGGAATCGGGACCGCACGACTGGGGCGAGGCGTGGAAGAGCGAAATCAGTACCTTTCTGCAATATGGAGTATTGGGAATTCTCTTCGCGGTGAAACAGCGGTACTACTGAAAACTGCGAACCTGAAAACCTGCGCACGGCCGAAACCACGCGGGACCGGTACCACGCAGAGCCGAAACCACGCAGGGCCGAAACTACGCAACCACGAACATGCGAGACGGCCATGTACGGGCCTGCGGCCCTTCAACCAGCGGATAAAAACCCCGCCCCGCCCGGGGCCCCCACAACGAAAAACGGGGCGCGGCAACGCCGCGCCCCTGCCAACACGCAGTCTTCGTAGTCCTTCCGAATTGCGCTGGTTTTCAGTTTCGTGGGTTCGGCACTGCGTGGTTTCGGTCCTGCGTGGCTTCGGCCCTGCGTGGTTTCGGCCCTGCGCCGTTTCTCCGTTCCGCAGGTTCTCAGTTCGCAGTTAGAG
>JAGWRB010000091.1 GCA_028876725.1 Gemmatimonadota bacterium
AACGCAGGCACGCCCGCGTTCGGCCGCCGGCCGGCCGCGGTCGTGCCAGGGTCCGCCTGGCGCGCCGCGCCAGTGACTACGCAGAGGATTTCATGATCGGAATGATTGGGAAGAAGCTGGGCATGACCCAGATCTTCAACGAGGAAGGCCAGCAGATCCCGGTGACGGTGATCGAGGCCGAGCCGAACCCGGTGATCGCGGTGACCGATCCGGCCAAGGCCGGCTACGCGGCCGTGCAGCTCGGGCTCGGGCAGCAGCGCGTGGCGCGCGCCTCGGCCAAGGGCGAGGGCGCGCCGAAGGGCAGCCGGGCCAGCAAGGCGGTCCTGGGGCACGCCGCGAAGGCGGGTCTCGCGGCGGCGCCGGCCGTGCTGCGCAGCTTCCGGCTGGACGACGCGCGCGCCAAGGGCGCCGAGGTGCCGACGTACGCGGTGGGCGACGTGATCAAGGTCGACATCTTCCAGCCCGGCGAGACGGTGAAGGTCACGGGGACCAGCAAGGGCCGCGGGTTCCAGGGCGTGGTGAAGCGTCACGGGTTCGGCGGCGGGCCCAACACGCACGGCAACACGAAGCATCGCCGGCCCGGCTCCATCGGACCCGGCACGGATCCGTCGCGCGTCATCAAGGGAAAGCGCATGCCCGGGCACTACGGGGCGGCGCGGCATACGCAAACGCATCTGCGCGTCGAAAAGATCGACGCGGAGCGCAATCTGATCTACATCCGTGGCTCGGTGGCCGGTCCCAGAAACGGCATCGTGCTCGTGCGGAAGCAGGGGTAAGACATGGCTGAGCACACGACGCTGCACGCGGCGGCGTATACGGCGCAGGGCACGGCGCGCGAAAAGGTGGCGCTACCCGAGACCGTATTCGACGGCACCGTGAACATGCCGGTGATGCACCAGGCGGTGAAGGCGTATCTCGCCAACCAGCGCCAGGGCAACGCGAAGACCAAGATTCGCAAATTCGTAACGGGCGGCAACCAGAAGCCGTGGAAGCAGAAGGGCACCGGGCGCGCGCGCCAGGGCTCGACGCGCGCTCCGCATTGGGTGGGCGGCGGCACGGTCTTCGGACCGATCCCGCGCAGCTACGCGCAGTACGTGCCGCGGCAGGTGCGGGCGCTGGCCCGCAAGAGCGCGTTCAACGCGCGGGCCCGGGAAGAGGCGCTGTACGTGATCGACCGCTTCGAGTACGACGCGCCGAAGACGAGCCGCCTCCAGGCGCTCATCGACCGGCTCGAGCTCAACGGGCGGAAGGTGCTGATCCTGACCGACGGGGCGAAGCCCAACGTGTTCCTGAGCGGGCGCAACCTGCCCACGGTGCACGTGCTGCCGTACGCCGACGTGTCCACGTACCACCTGCTGTGGTCGGACGTGGTCCTGGTGGAGGCCGGGGCGCTGGGGCACACGCTGGCGCCGGTGGCGGAGACCGAAGCGTCGCCCAAGGCAAAGCGCGCGAAGCCGGCCAAGGCCAAGGCGGAGCCGGCGGAGAAGGCCGAGGCCAAGGCGGCGGCCAAGAAGCCGGCGGCCCGCAAGACGGCCGCCAAGAAGACCGCGGCGAAGAAGCCCGCCGCGAAGGCGGCGGCCAAGAAGCCGGCCGCCAAGAAGCCGTCGGCCACCAAGAAGAAGGGGAAGTAAACGATGCCGACCTCGCATGAGACCATCGTGCGCCCCGTGATCACGGAGCAGACGTCGTCCGCGTTCCAGGAACGCGGCGAGTACACCTTCCAGGTGCACCCGAAGGCGACGAAGCCGCAGATCCGGCAGGCGATCGAACAGTTGTTCGGCGTGAAGGTGACCGGTGTGTGGACGTCCAACCAGCGCGGAAAGGACCGGCGCGTGGGTGTGACGGCCGGACGCCGCCCGAACTGGAAAAAGGCGATCGTGAAGCTCCGCGAGGGCGATACGATCGAGATCTTCGAGGGCTGACCCGATGGCGATTCGTCAGTTCAAGCCGGTGACGAAGGGCACCCGGTTCCGCTCGGTTTCGGATTTCGCCGAAATCACGCGGACGACGCCGGAGAAGTCCCTCGTCGAACCGCTCAAGAAGTCGGGCGGTCGCGACAACCACGGGCACATCGCGATGCGCCGCCGCGGCGGCGGGCACAAGCGCATGTATCGCGTGATCGATTTCAAGCGCAACAAGCACGGCGTGTCCGGCGTGGTGCGCGAGATCGAATACGATCCGAACCGCTCGGCGCGCATCGCGCTGGTCGAGTACGCGGACGGCGAGAAGCGCTACATGCTGCACCCCAAGGGGCTCGCGGTGGGCGACGCGGTGGTGGCGGGGCCGGGCGCGGACATCCGCGTGGGCAACGCGCTGCCGCTGGCCGAGGTGCCGCTGGGCACCGCGGTGCACAACGTGGAGCTGAAGATCGGCAAGGGCGGGCAGATCTGCCGCTCGGCCGGCACGTCGGCGCAGGTCGTGGCGAAGGAGGGCGACTACGTGACGCTCCGCCTCTCGTCCACCGAGATGCGGCTGGTGCATGCCCGGTGCATGGCGACCATTGGCGAAGTCGGCAACGCCGAGCACGAGCTGGTGTCGTGGGGCAAGGCCGGCAAGACGCGGTGGAAGGGACGCCGGCCGAAGGTGCGCGGCGAAGTGATGAACCCGGTGGATCACCCGCATGGCGGCCGCACGCGCGGCGGCCGGAACGTGGTGAGCCCGTGGGGCAAGCCGGAAGGCGTGAAGACGCGGAACGTCAAGAAGGCGTCGCAGCGGTTGATCGTCCGCGGTCGGAAGCGCGGCAAGGCAACGCAGTAACCCGGGGCCGAGACTATGGGACGTAGCGTAAAGAAGGGACCATTCGTTCAGGAGTCGCTGCTGAAGAAGGTCAGCGCGCTGAACGCGAG
This sequence comes from Gemmatimonadota bacterium, assembly GCA_028876725.1. Lineage (GTDB taxonomy): Bacteria > Gemmatimonadota > Gemmatimonadetes > Gemmatimonadales > Gemmatimonadaceae > JAGWRI01. The sequence continues at coordinate 2,847 of JAGWRB010000091.1, forward strand.
CAATGAGAAGCGCGTGATCAAGACCTGGTCGCGGGCGAGCACGGTGCTGCCGGAGTTCGTGGGGCACACGTTCGCGGTGCACAACGGCAACAAGTTCGTGCCGGTGTACGTGACGGAGAACATGGTGGGGCACCGGCTGGGCGAGTTCGCGCCCACGCGGCTGTTCCGCGGGCACACGGGGGCGAAGGCGGCCGACAAGAAGGCGCCGGCGCCGGCCGCCGCGCCGGCGGCGCCCGCCGCCAAGGGAGGCAAGTAAGCCATGGCCACCGAGGCACGGGCGATCCAGCGCACGACGCGGCAGTCGCCCTACAAGATGCGGCTGGTCATCGACCAGATTCGCGGCAAGAGTGTGAATGAAGCGCTGGCGTTGCTGGCGTTCTCGAAGAAGCACGCGGCGCTGCAGATCGAGAAGGTGGTCCGCTCGGCCGTGGCGAACGCCGAGCAGGCGGCGCGGTCGGCGGGCACGTCGCTCGACGTGGACACGCTGGTGATCACGCACGCGGTGGTGAACGAGGGGCCGAAGCTCAAGCGGTTCACGCCGGCCGCCATGGGGCGGGCGACGCCAATCTTGAAGCGCACCAGCCACGTGGAAATCGTGGTGGGCGAGAGGGAAGGTCACTAATGGGACAGAAAACGCATCCGGTGGGCTTCCGGCTCGGCGTGTCGCGGCAGTGGCGCTCGCGGTATTACGCGGGGCGTGACCTGCCGGCGCTGCTGCGCGAGGACGAGCTGCTCCGCAAGTATCTGAAGGCGCGTCTCGGGCACGCGGCGATCGCCGACATCGTGATCGAGCGCAAGCCCGGCAAGGTCGTGGTGACGCTGCACACGGGGCGGCCCGGCGTCGTGATCGGCAAGAAGGGCGCCGAGGTCGACAAGCTGCGCGACGAGCTGGCGCACCTGACCGGGAAGGAAGTCGGGATCAACGTCGAGGAGATCAAGCGGCCGGAGCTGGAGGCGCAGCTCGTGGCCGACAACATCGCCAGCCAGCTGGCGGGGCGCATTTCGTTCCGCCGGGCCATGAAGCGCGCGGTGCAGAGCGCGATGCGCATGGGGGCGCTGGGCATCAAGATCAAGTGTGGGGGCCGGCTGGGCGGCGCGGAGATCGCGCGCGTCGAGGGCTACCACGAGGGGCGCGTGCCGCTCCATACGCTGCGGGCGGACATCGACTACGCGACGTCGACGGCGAAGACCACCTTCGGGACCATTGGGGTCAAGGTGTGGATCTTCAAGGGCGAGATCGTGGAAGACCGTCGTGGCACCACCTACTCCTCCGGCATGTAAGGGAGGCGACGACCAATGCTCAGTCCGAAGCGGGTAAAGTTCCGCAAGATGTTCAAGGGCCGCACGAGAGGGCTGGCCCAGCGTGGCAGCACGGTGGCGTTCGGGACCTACGGGCTCCAGGCGCTGGAGCCGGGCTGGATCACCAACCGGCAGATCGAGGCCGCGCGTGTCGCGCTCACGCGTCACATCAAGCGCGGCGGCAAGGTGTGGATTCGCATCTTCCCCGACAAGCCGATCACCAAGAAGCCGGCCGAGACCCGCATGGGCAAGGGCAAGGGGTCGCCGGAGTCGTGGGTGGCGGTGGTGAAGCCGGGCCGGGTGATGTTCGAGTTGGAGGGTATCTCGCCGGACATCGCGCAGAAGGCGATGGCGCTGGCCGCGGCCAAGATGCCGATCAGGACGAAGTTCGTGATCCGCGAGGAGGCGCACACCGATGCAAGCTGATGAGATTCGCGAGCTGACGCCGGAGGACATGACGGCGCGGATCGCCGCCCTCGAGGAGGAGCGGTTTCGCCTCAAGTTCCGGAGTGCATCGGAGTCCCTGGAGGAACCCCTCCGGCTTCGCGCGATCCGGCGAGACATTGCGCGGCTCAAGACTATCCTGCGTGAACGGCGGCAGCCTGGCGCTGCGCGCTAGTGGGGAGCGACCAACGGAATGGCTGACATGACGAATCCCAATACCGCCGCGAGGATCGTGCGCGCGTCCCGAAAGACGCGCGTGGGCCTGGTGGTGAGCGACAAGATGCAGAAGACGGTGGTCGTCGCGCTCGAGCGCCGCGTGGCCCACCCCGTCTACGGCAAGATGGTAACGCGCACCACGAACGTGAAGGCTCACGACGAGGAGAACTCGGCGAAGCTGGGCGACACGGTGCGTATCATGGAGACCCGGCCCTTGTCAAAGGACAAGCGGTGGCGTGTGGTCGAGATCGTCGAGCGCGCGCGCTAAGAGGATCGGGCAATGATTCAACAGGAATCCATGGTCCGGGTCGCGGATAACTCGGGGGCCAAGCGGGCCCTCGTGATCCGCGTCCTGGGCGGCACGCGCCGGCGATACGCCGGTCTGGGCGACGTCGTGATCGTCGCCGTGAAGGACGCGTTGCCGAACGGCACGGTGAAGAAGGCGGAGGTGGCGCGCGCGGTCGTGGTGCGCACGGTCAAGGAGACGCGGCGCAAGGACGGCAGCTACATCCGCTTCGACGAGAACGCGGTCGTGATCATCAACGACCAGGGCGAACCGCGGGCCACCCGCATCTTCGGTCCTGTGGCGCGCGAGCTGCGCGACAAGCGGTACATGAAGATCGTGTCGCTCGCGCCGGAGGTCTTGTAACATGCGCCACAACCAGTATCGCAAGACGGACCGGCCGCGGGCGGTGAACCGCAAGCGGCACGCCGACAACCGCGAGCGCTCGCCGATCGGCGTCGTCAAGGGCGACACCGTGCAGGTGGTGCGCGGCGACGACAAGGGCAAGGCAGGCAAGGTGCTCCGCGTGTACCCCAAGACGGGGCGCGTGCTGATCGAGGGCATCAACATCGTGAAGCGTCACCGGCGGGCCCGGAACGCCGACGAGCAGAGCGGCATCGTGGAGATCTCGGCGCCGGTTCACGCCTCGAACGTCATGCTGCTCGATCCCAAGTCGGGCGATCCGACGCGGACGCGGGTGCGCGTGGACGACGACGGCACCAAGGAACGCATCAGCGTGAAGAGCGGGGATGCCATTCCACATCCGAAGCGCTGAGCGAGGACGATAGACCATGGCAACCAAGGAAAAGCAGGCGAAGAGCGGCAAGAAGGGCGGCGGGCGCGAAGCCAAGGCGCGCGTGGCCCACGCGGGCGCCGGACTGCCGGTGCCGCCGCCGCGGCTTCGCATCTATTATCGGGACACCGTGCGGCCCAAGCTGATGGCGCAGTTCGGATTCACCAATCCGCATCAGGTGCCCACGCTCACCAAGATCGTGCTCAACGTCGGCCTGGGCGAGGCGATCAAGCAGCCCAAGGCGCTCGACGTGGTGGTCGAGGAGCTGGCGACGATCACCGGCCAGCAGCCGGTGCGGAAGCGGGCCAAGAAGTCGATCGCGAACTTCGGGCTCCGCCAGGGGCAGGAGATCGGCGCCGCCGTGACGCTGCGCGGCGCGCGGATGTGGGAGTTCCTCGACCGCTTCATCTCGGTCTCGATCCCGCGCATCCGCGACTTCCGCGGGCTGAACACGCGCTCGTTCGACGGGCGGGGCAACTACTCCGTGGGGCTCAAGGAGCAGGTGATCTTCCCCGAGATCAACTACGACCAGGTCGACAAGGCTCGTGGACTGGAAGTCTCGATCATCACCACGGCCCGCACCGACCAGGAAGCGCGGCGGCTGCTCGAGCTTCTGGGCATGCCCTTCCAGCGGGAAGGCGAAAATATCCCGGTGATCAAGCCGCCGCCGACTCGGAGGCGCCGTTAGCTATCTGCAAAAGTTAA
>JAGWRB010000092.1 GCA_028876725.1 Gemmatimonadota bacterium
GCCTGTTCGTGCGCGGCGCCACGCTCTCTCCGGCCGGCTACGGGTCGGCGCTCATTCGGTGGCGTTCGGCGGCCGGCGACCGGGTCGACGCGCTATTTGGAGCCGACGCCCCGCTCGCCCGCGCCCTGCTCGTGGCTGATCAGCGTGGCATCCCGCCGGCGATGCGCGACCGCTATGCCGCCGCGGGCATTGCGCACATGCTCTCGATCTCCGGGCTGCATGTGGCGCTGATCGCCATGGCTATGGACCTGCTGTTTCAGCTGATGCGCCTGCCGCGCCGGCGGGCGAATCTCGCCACCGTCATCATCGTGGCCGCGTACGTCGCCATGCTCGGGGCGCCGCCGCCCGCGCTGCGCTCGGCCGTGATGCTCGCGGCGTGGCTCTGGGCCCGCTGGCGCCAGCGCCCCACGCCGCCGTGGGCGGTGCTCGCCATTGGGGCGGCGCTCCCGCTGACCGATCCGCGCGCGGTGACCGCCGTGGGCTACCAGCTCAGCGTCGCGGGCGTGGCTGCGCTGGTCGCCGCCGCCCGCCTCGCGCGCCGCTGGCCCTGGATGGCGCGACAGCGCGGCGTGCGGCGCGGCGTGCTCACGACGGTGCTCGCCTCGACGATGGCCACCGTGGTGTCGGCGCCGCTGGTCGCGTGGAACTTCGGGCGGCTCAGCCTGATCGGCCCGCTCACCAACGTGGTGGCCGGTCCCGTCATTGGCCTCGCGCAGCCGATCATGTTTCTGGCGCTCCTCCTCGCACCCGTCGCGCCCCTTGCGCGCTGGCTCGCCGACGCGGCGCACCCGTTGCTGCGCGCGTTCGACGCCATCGCCACCGCGGCCGCCGCGGTGCCGGGCGCCGCGATCGCCGTCGCGCCGTCGGCCGCCACGGCAACCCTCGGCGCCGTGCTGGCGGTGTCGCTCATCGTCGCCTGCGCCAGCCGCTTTCCGGCGCGGCCGCTCCTTGCCGCGGCGGCCGCGCTGGCGCTCATGGTCTGGGTGCCCGTGTCGCCCATTGTGCGGGGCGAGGCCGAATTGCACGCCATCGACACCGGCCAGGGGTACGTGGTGGCGCTGCGGAGCGCCCGCGGCCGCTGGGTGCTGTTCGACGCCGGCGCCGCGTGGCGGGGCGGCGACGCGGGGCGGGGCATCGTCGCGCCCTACATCGCGCATCGGGGCGGCGCGCTCGACGCGTTCGTGCTCACCAGCGCCGGCGCCGCGCGTGCGGGGGGCGCGGCCAGCGTGCTGCGCGTGCTGCGTCCGCGCCGGTTCCTGGACGCGGCGGGCACCGGGCGCGGTGCGGACTACGCGGCAGCGCTCGCCGAAGCGCGCCGCGACGGCATTCCGTGGCGGCAGGCCTCGGCGGGCGATACGCTCCGCCTGGACGAGCTGTTACTGGAATTCGTATCCGTCGACACCGTGCGCGGCGGCGCCATCGTGCGGGTACATGCCGGCGACGGTGCCGTGCGGATGATCGCCGGCAACGCCGCCGCGCGGACCACCGCTCCGGAGGAGCCGATCGTGATCCGCGCCGACGGCCGTGCACTGCGCGTGGACACCGGGCGCGACGCTTGGCCCGGGCCCGTCAGACCGTCACGGCTTCACGCGGTTCGTGCGCCGTCGCGGTCGCGGTCGCCGCCGTGAGCGCGTCGTTGAGATCGGCCCACAGGTCGTCGGCCGACTCCAGTCCCACGCTCACGCGCAGCATGCCCGGGCTCAACCCCTCCTCGGCGCGCGCGGCTTCCCCGATCACGCGGTGCGTGAGGCCGGCCGGATGCTGAATGAGCGAGTCGGTGGATCCCAGGCTCACCGCCGGCGTGAGCAACCGCACCTCGCGGAGCACGGTCGCGGCGGCGTCGAATCCACCGGCAACGTCGAAGCTGATCATCGCTCCGGGCCCGGTCATCTGGCGTCCAATGAGCCGGCGCGGGTCGCCGCCCGGGAGTCCCGGGAAGTACACGCGCTCCACCGCCGGGCTCCGCGCGAGGCGCGCGGCGAGATCGATGGCCGTGGCCTGCGCGGCCTTCACGCGCACGGCCAGCGTCTGCAGCCCGCGGTGCAGCATGTACGCGCCCATCGGGTGCAGGACGGCGCCGGTGAGGATCCGCACCTGGCGCAGCGCGCGCGCCCAGTCGTGGTTCGTGGCGATCACGCCGGCCATCACGTCGCCGTGTCCGCCCAGATATTTCGTGGCGCTGTGGAGCGAGAGCGTGGCGCCCAATTCCACCGGGCGCTGCAGCACCGGCGTGGCGAAGGTGGAGTCCACGAGCACCGGCACGCGGCCCGCCTGCCGCACGACGTCGGCAATATCGACGAGCGAAAGCGTGGGGTTGCCGGGCGTCTCGATGACGACCAGTGCGGTCTCGGCGCGAATCGCGTCGGCGACCGTGTCCGGCGTGGCCCAGGTGACGTCGAGCGACAGGAGGCGCGATTCGAGCAGGTGGTCGGTGCCGCCGTAGAGGGGACGCACGGCCACGACGTGCGCGCCGCGCTGGCGGGCCACGAGCAGGGCCGCGGTCACGGCCGCCATTCCTGACCCGAACGCCACGGCGTCGTCCGCATGCTCGAGCTCGGCGAACGCGCGCTCGAACCGGTCGACCGTGGTGTTGGCGAGGCGCGAGTAGATCGCGTTCCGCTCGGGGCGGCCGCCGGCGATCATCGCATCGATGTCGCGGATGGCGTCGGCGAGCTCGCCCACGGGGTAGGTGGTGGAGAGATCGAGGGGGGCGGCGTGGACGCCGAGCGTCCGGAAGTCTTCTCGGCCGGCGTGGACGGCGGCCGTTTCGAAGCTGATGGGGGTCATCGCAGTTGCCTCGTTGGGTGGCTCGTCTGTAGAATACTCTTCGGTGCAGTGCCAAGTCCAACGAATGATTTTCGGATTACCCATGGAAAATCGCCCCATTGACCAAACCGATCGCGAAATTCTGGCCGCGCTCGCGAACAATGCTCGGCTCTCCAACAAGGAGCTTGCGGCGCGCGTTGGGCTTGCCCCGTCCAGCTGCCATGAGCGCGTGCGCCGGCTCGTGCACGACGGCGCCATCCTGGGCTTCCACGCCGCCGTCAATCCGGCCGTGCTGGGCTTCGGGATCGAGGCGATGCTCGCCGTGCGGCTGCCGCAGCATTCGCGTCAGAACTTCGATGCCTTCCGCGCGTACGTGGCCACGATTCCCGAGGTCGTGGACGTGTATCACGTGAGCGGCGAGATCGATTTTCTGGTGCACGTGGTGGCGCGCGACGCGCAGCACCTGCGGGACCTGGCGCTCGACCGGTTCCTCTCCCGGCCCGAGGTGGGGCATATCGAAACCGAGCTGATCTTCGACCACGTGCGTCCGCCCGCGCACGCATAGGGGATCGCCGCGGGTCCCTGCGCGCGCGGCGCGTGCATTCTCGGACTTGCCGCGATCGCGGCCGCCGTCCACTTTTTTCGTCTTCTCCCCCCAACTGAGGCCCGTCCGTGGTCAACCATACGCCGACGTCGGTCGTTACCATCGAGCGGTTCATCATCGAGCAGGAGCGCCAGCACCCCGAAGCGAGCGGGGACCTGTCGAACATCCTGTACGATCTGGCGCTGGCGGCCAAGATGATCACCAACAAGGTGCGCAGCGCCGGACTCGTCGATATTCTCGGCTCGGCGGGCCACGAGAACGTGCAGGGCGAGATTCAGCAGAAGCTCGACGTCTTCGCCAACGAGACCATCATCAAGGCCATGGACCACACCGGCCGCCTGTGCGGCATGGCGTCGGAGGAGGAAGACGGGATCATCCCGATTCCGGGCCAGTTCAGGACCGGCAAGTACGCGCTGCTCTTCGATCCGCTCGACGGCTCGTCGAACATCGATGTGAACGTGCCCGTGGGCACCATCTTTTCGGTGGTGCCCAAGATCACGCGCGGGCGGGACGGCACGATGGAGGACATGCTGCAGCCGGGGCGCCGCCAGGTCGCCGCGGGCTATGTCATCTACGGCTCCAGCACCATGCTCGTCTACACCACGGGGCAGGGCGCGCACGGGTTCACGCTCGATCCGTCGATCGGCGAATTCCTGCTCTCCCATCCGAACATTCAGATCCCGGCCACGGGACGCTACCTGTCGGTGAACGACTCGTACCAGCAGCTCTGGCACGAGAACGTGCGGCAGCTCATGCGCCGCTACCGCGGCCTCGAGGGCGACCGCAAGCCGATGAGCATCCGCTACGTGGGGTCGCTCGTGGCCGACTTTCACCGGAACCTGCTCGGGGGCGGGCTGTTCGCGTATCCGCGGAATCAGAAGTCGCCCGAGGGGAAGCTGCGCCTGCTCTACGAGGCCAATCCGCTCGCGTTCATCGTCGAGCAGGCCGGCGGCCGCGCCAGCACGGGAACCCAGCGCATCCTCGACGTGCAGCCGACGGAGCTGCATCAGCGGACGCCGTTGTATATCGGGAGTCGGGAGGATGTGGAGTTAGCGGAAAGCCTCGTCGCTTGATACGGCGGGGCGGCGAACGGGCGCAACGGCGATACGGCGCACGGCCGAAACGACGCAGGGCCGAAACGACGCAGGGCCGAAACGGCGCGGGACCGAAACGACGACACGACGAAACGGCGAGGCGGAACGGAGAAACGGCGGACGGCCTCACCGCCTCACCGCGTCACGGCCTCACGGCCTCACTCATTCACCGCGCGTCGCGCGTCCGCTCCCGCGCTGATCCGGTTCGAGAGTGCCTCCAGCATGCGGCGGGTGACGGCGGCGAGTCCGGCGAGGCGCTGGTAGTCCTGCTCGCTGAGGAGTTCATAATCGTAGCAGGTGCGCAGGCGGTGTTGCGTCTCGCGCAGCGAGGCCACGCCGATTGCAAAGAATCGGCGCCGGTCGGTCGGGGTGGGGCGCCCGCACCCTTCGGCGATGTTGGCGCCCACCGAGTCGGCGGCGCGACGCGCCTGGCTCCATAACTCCCCGTCCCCGACGCCTCGCGCCGCGTCTGCCGCCCGTCGCACCTCCAGCGCCAGGCGCCTCGCCGCGTCCCATACGCGCAAATCGCGCACCCCCATCGCTCGCCTCATGGATCCACGATATGGCCCCGCCCCCGGCAGCGCGTCGCCATTTTCCCCTGCGCCGCACCGATTCCCTGCGTATTTTCGATCGAGGTGCTCGTAGAGTTGTAGAGTCGTAGAGCGGGTAGGGCCTCAGAGCCGTAGGTCGGTAGGTTCGAAGGTTGGCAGGTTGGCACGTCGATGGACCCACCGCATCGCCGTTTCTCAGTTCCGCCTCGCAGTTTCGTCGTGTCGTCGTTTCGGCTCTGCGTCGTTTCGGTCCTGCGTCGTTTCGGTTCTGCGCGGTTTCGGCCGTGCGCCGTTTCTCCGTTCCGCCGTTTCTCAGTCCCCGCTCCTTATGAATGATCGATCTCCGTCTGGCCTCTCTCTCCCTCTCGTCGTCCGCCCCGCCGACGCTCCCGTCGATTACGCGCGTGACCTCGGCGACCCGGGGAAGTTCCCGTTCACGCGCGGCGTGCAACCCGACATGTACCGCGGCCGCCTCTGGACCATGCGCCAGTACGCCGGCTTCGGCACCGCCGCCGAGACGAACGCGCGCTTCCGGCTGCTGCTCGAGAAAGGCCAGACGGGACTCTCCGTGGCGTTCGATCTTCCCACGCAGATGGGCATCGACTCCGACTCGCCGCGCGCGCTCGGCGAGGTCGGGCGCGTCGGTGTCGCCATCGACAGCGTCGACGACATGCATACCCTGCTCGCCGAGCTGCCCCTCGACCGCGTGTCCACCTCCATGACCATCAACGCGACCGCGTCAATGCTGCTGCTTCTTTACCAGCTGGTCGCCGAGAAGCAAGGGTGCCCACCCGAGAAGATCACC
>JAGWRB010000012.1 GCA_028876725.1 Gemmatimonadota bacterium
ACCAGGAGATGAACGTCCTCACCCAGGCGATGTACCACGCCCGGGAGCTGGCGATGACCCGCATGGAGGAGGAGGCCGATCAGCTCGGCGCCGACGGCGTCGTCGGCGTGCGGCTCGATATCGGCCGCTACGAGTGGGGCGCCGACATGGCCGAGTTCATCGCCATCGGCACGGCGATCCGGCATCGCGAGAAGGCCGGTTCCCTGCGCACGAAGGACGACCGCCCGTTCACGTCGGACCTGAGCGGGCAGGACCTGTGGAAGCTGCTGCAGGGCGGGTATCGCCCGGTGAGTCTGGCCATGGGTGCGTGCGTGTATCACATCGCGCACCTGAGCTTCATGCAGGCGCTCAAGCAGGTGGGGCGCAATCAGGAAATGGTGATATACACCGAGGCCACGTACGCGGCGCGCGAGCTGGCGCTGGAGCGGATGCAGGCCGAGGCGGTGGAGCGGGGCGGCGTGGGCGTGGTGGGTGCGCGGGTGGAGGAGTCGAACTGGGGATGGGGCGCCAACGCGATCGAGTTCTTCGCCGTGGGGACGGCGGTGGCGCCGACCGGCACGGGCGCGGTGCGGACGCCGCTGGAGAACGTGCAGAAGGTGGTGACGTTCGACGCGACCGCGTAGGCCCGTTCTCTGCTGAGGTACTCACATCGTGCGACCGCTTCGCTACTCCATCAACCTCACGCTCGACGGCTGCTGCGACCACCTCGGCGTCATCCCCGACGAGGAGCTGCATCGTCGCGCCGCCGACACGCTCGCCCGCGCCGACGCGCTCATCTTCGGCCGCGTGATTTACCAGATGATGGAAGAGGCATGGCGGCAGCCGGGAGAGACGGGCGTGGCCTCCGACTGGATGACCCCCTGGATGCTTCCCTTTGCGAAGACCATCCACTCGGCGAAGAAGTACGTAGCGTCGCGCACGCTGGAGCACGTGGATTGGAACGCCGAACTTCTGCGCGGGGACCTGGGCGCGGCGGTGCGGAAGCTGAAGGACGAGCCGGGAAACGGCCTCCTCGTGGGCGGCGTTCGGCTGCCGATGGCGCTCGCCGAGCTGGGGCTGATCGACGAATACGAATTCGTCGTCCATCCGCGCGTGGCGGGGCGAGGCCCGACGCTGTTCGCCGGGCTGTCGAAGCCGCTCGACCTGAAACTCGTGGATCGCGTGGAGTACGCGTCGGGCGCGGTGGCGATGCGGTATGCTCTGGCGCGATCATAAGGTGGCTGACATCCCACCAGACGCCTCGCTCCAGGCCTCGGAGAGCCCTGTGACCGAACCACATGCTGCACCCTCGCTGCGCCGCGTGCTCCGCACGCGCGATCTCGTCTGGTTCTACATCGTGGCCGTGGTGGGCATGCGGTGGGTGGCGGTGGCCGCCGCGGCCGGGCCGAGTTCGCTGGTCGTCTGGGTGATCGGCGCGGTGGGACTGTTTCTGCCGCTCGCGTTCACGGTGCTGGAACTGTCGACGCGCTACCCGCAGGAAGGCGGCATTTACGTCTGGACGAAGCGCGCGTTCGGCGACTTCGCGGGGTTCGTGACGGGGTGGACGTACTGGGGCTCGAATCTCACGTACCTGCCGGGACTGCTGTACTTCGCGGCCAGCACCGCGCTCTACATCTTCGGGTCGCGCTTCGACCATCTGCAGACGAGCCCGGCGTACTTCATCACCTTCTCGCTGGCCGGCCTCTTGCTGGCCGCGGCGCTCAACATTCGCGGACTGCAGCTCGGCACGTGGCTCACGAACATCGGCGCCTACGGCGTCTGGATTCCGCTGACGCTGCTGATCGTGATGGGATTCGTGGCGGCGGCGCGGTTCGGTTCGGCCACGCCGATCACGGCGCGCGGCCTGCTGCCGAGCGTGGGCCTCAAGGACATGATCTTCTGGGCCACGCTGGCGTTCGGGTTCGGCGGATTCGAGTTGGGCTCGTTCATGGGCGAGGAGATCGAGAATCCACGGCGCACGGTGCCGCGCGCGGTGCTGCTGGCCGGCCTGGCCATTCCCGCGCTGTACATGCTCGGCACGCTGGCCATTCTGCTGGCGCTGCCCGTGGGACAGATCACGGGGCTGCAGGGGATCATGGACGCGATCGTTCGCACGGGCGCGCGCGTGGGACTGCCGGGGTTGGGGCCGCTCGCCGCGCTCCTCATCGTGTTGAGCGCGATGGGTGGCGTGGGCGCGTGGCTGTCGGCCCCTGCGCGGCTGCCCTTCGTGGCGGGGATCGACCACTACCTGCCGCGCGCGTTCGGCAAGCTGCACCCGCGCTACGGCACGCCGTACGTGGCGCTGCTGCTGCAGGCCGTGGTGGCGGCGGTCTGCGCCATCCTTGGCCAGGCGGGCGAGACGCCGAAGAAGGCGTACGACATTCTGGTGAGTCTGGGCATCATCGCGTACTTCGTGCCCTACCTCGCGATGTTCGCGGCGATGATACGGCTGCAGCGCGAGCCGGCCGGCCCCGAGGTCATGCTGGTGCCGGGCGGGAAGCCGGCGGCGGTGCTGTGCGGCGCGGTGGGGTTCCTCACCTCGGCGGTGGCGATCGTGCTGGCGGCGATCCCGGCCGCCGACGAGCCGCATCCGCAGCGCTACGTGGTGAAGGTCGTGGGGCTGAGCGCGCTGCTGGTGGCCAGCGGCGCGGCAACCTACGCCGTGGGGCGCCGCCGGGCCGCGGGCTAGCGAGCGGACGACCCGGCGCTACCCGCGCGCGGAAAACTGTTCGGCGATCACCCGCGTCCGGTAGTCGAAGATCTGCGCGAGCTGGCGCCGCACGAAGGCCGCGTGGACCAGGCGGCCGAGCGCCCCGAAGGGCATCCGGTACTCCACCGCGTCCGTGATCTCCACGCCGCCCGGCACCGCGCGAAAGAGGTGCCGGTGATACCAATATTGATATGGCCCCACGAGCTGCTCATCGGCGAAGCGCTCGTTCTCCACGTACTCTGTGATGCGCGACTGCCAGCGTACGGGAATGCCGTGCAGCCGCAGCCGGTAGGTGATGCGCGTCCCCTCGCGCACTTCGCGGTCCGTCGCGTCGAGCACACGAAATCCAAGCCAGGGGGGCGTGATGGCCTCGAGATTGTGCGGAGACTTGAAGAAGGCGAAGACCTCCGCCAGCTCGCCGCCCACCACCTGCCGGCGGTTCAGCCGGAGCATCGCGCCCGTACCCCCGCTCTCCTGCGGACGGCGCGACGGGGCCTCCGCGCGAAGCTCGCTCACCGGTGCACTCATGCCAAATAACAGCCTGTTGTCTATTGAAAGTCGACGAATATAGCCGGATATATCATGGACAGTAGCTGGACAGCCACGTATTATTCAAGATGGCTGGGCGATCGTGCCCTCGTCCATTTCAGAAGAGGAGCGGAAGGATGGCGCATGGATTTGCCCCCGTTGCTCGCGAGTCCGGCGTGCGGCGACGGTTGATCACCGTAGCGGGTGCGGTCCTCGCGCTTGCCGGCGCGCGTGCGACGGCCGCGGGCGCGCAGGACGCGCCGAGCCCGGTGGCCGCGATTCCGTCGCTCGACCTCCAGCGCTACGCCGGGCTCTGGCACGAGATCGCGCGCCTCCCCAACTGGTTCCAGCGCCGGTGCGTGGCCGACGTCACCGCGAACTACGAGCTGGTCGACGGCGGCATCAAAGTGGTGAACGAGTGCCGAGCCGCCGACAGCTCGCGCGTGCGCGCCGAAGGCGAGGCGCGACTGGCCGACCGCAATGGCCCGGCGTCGAAGCTCAGGGTCCGGTTCGCGCCGTCGTTCCTGTCGTTCCTTCCCTTCGTGTGGGGCGACTACTGGGTGCTCGACCTCACCGACGACTACAGTGCCGCGCTCGTCGGCACGCCCGACCGTCGCTACCTGTGGATCCTCGCGCGCCAGCCGACGCTCGACACGGCCACCTACACCCGTCTCGTGGACACCGCCGCGCGCGAGGGCTTCGATGTCGCGCGACTCGTGCGTTCGGGGACGCCATGACGCGAGCCCGGCCGCGCACGGTGGTGGTGCACGACCTGATGCAGCCGGGGTACCGATACGAACTGACGGAGCCCGCGGGACGCAACTTTCACCCGGAGTTCCGGCCGCAGCTCACGCCTGCGGAGATGCTCTCGCTCGGCGTATTCGGCGGAAAGTACATGACCGATTGCCGCGCCGAATTCCCCGCGTCATGGTTCCGGCACGCCAAGCTCTGCGCCGAGCGGCACGATCCCCGGCTCAACTTCTTCGGCGTGAACGCGTCGCAGTCGCTGGCCGAGTGGCGGCGGAAGGGGTGGATTTACCACGAAGATCCGCGCGGCTGGTTCCAGTGGTACTGCCGCTACTATATGGGACGGCGGTGTCCCGACGACGAGCGACAGATCCGCCGCTGGCGCGCGATGGAGCGTCATGCGTCGCAGGTGCGAAACGGATGTCGGCGTGGCGACTTCTCGTGTCGGCGGCGCCAGCGGCAGGCGCTGCTGCACTGGGCCTACGACGCGCGCGCGTTGGGACGTTGATGCCGGTGGGCGCCGGCGTGCGGCGGGTTGATCGCGCGCCCATGGCGCGGTAAGCTTGGCGACCGCGGATATCCCCCCACCACGCGCGATCGCGGCCCGCGCCGCGATCGTGAATCGAGAGACCCGATGACCGTCGAGCCGGAGCGGGACAAGGTCGTCTTCCTGCACGTGCCCAAGACCGGCGGCACGGGGCTCCAGACTTACCTGTTCGACCGCCTTCGCGCCATTCGCCGCAACTACTTCCTCTCGTTCTTCGGCACCGACGAGTCCTCGCTGTACCGCGACGAGCTCGCCACGCCGCGGCCCGAGGGGAATCGGTGCGTCATCGAGCGGGCATTCGAGCTGCCCGAACTGGTGCGCGAGTTCAAGCGGAGTCCCCACTTCCAGCAGGCCAAGCTGCTGCTCGGCCACGTCACCTTCGCGTTCGGCCAGCTTTTTCCCAGTTATCAATTTCGGTATCTCACCGTGCTGCGCGATCCCGTGGAGCGCACGATCTCGAACATCGTCCAGCTCTCAGCCCGGTGCGAGGACGCCACGATCAGGTTCGCCGGCTATCGCACGCGGGTGCCGCTGTATTCCGACGAGTACTGGGAGTTCGTCTACGGGAGACTGACGGCCGAGTATCCGATCCGGGGGTTTCTGACGCATGAGAACTGCTATCTGCGGAACTGCATGACGCGCGTCCTGCAGGGCAGCTGGTATCTGGACCCGCACGAGTCCCCGAACCTGCATCTGGCGCTCGTGAACGCCATGCGCGCGCAGGTGTCGTTCTTCGACGACTTCAACCGCGGCGTCCAGCGTTCGTTCGACGCGCTCGGGATTCCCGTGGACATGTCGCAGAACCTGGCCGGCTCGGGGGCGAAGGAACACGTGAGTACGGAGCGGCGGCGGCTCGGCCGATACTACAACGCGCCGCAGAAGGTCGTGGACTTCGTGGTCGAGCACAATCAGGTCGACATCGCGCTCTACCAACACCTGAAGGCGCGCATCGACGGGGAGCCGGTGGCGGAGACGGCGGTGATCTGACGCCGTCAAGTTCTTGACCGAGTCCAGAATTCCGGTTATGGTCCCCGCATGCGCGAGCACGCGGCCGACCTTCTTCGCCGGCATGGGCTGCACGTCACGGCCCAGCGCCTGGCGGTGCTGCATGCGGTGGCGCGCCGCCCGCACGCGACGGCCGACGGCGTGGCCGACCTGGCGGGCGCCGAGCTGGGCGCGATCTCGCGCCAGGCGGTGTACGACGCGCTTGCCGTCCTGGTGGAGAAGGGCGTGCTGCGACGCATCGAGCCGGGCGGGTCGCCCGCGCTCTACGAGACCCGGGTGGGCGACAACCACCACCACCTGATCTGCCGCGACTGCGGCCGCGTGACCGACGTGGACTGCGCCGTGGGCGCCGCGCCGTGCCTCACGCCGGCCGAATATAACGGTTTTGAAATAGACGAGGCCGAGGTGGTGTACTGGGGCCGGTGTCCCGCGTGCCGCAAGCGGGCGCGCAAACGGGCCCGGCCCTGATCGGAATTCTTCAACTCAACGAGAGAGCATCATGAGCGACGAGACCAAGTGCCCAGTGCCCCATGCCGCCGGCGGCGGCCCCTCGGTGCGTGAATGGTGGCCGAACCGCCTCCGCCTGGATCTGCTGCGCGCGCATTCCGCGAAATCCGATCCGATGGGCGGCGGCTTCGACTACGCCGCGGAGTTCAGGCGCCTCGACCTGGCGGCGGTGAAGAAGGACCTCGCCGCGCTGATGACGGATTCGCAGCCCTGGTGGCCGGCGGACTTCGGCCACTACGGTCCCCTATTCGTGCGCATGGCCTGGCACAGCGCCGGCACGTACCGCATCGGCGATGGGCGCGGGGGCGGCGGGCGCGGCCAGCAGCGGTTCGCGCCGGTGAACAGCTGGCCCGACAACGTGAGCCTCGACAAGGCCCGCCGGCTGCTCTGGCCCATCAAGCAGAAGTACGGCCGAAGAATCTCTTGGGCCGATCTGATGATTTTCGCCGGCAATTGCGCCCTCGAGTCGATGGGCCTCAAGACTTTCGGTTTCGCCGGCGGGCGCGAGGACGCCTGGGAGCC
>JAGWRB010000093.1 GCA_028876725.1 Gemmatimonadota bacterium
AGGTAGAACAGCACCGAGATCGCGATACCCGCGGTCATCAGCCCGCCCAGGAGCTGGATGATGCCCGTGCCCACCACGTTCCGCACGCCTTCGGCGTCGGTCATCACGCGCGAGATCACGATGCCGGTTTTCGTGGAGTCGAAGTAGGACACCGGCAGCCGCAGCACGTGCGCCTGCACGCGCTTGCGCATGTTGGTGATGGCGCGCTGGCCGGCGACGCTCACCACCTGCGACAGCAGGAACGAGGTGATCGCCTGCAGCACCGTCGCGCCGGCGACGGCCAGCGCGAGCGGCCAGAGCAGGTCGGGGCGGTGCTTTCCGATGACCGTATCGATGAGATACTTGGAGCTGCCGGGGAGCACGAATCCGGCCAGCCGGCTCACCACCATGAGGGAGAGGCCGATGGCGAGCGAGCGCCGGTGTTCGCGGATGAGCTCGCGCGCTTCGCGCCAGGCGCGCCTGGGATCGAGCGGCTTCTTGGCGGCCGAGGGGCCGGCGGCGGCGGACGCGCCGGCCCGCATGCGGCGGCCGCCCACCTCGGCGTTGCGCCCGGGAAGTCGGGGGATGGTCACGATGCAAGATAGCACGGGGTGATAGATTTGACCGGCACATGCCCTCAGCGCCCCGAGTGTCCAACCGGTATGCCTGGTACGTGGTCGGCGTGCTCACGCTGGCCAACCTGGCGGGTTGGGTGGACCGGCTGATCCTGAGCCTGATGGTCGCGCCCATCCGGCGCGACCTCGGCATTTCCGACACCCAGATGAGCCTCCTCATGGGCCTGGCCTTTTCGGTGTTCTACACCGTGCTCGGCCTGCCTCTGGGATGGCTGGCCGACCGGGCCAATAGGCGAACGCTAATGGGCTGGGGCGTGGCCGCGTGGAGCGTCATGACCTCGGCGTGCGGACTGGCGGGCACCTATGGGCGGCTGCTGCTGGCGCGCGTGGGCGTGGGGGTGGGCGAGGCCACGCTCAACCCTGCGGCGACGTCGTTCCTGGCCGACTACTTCCCGCCCGAGCGCCTGGGCACGGCGATGAGCGTCTATTCGCTGGGCACATTCGTGGGCTCGGGGTTGGCGTACGTCATCGGCGGGGCCGTGGTGGGCACGCTCGAAGCGCAGGGGCGGGTCGTCCTGCCGCTTGTCGGCGCCGTGCGCCCCTGGCAGACCGCGTTCTTCGCGGTGGGGCTGCCCGGGCTCCTCATCGCGCTGCTGTTCCTCACCGTGCGCGAGCCGCCCCGTCAGCCGGGCACGCACGGCGCGAGCATGGGGGAGCTGTTCGCCTACGTGCGGCGCAACCTGCGCGCCTTCGCGTGCAACAGCATCGGGTTCTCGCTGTCGGCGATGGTGAACTTCGGCATCGCCGCGTGGCTGGCGACGTTCATGATCCGGCATTACGAATGGACGGCGGCCCGCGCGGGAACGGTGCAGGGGGTGCTGACGATGACCGTGGGCGTGGCCGGCGTGCTCGCCGGCGGATG
Organism: Gemmatimonadota bacterium; assembly: GCA_028876725.1. Classification (GTDB taxonomy): domain Bacteria; phylum Gemmatimonadota; class Gemmatimonadetes; order Gemmatimonadales; family Gemmatimonadaceae; genus JAGWRI01. Next base: position 1,477 of record JAGWRB010000093.1, read on the forward strand.
GCTGGCCGATCGCTACGCGCGCCGCGGCGTTACCGACGGGCCCTTACGCGTGGGCGTGGTTGGGGCCGTGGGAATGCTCATCTCGGCCACCGCCTATCCGTTCATGCCGTCGGCGTGGCTGGCGGTGGCGTGGCTCGTGCCCGTGAACTTCTTTGCCGCGTTCCCGTGGGGCGCGGCCAACGCGGCGGCGGCCGAGGTGGTGCCGGCGTCGATGCGGGCGCAGGGGGCGGCGGTCTATTTCTTCGTGCTGAGCCTCGTGTCGAGCACGCTGGGGCCCACGCTGGTGGCGGTGATCACCGACTACGTATTCCACGCCGACTCGGCGGTGGGCTACTCGCTGGCCATCGCCAACGTGGTCGGGATGAGCGCGGCGATCGCCGTGCTGCTGTACGGCATGCCGGCGTACCGGCGCACGATCGCGGCGCTTCGGGGCTGAGCGGGGACGCGGCCCGGGGCGGCGCCCCGTCCCGGGCCCGCGGTCCTTGACAGGCGCGCGCGGCGGCCTAGCGTAGCCATACGCGTCCTCGTGACGCGCCCTGTCCGCCGGTCGAGCCCCGTCCGCCCGTCCCCGTCATCAGGAGTTGCGAATGCTTGCGTTGCGCATGCGCCAGAAGGACGCCGAGTTCTACTTCGTCAGCTATCCGGCCGAGGATCTGCTCCGCCACGTGCAGTTCATCAGCCGGTATTACGGGGGGCGGGGCGAGCAGATCGGCGGCGAGGAGCGCCGTGCGGAGCCCGACGACGTCGAGCGTTTCATCCGGACCATCGAGCGCGGGTCGGATTCCTTCCAGCGCGAGCTCAACCGGCGGAAGATCCGCCAGATTCGCGACTTCTACCGCAACGAGACCGACCAGCCGGTGATCCCCGGGGCGGTGCTCCTCTTCTCTCCCGACACCCTGCGCTTCCGATCGGTCTCCGGCCAGGACCGCATGGGCCACCTCGAGGAGCCCTCGTCCCCGTTCCTGATCATCGACGGCCAGCACCGGCTGGCCGGGCTGAACTTCTACCTGCAGGAGCCCGACGCGGATCGCCGCGTGGACGTGCCGTGCGTGATCTTCGACGGCAAGACGGCCGACTTCGCCACCGAGATGTTCGTGGTCATCAACTCCACGCATACGAAAATCAACAAGAGTCACCTCATCGACCTGTACGAGAAGATCGAGTGGGGCACCGACGACAGCAAGAAATACGCGGCGCGCCTGGTGCGGCGCCTGTACGAGGATGGCGACTCGCCGCTGCAGTACCACATCAACATGCTCGGCGGGCGCTCGCAGCGGGACCTGTGGATCAACCAGGCGCAGGTGTTCTCCGAGGTGCACCGGCTGGTGACGCGGGCGGCGGTGGAGCCGTGGATCGCCGACGGCCGCGGGCGCAGCGAGGCGCGCGGCTACGCCCTGCTGCGCGACGTGCTGCGCGCGGCGCGCGGCGCATTCGGCGACGCCTGGGGCGACAATAAGCGTTACATGATCACCCGCGACGTCACGCTCAAGGCCCTGCTCCGCATGGCCGAGGCGGTGGTGGCGGGCGCCGACCGCCTGGGCGTGGCGCCCGGCACCCCGCTCGATGCGCCGCTCGCCGGCGCGTTCTCCCCATGGCGCGAGCTGGTGCGCGACTTCCGGCGCGAGGGGTTCTACGAGCGGTTCCCCGCCGCCGGCCAGGCGCAGCGCGTGGAGCGCGTGCGCGCGCGCCTGGCCCGCGAAGCGGGGCTGGGGTAGCCGGCCGTCAGGCCATCCGGATCCACTTCACCAGTTCACCGAGCGTGGGGCGCTTGCCGTACATGAGCAGCCCCACGCGGTAGATCCGCGCCGATACCCACACCGCGGCCCAGCAGGCCAGCGCGAGCCCGGCGATGGTGGCCCCCAGCTCGGGCCATGAAATGGGGATGAGCGCCATGCGCAGCGGCATGATGATCGGCGCCGAGAACGGGATCCACGAGGCGACGCGGGCGAGCGTGCTCGACGGGTTCGCCAGCACCGGGCCCATCAGCACGATCGACGCGATGAGCGGCATCATCACCGGCCACTGCGCCTGCTGCACGTCTTCCTGGTTGCTCACCATGGCGCCCACGGCGGCGAACAGCGACGAGTAGAACATGAAGCCGAGGATGAAGAACAGCAGCAGCGCGGCACCGACGCCCGGCGACACGGTGGGGAAATGCACCCCGTGCGACGCGGCCGACGACCCGGCGATGGTGTTGACCATGTCCATGCCGAACGACGCCAGATAGACCGCCGACAGCGTCCACACGGCCACCTGCGTGAGCGCCACGGCGCCGACGCCCAGGATCTTGCCGGCCAGCAGCACGTCGGGCTTGACGCTCGACACCACGACCTCGGCGACCCGTGTGGTTTTCTCTTCGAGCACCCCGCGCAGCATGTTCTGCCCGTACAGCGCGATCATCATGTAGAGCACGAACGCGATGGCGTAGCCGAACACGATGCTCGACATGCCGCCCCCCGTTTCGAGCCCCCGGTCGGTGATCTTGTCGGTGCGCAGCTCCAGCTTGCCGCCCGTGAGCTTGGCCACGCTGTCGGGCTGGATGCCGGCGCGCTCGAGGCGCATGTCGAGGAGGTTCTGTCGGACCGTGGTCTTCAACGTGTTCACGTCGGCCAGCGACGTGGAGTTCCGGCCGGCGTAGTGCGCGGCGTCGCCCGTCAGCGTGCTGTCGTCGAGCACCAGGTACCCCTGCGCGCCGCGCTGCATGACCACGTGCAGGGCGCTGTCTTCGGCGGCCGCGAGCTGGGCGGCGGTCAGCGTTTCGACGTGCGGGGGTGGGCTCTTGGGCGCGGTGTCGGCGAGCGACTTGGCGATGCGCGCGCCGAGGTCGGTGCCCGTGGCGTCGAGCACGATCACGTTGGCGAGGTTCGACGATCCCTTGGTGCGCGCGGCGAGCAGCGCCGGCCCGACGATGATCGCGGCCATGAACACCGGGCCGAGCACCGTGGCGATGATGAACCACCGCGAGCGCACGCGCTCGAGGTATTCGCGCTTGAAGACGACCAGGACTTTAGCCATTGCCGCTCATCCCCGGCTCGACGCCCGTGGCGCCGACCCGATCGAGGAAGATCTGATGGAGGGAGGGTTGGATCAGCTCGAACCGGCTGAGCCGGGCGCCGCCGCGCGTCGAGACGCTGGCACCGGCGCAGCTCGCCGCCGCCAGGGACAGCGCGCTGCACGTGGTGATGCAGCACGGAGCGCAGGGGTACCTGGTGCTCGACGACAGCACGCTGACGGGCGACGCCGCGCACTACGCCGGCCGGAACTCCACGTCGCTGGCCGACGTGAAC
>JAGWRB010000094.1 GCA_028876725.1 Gemmatimonadota bacterium
CCGCTCGTCGGCGAACAGGCGCCGCGCCAGCGCGCGCGCATGCAGGGCCAACTCCTCGGTGGCCAGATCGAGCAGCGAGTTGGCGCGCAGATCGCCGGCGTCGGCCGCCTGCACCACGATGGGCGCGAGCGCCGCCAGCCGGCTCGGCGTGGCATCGGCCGCCCACGCGACGAGGTCCTCCACTGCGGTCGACTCCGTCGCGGTGAGAATGGCGCCGGTGAGCGCGGTCTCCGGCTCACGCCCGTCCGCGGACGCGGCCACGATGGAGAGCGCCTTGCGGCCGATCCACGCACCGCCCCCTTCGTCGCCGAAGTCGGGGCCCCAGCCGCCGCAGCGCTCCATGGCCCCCGCGGGTCCGCGCCCCATGGCCACCGAGCCGGTGCCCGCGAGGAGGAGAATCCCCGTCTTCTCTCCGAATGCGTCCTCGAACGCGATCGAGAAGTCGCTCTGCACGATCACCTCGTCGGCGAGTTCGGCGGCGTTGAGCGCTTCCCACAGCTCCAGGCGCAGCGACTCGCGCCCCACGCCGGCGGCGCCCACGCACACCACGCGGGGCGCGGCGTCCGCGCCCGCGGCCTGGAGCGCCGCGCGCGCCGTCTCCACGATAACCTGCGCGCTCGCGTCCACGCCGCCCGCGCGCACCGCGCTCGGCGCGCCGGTCGCGTCGCCAAGAGTGGTGCCTTGTTCGTCCGCGACCATGGCCATGGTCTTGCTGCCGCCGCCGTCGATGCCGATTACGAGTGCCGTCATGTCAGATGCGCGCCGCCACCGCGCGCGGGCGGGTGAGCGACGAGAGAGTTCCGGTGAGCAGGGTGATGGCCGTGCCGATGAGCACGTACCAGGGCCAGGCGACCGCGCCGAGCGGGCCCAGCGTTGGCGCGAGGGAAGGATACGCGGTCGCGAGCGGTTTTGCGAACACCACGATCGCCATGGCCGCGATGCCCACGGACATGCCGATGATCGCGTCGCGCTGAGCCGCGCGCGGAACGAAGAGCGCGAGGAAGAACCCCCCGAGCAGGCCGCCGTACGTGAACGACGCGATCGAAAGCGCGATCACCACCACGGGCGTGCCCTGCTGGCGGAAGAGCAGGGCGCCGGCGGTGAGCGCCACGCCCCAGAAGAGCGCGAACCACTTTCCCACGCGCAGGGTGCGCGGGTCGTCGGCGGCGCGCCCGGTGATCGGGAGATAGAGGTCGTGCGTCGCGGCCGCGGCGAGCGCGTTGATGGCCGCCGAGTGTGTGCTCATGGTGGCGGCGACGATCGCCGCCACGACGAGCCCCAGCAGGCCCGGCGGCATGGCCTGGATGATGAACGTCGGGAAGACGTCGTCGGGCGTGCTGAACGTGCGCCCGCCGAAGTGCGCCCACAGCCCCACGCCGATCATCAGGAAGAGCGCCATCTGCACGATGATGGCCACGCCGCTCCCGATCACGGCCTTCTGCGCGTCGCGAAGCGAGCGCGCCGAAAGCAGCCGTTGCACGATGAGCTGGTCGGCGCCGTGCGACGCCATCGACAGGAACGCGCCGCCGAGCAGCCCCGCCAGCACGGTATGCGGGCGGTCGAAGCCCGTGTACCAGTCGATGACCTGCAGCTTCCCCGCGGCGCGCGCCGAGCCGAGGATCGCGTGCCACCCGCCGGGCGCGGCGCGCCCCAGCAGCCAGAGGGCCACGCATCCGCCGAACACGTAGATCCCCGCCTGAATGAGCTCGGTCCACACCACGGCGCGCATCCCGCCCTTGTACGTGTAGAGCACGGTGAGCGCGCCGAGAATCAGAATGGCCGTCGGCATGAGCGCCCGCGAGGGCAGGTGCCCCGTGCCGCTCAGGATCAGCGCCACGGGGATCGCCGTGGCGAACACGCGCACCGAGTCGGCCATGGCGCGCGTGCCCATGAACACGATGGACGTGAACCGGCGCGTGGCCGTCCCGAAGCGCTGCTCGAGCATCGTGTACGCGGTGACGATCTCCCCCTGGTAGTAGCGGGGGAGCAGGGTGTACGCGAGCACGATGCGCCCGAGCAGGTAGCCGACGACCACCTGGAGGAATCCGAGATTCCCGACGTACGCGAGCCCCGGAATGCTGATGAAGGTGAGCGCGCTGGTCTCGGTGGCGACCACCGAAAACAGAACGGCCGGCCACGGAATGTCGCGGCCGGCCACGAAGTAGTCGCGGGCGTTCTTCTGGCGGCGTCCGAGCCAGATGCCGAACGCCGTCGTCCCCGCCAGATAGGCGACGAGGACGACGGCGTCGAAAGCGGTGAACCCGCTGGTCAAGCGGTGAAGCTGCTACCGCACCCGCACCCGCCCGTGGCGTTCGGGTTCTTGAACGTGAAGCCGGAGCCCTGCATCGACGACACGTAGTCGATGGTCACCCCGTTGAGGTACTGCGCGGAGAACGGATCGACGAGCACGCGCCATCCGCCCTGATCGACGACGAAATCGTCTTCGGCCGCGGCATCCTCGATGAGCAGCCCGTACTTGAACCCGCTGCAACCGCCCGGCTGCACGCTCACGCGCAATCCGCCGACGGAAGGATTCACGCCTTCCTGCTCCATGAACTTCTTGACTTCGGCGCTGGCGACCTCGGTCACGGTCACCATCACATCCGGCTGCTGAGTGGTGCTCATCCAATTCCTCCAAGTCATTGAGCGGCTTGTACTCCCGCTCTGCTTCTGGGCCGAAATATAGCGGCCCCGGACAGTGCATCAAGCGCACCGTGGGCCGTCGAGTTCCTAGTGCCGCCGCCGGGCGGGAGCGCCTGCTTCACCCTGGGCGGGCGCCGCGGCGTCGCGGGCAAATGCCTCGCCCAGGGCATCGGCCAGCGCCACGCGAACGGCGCCGATCTTATGGTTGTTCCGGGTGGGGTCCACGCGGTTGGTCAGCAGCACGATGAATCGATCCTGCGCCGGGTCGATCCAGATCGACGTGCCGGTGAACCCGGTGTGCCCGAACGCGGAGGCCGACATCAGATGGCCCGCGGAGTTCGTGCCGTCGGGTTTCTCCCACCCGAGCGCGCGGTTGGACAGCGCGGTATCCTGCCGCGTGGTGAACGCGATCACCGTCTGCGGGCGGACCAGCCGCACGCTCCCCAGCGCCCCGCCGTTGAGATACATCTCCGCGAACCGCGCCAGGTCGTATCCGCTGCTGAACAGCCCCGCGTGCGCCGAGATGCCGCCCAGGTAATACGCGCGCTCGTCGTGCACCTTGCCCCAGAGCTTTCCGCCGCGCCGCGGATCGACCTCGGTGGGCGCGATGCGCGGCCTGAGCGAGTCGGGCGGGTTGTACATCGTGTCGTGCATGCCGAGCGGGCCGAACACGTGCTCGGCGAGGTAGCGGTCGAGGCGCTCGCCGCTCACCCGCTCCACGATCTTGCCGGCCAGCCACGCCCCGATGTCGCTGTACACGTACCGCGTGTCCGGCGCGGCCTCGAGCGGCTCGGCCATCATGAGGGCGGCGATGCTGTCGGCGTTGGTCGTGATCTGGTCGTACGCGCGGAACGCCGGTAACCCCGAGGTGTGCGTGAGCAGCATGCGCACCGTCACCTCGGCCTTGCGCGGCCCGCGCCACTCGGGGAGGTAGCGCTGCACGGGCGCGTCGAGCGAGACCTTCCCCTGTTCGACGAGCTGCATCATCGCCGACGTCATCCCGATGACTTTGGTCAGCGAGGCGAGATCCCACATCGAGTGGAGATCGGGGCGGGGGGTGTGCGTCCAGTCGAGGTGGCCGGCGCCGTAGCTGGCGAGGATGCCCGCGTGGTCGCCCACGACGGCGAAGGCACCGGGGAACGCGCGATCGCGCACGGCGGCGTCGAGCACGCGGCGCAGCGTGTCATCCAGGGCGCGGCGGAGCGCGGTGGAGCGCGGCGCGACGCGCTCGGTGGGGGCGGGCCCCTGCGACGCGGCGGGTGCGCCGGCGGCGGCGAGCATCGTCATCGCGAGCAGGAGCGATCGGAAGAATCGGCGCTTCGGCATGCTCAACAATAAGGCGCTCGGGCGCGCGCGGAAGCGCGGCCCGGGCGCGGTTGCTCCGCGTTTGCCAACCGGATACTATTAGCCGCCGGGGCGTCGCTCCGGCCGTTTTGCTTTTTGCCCCCGCCCCCGCCGCCGGACCGAGCGGCGCGGCGCTTGCCGAGTGCACGTCTCGGAGCCGAATGAAGATTCTGCCGGACTGGCTGAAGAACGGATACCTGCGGCTCATCGATCCCGTGGCGGATTGGTGCGTGCGGCATCACGTGCACCCCAACACGATCACGGTGATCGGCACGTTGTGCACGGTGGTCGGCGGGGTGATCTACGGCACCGGGCACATCAGCTGGGGCGGGTTCTTTCTGGGCCTCACGGCGCTGTTCGACGTGCTCGACGGCACCGTGGCGCGGCGTTCGGGGCAGGCCTCGACGTTCGGCGCTTTCCTCGACTCCACGCTCGACCGGCTGGCCGACGGCTTCGTGCTCGGCGGCCTGGCGGTGTTCTACGCGCTGAACCAGCTGCACCATTCGTGGGCCAGCGTGCCCATGGTGGTGGTCTGCCTGCTCGGGCTCATCGGGGCGTTCCTGACCTCGTACACCCGGGCGCGGGCCGAAGCGCTGGGCATCGACGCGAAGGTGGGGATGCTGCAGCGGCCGGAACGGGTGGTGCTGCTCTCGGTGCCGCAGGCGTTCTTCGGTCTGACCCTGCATGGGGTCGTGTTGGCGGTCATCATCGTGATCCTGACCGTGACGGCCTGGATCACCGTCTATCAGCGTGTGGCCTTCGTGTATCGGGCCACGACGCCCACGGACGCCTCGACGTCGCCTGACGACGCAGCCGGGTCTCCCGCGCCGCGGCCGGCTCCGGCGTTCGACGCGCGTCCCTTGCTCAAAGGAGAGTAACGTCGTGCAGGGTTCGTCAACCGAAGCGCGCCAGGCGCCCCGCCCGGCCACCGGCAAGCTGGGAGTGCTCACGCCGGGCCTCGGGGCCGTGGCGACCACGTTCATGGCCGGCGTCGAGAGCATCCGCCGCGGCCACTCCAAGCCCATCGGCTCGCTGACCCAGATGGCGACGATTCGCCTGGGCAAGCGCACCGACAAGCGGTCGCCCCTCATCAAGGATTTCGTGCCGCTGGCCGACCTCAACGACCTCGTATTCGGCGCCTGGGACCCCATTCCCGACGACGCGTACACCGCCGCCAAGAAGGCGGGCGTGCTCGAGCCGGCCGATCTCGAACGCGTGGCCGATTTCCTCAAGGGCATCAAACCGATGCCGGCCGTGTTCGACAATCACTACGTGACGCGGATCAACGGCAGCAACGTCAAGCAGGGGAAGACCAAGCGCGAGCTCGCCGAGCAGCTGCGCCAGGACATTCGCGACTTCAAGGCGAAGCACAAGCTCGATCGCCTGGTCATCGTGTGGTGCGCGTCCACGGAGATCTTCATCAAGCCGGGCCCGCAGCACGCGTCCATCGCCGCGTTCGAGCAGGCGATGGAATCGAATGACGAAGCGATTTCGCCGGCGATGCTGTATGCGTGGGCCGCGATCATGGAAGGCGTGCCGTACGCCAACGGCGCGCCCAACCTCGCCGTCGACACGCCGGCGCTGCAGGAGCTGGCCATCCAGAAGGGCGTGCCGATCTCGGGGAAGGATTTCAAGACCGGGCAGACGTGGATGAAGACGGTCATCGCGCCGGCCATCAAGGCGCGCATGCTCGGGCTCGCCGGCTGGTACTCCACGAACATCCTCGGCAACCGGGACGGCGAGGTGCTCGACGATCCCCAGTCGTTCAAGACGAAGGAAGAGTCGAAGCTCAGCGTGCTGCACACCATCCTGCAGCCGGAGCAGTATCCCGATCTGTACAAGGACTTCTCGCACGTCGTGCGCATCAACTACTACCCGCCGCGCGGCGACAACAAGGAAGG
>JAGWRB010000095.1 GCA_028876725.1 Gemmatimonadota bacterium
CGACGTCCCCGCCGGCTCGCCCGCGGCCGACGACGAGCTGTTCGGCCCCGTGGCGTCGGTGTTCGTGGCCCGCGACCTCGACGACGCCATCCGCATCGCCAACGGCACCCGGTTCGGCCTCGGGGCCAGCGCCTGGACCCGCGACGCCGCCGAGGCGCGGCGGTTCGCCCGCGAGCTCGACGCCGGCAGTGTGTTCGTCAACGCCATGGTCGCGTCGGATCCGCGCTTCCCCTTTGGCGGCGTGAAGGCCTCCGGGTACGGCCGGGAGCTCAGCGGCTTCGGGCTTCGCGAATTCGTGAACGTGAAAACGGTGCGGGTGCGCCTCTAGCTCAGGCCGACGCGAGGGTGATCCGCACGAGGCTCCCCTCGCCCTCCGCGCTCTCGAGGTCGATCGTTCCGCCCCACCCCTCGATGAGCTGGCGGCTGATGGCGAGCCCCAGCCCGCTCCCGCTGGTGCGCGTGGAGAAGTGCGGCTCGAACACGCGCGGAAGCACGTCGCCGGGGATGCCGTGCCCGTCGTCGCGCACCTCGATCGCGACGCTGCCGTTCGTCGAGCGGAGCGTGGTCGCGATGGTGTGCGCCCCGGCCAGTCGCGCGTTCTCGTACACGTTGAGCAGCACCTCGCGCAGCTCGTCGCGCTGGGCGATGGCCACGCACCGCCCATCGTCCGCCTCCAGCGGCCAGTCGATCCCCTCCTCGCCCATGCGCTCGAGGCCGATGAGATCGCGCACTACGGCGCTCACGTCGGTGGGCTCGCCCGCCGGCCGCGCGTTGGGGGGCGCGCCATAGCGGCTGAACGCGCGCGCGATCGCGTCGAGGTGGTCGATCTCGGCCAGGATGCGCTTCACGTTTTCATCGAGCACGCGGTCGAAGTCCACGCGCTTGTCGGCGCGCGCGCGCTGGAGGTGCTGCACGCCGAGGCGGATGGGAGTGAGCGGATTCTTGATCTCGTGCGCCACCTGGCGCGCCATCTCGCCCCACGCCAGGACGCGCTCGGCGTGTGCCGTGGCGGCGCGGCTCGCTTCGAGGTCGGTGGCCATGCGGCGGAACGCCGCGAACACCGGGCGGAACTCCACCGTGGGGTTGTCCTCGAGCGTGGGCGCGCGTCCGCTGGCGGCGAGCGTGAGCGCGGCCTGCCGCAGCGAACGGATGGGCCCCGCCAGGCCGCGCGCCACGAGCCCGCTGAGCAGGAACGCCGCGAGCGCGCCGGTGACCGTGGCGAAGAGCACGAGGATGCCGAGGTCGCGGCGGCGGCGGTCGAGCGCGAGGTCGTCGGCGCGCGCTGGGGCTGCCAGCACCACCGGCCCGTGCGGATCGTCCACGGCACGGAACCCGAACAGCGCGTGCGACGCACCCAGCGTCTCGTCGCGGCTCTGCGCGACCTCGTCGTGCACGCCGAGTGCGAGCTGCGTGGCGGCGGGGAGGAAGCGCCCCGTGGGCGCCAGCGAGGCGAGCAACGAATCGCTGGCGGCGGTGAGCTCGCCGTCGCGATAGAGGAAGAGCGGCGTGGAGAGCCGACGGCTCTCGTCGGCCAGCCATTCGGAGGTGCCCGTCACGGGCGCCACCGCGCGCAGCGTCTCGCCCACCAGCAACTCCCGGCTCTGTCGCGCGTCGGACGCGAGTTCTCCGTACGCCCAGGCGGCGAACGCGGCCGCTGGAATCATGAAGAACCCGAACAGCGCCAGCGTGAGCTGGGTCCGGTAGCTGCGCCGCCAGCGGCGCTGGCGCTCGCGCAGCCAGCGCCCCACTGCGCCGTCGGCGAGCACGCTCATGAGCCAGAGCAGTCCTACGATGGCCAGGTCGAAGAGCACGACCAGCGTGCCGCGCTGAATGAGCGCGTCCACCGAGCGCAGCTCCACCTCGAGGTGCACGCGCGAGGGGCCAAGGCCGGTGCCGCGCGCGATCCAGTCGCCGTGCAGCGCCGTGCCTTCACGCCGCCAATCGATGGACGGCGCGCCCACCGGCGGGCGCAGGGGTGCCTCGGCGAGCTGCAGCACGTAGGGCGGCTCGGCCTCCGGGGGCTGGTCGATGCCGAGGAGTTTGGCAAACGGGTCGGCGGAGATGAGCCGCGTGCGCGACGCGGCCACCACGACGATGACGACCTTGCCCACCGGAATGCCCATGCCGAACTGCACCGCGGGCTCGGCGATGATGGGGTACTCCACCGTGCTGTCCACGGCGCGGGCCTGCGTGGCGATGGCGCGGGCCTGGACCATGGGCACCTGCATCGACGACGCCGGGAGCACGGCGGCGGGCGTGGAGTCGTTGGTCCAGATGGAGAGCCACACGGGGAATCCCGCGGGGGCGAGCGGCGATCCGGCGTAGGCGCGCAGGAGCCACTGGCGCGAGACCTCGGGCGGGCCGGCGGCGCGCACGCTGGCGCCGAACCGTTCCACGAGCGACACGACGTACGGGTCGTTCTGGCTCAGCCCCTGCACGTCGTGCTCGGCGAGGCTCATGCGGCCGCGCGTGGTGGCGCCCCAGACGAGCGTGGTGGCGCCGAGGGCGGCGACGGCGGCGGCGCTGCTCACGATGGCCCGCGACCGCCGCGAGAGGGCGAGCGCGGCGATGGCGACGATCCACGGAATGGGATACCACCAGGGCCAGCGGCCGTCGGCCTGCCAGGTGACCGGCGCGAGCACGGCGGCGCCGGCGGCGAGCAGCGGCCCCACCCACGGGGGCACGCCGCGGCGGGGTCCCAGGGCGGCGCTGCCGGCCGTGGCGCCGGCCAGCAGCACGGCGCTGCCGGCCAGGAAGATGGGGACCTCCCAGATGAGCCAGAGCGACGCATTGACGCCGTATATAGGAATTGAAATACCACGGGCCAGGTCGCGGAGGAGGAACGGCCCCAGGCCGGCGATCAGCAGCACGGCCAGCGCCCACCAGGCGCGGGGGCGGTGGCGGGCCAGGCGGCGCACGGCGGCCAGGAGGGCGAGCATGACCAGCACGCCGGTGACGATGAGCGCGCCGGCGTTGGCGGTGAGCGCGCCGCCGATGGGCGTGTAGAAGAGCGACGCGTCGAAGAGGCGCGAGTAGTTGGAGAACGTGCCCAGCGGCACCGAGGCCGTGCACAGGAGCCCCACGCCCACCGTGGCCAGCCGCCACCGGAAGCGGCGCCCCACGCGCCAGGCGGCGATGAGGAAGCAGACGAGGGCCAGGGCCAGCGCCACGGCCACCACGAGGCGGGCGCTCTGCAGCGCCTCGAGGCGCACCGCCGCCTCGGTGAGCGCGGCCGGCCGGACGTATATTAGTATTTTAGTATGGTCGCGCAGGGCTTCCCAGTCGGCGGCGGTGGCCGCGGCCGGCGCCGGGGCGAACTCGAACCCCGGGATGCCCACCACGCCGGCGATCTCGCCGGCGATCGGATGGCTGAGGCGGTCGGCGGGCGGCACGGCGTCGAGCAGTTCGGTGACCACCGCCCGGCGCCCGCCGCGCACGGCCACGGCGTAGAGACTCGTATAGAAACTGCTCCGCGCCACCCCCACCGGCTCCACGAGGGAGTCCGTGGCCACGTGCACCCGCCCTGCCCAGGCCAGCGGTTCGCCCCGCTCGTACAGCACCACGCCCGCGTCGCCCACCGGCGGCACCAGCGCCCCCATCGCCGCGAACGCCCCCGCGGTGTCGGCGGGCGCGGCCAGCGCGCGCTCGGCGTCGGCGTGCATCCGCGCCACGGTCTCATCCACGCGGCGGTCCAGCGCCGCCAGCGCGTCACCCGACAGCGAGGCCCGGATGTCGGGCCAGTGCGCGTCGATGCGATAGAGCTTCCACTGCGACAGCGCGGACAGCAGCACCACCGCCACGAGCACGATGGTGCACGCGCCCGCCCACACCCGCCCCCGCGCCGAGACCGTCCGGAGCCCTGCCGCGGCCGCCGCGGTGGCGAGCGCGGCGGCGGCGAGATACTGTACGCTCGTGCCGTTCAGCCACTGGCTGGCGGCCAGCAGCGCGATCGCCGCCGCCACCGGCCACCAGGCCGCGCGCCATCGGTCAGCGCGCACGACGGTCACCGTTCACCCGGGCCTCATGAGTTCGCCTGCTCCCGCGCCTCGCCCCCGACGCCTCAAGGAACTGCGCCCCGCCGAAGTGGCCGCCACGCTCGCGGCCGACCCGCGGCTCATCGTGCCCGTGGGCACCTGCGAGCAGCACGGCCCCCACCTGCCCCTGGGCGGCGACACCCTCATCGTGGAGCGCCTGGCCGATGATCTCTCGGCGGAGTTCCGCGTGCTGCGCGCGCCGACGGTGGAGTACGGGGTCAACGTGCCCACCGCGCGGGTGTTCGCCGGGAACGCCGGCGTGCGCCGCAAAACGCTGCACCGCGCGCTGAACGACCTGGCCGCCGCGTGGGAGAGCGAGGGCGTGCGCGAGTTCATTCTGCTCACGGCCCACGACGGCGACTCGCACCTGGAAGCGCTCGAGACGGTGATTACGACGGCCGCGCGCGTGCGCGCGGTGAACGTCTTCGGGCTGGACTTTCGGGACCTGCTGGAGGGGCAGCTGGAACCGATGCATGGTGACGAGGTGGATACGTCGCTCCTGCTCTACGTGGCGCCGGAATTCGTGCAAATGTCGCTGGCACAAGATTATATGATGGCCGACGAGGCCGTGCGACGGTACCGCCGCGGATGGCTGGAGGTTCCGGCCGGGAGCCCGGGGTCGATTGGCCGCCCCACCCTGGCGTCCGCCGAGAAGGGGCAGCGGATCTACGCGCGCATTCGCGATCGCGTGCGCGAGCGTATCTTCCTGGCACCGGCCTCCCGTTCCTGAACCTGACCCGCGCTCCTGGGTACCCCCTATACATGCGACCGGTCCAGATCGTCACCGCCCTGTTCCTCGCCCTCGGCCCCCTGGCGGCACGCGCCGGCGCGCAGGACACCCTGGTGGACGAGGGCACGCTGGTGATCACGCGCAACGGCGCGCCGATTGGCCGCGAGGCGTACCGCATCGTGCGCGCGGCGGCCGGGGGCGGCCAGGCCTACCGGGCCACGGCCACGATCTCGTTCGACACGGCGCGCATCGCGCTCCGGCTCACCACCGATTCGCTGGGCGCGCCGCTGACGTACGAGGCCGAGGTGCGGGTGCAGGCGCGTCTCACGGCGCACGTGGACGGGAGCGGGCGGCCCGGGCGGTTCAGCACCCTCACCAAGACGCCGGGGGGCGAATCGGCGCGGGACTTCGTGATGGGGACCAATCCGCTCCTGATCGACGAGCACGCCTTCGACCCATACTACTTCGCGGTGCTGCCCCCGCGTCGGGGCCAGTTCTCGGCCATCGACCCCCGCACCGGTACGCAGACTACATTTCGCTTTGAAGAGCGGGGACAGGAAGCGATCCGCGTGGGCCGGGGAACGGCGAGCGCCCGCCACTTTGCGCTGATCGGCGCGAACGGCGCGAGCCGCGATATCTGGGTCGATGCGAGCGGCCATCTGCTCAGGGTGGCGGTGCCGGCCCAGGGCCTGGTGGCGCAGCGCGACGAACTGCCGCGCTGAGCCGCGCGCCCGGATGGGCGCGCGTGGGGCGCTTCACCCGCAGGCCTGAAACCGGGTGCGCCCCCCCTCCGTATGGGCGGCTGACCCCTTACCAAAGGATCACCTCTCCATGCGTGTTTTGGTGTCAGCAGCAGTGCTCGCGTTCGTCGGTCAGGCGGCGCTGGCCCAGGGCGCGGCGTCACCGTCCGGGCCGACGCTGTCACTCGCCCAGGCCGTTGCGCTCGCGCGGCAGAGCAACCCGACCTACCTCCAGACGGTGACGGGCCGGCGCACGGCCGACGCCGCGGTGCGGAGCGCGTACGGCGCGTTCCTGCCCACGGTCAGCTCATCGTTCGGGGCCGGCTATCAGCAGGCGGGCAGCCAGGTCTTCCAGGGCCTCACGTTCACGGGATCGTCGGACGCCGTGACGTCGCACTACAGCCTGGGCGTGAGCTACAGCGTGAACGCGGCGACGTTCATGAACCCCAAGCTGCAGAACGCCAACCGGGCGGCCACCGAGGCGAACATCACGGGTCAGGCCGAGCTGCTGCGAGCCAACGTGACGTCGGCATATCTCGACGCGCTGGCGGCGCAGGCCAACGCCGCGCTGCAGGACACGCTGGTGATCACGGCGCAGGCGCAGCTCGACCTGGCGAAGGCCAAGATGCAGGTGGGCCAGGGCACGATCCTCGACGTGAACAGCGCGGAAGTGGCGCTGGGCCAGGCGCAGATCGCGGCGCTCACGGCGCACAACAACGCCGAGGTGGCGCTGGTGACGCTGTACCAGAACATCGGCGCGCCGGAGCCGCCGGGAGTGCAGCTCACGACGACGTTCAACACCGATCTCCCGGCGTTCGCGCTGGATTCGCTGCTGCAGCTCGCGCACGGGCGCAATCCGGCCATCGCCGCGCTGCGCGCGTCGCAGCGCGCGGCGGCGCTGGGCGTGAAGACGGCGGAATCGCGCTACACGCCCACGCTCTCGCTGAGCACCGGGTGGGGCGGCAACTCATACCAGTACACGAATTCCGACTACCTGGTCAACTCGGCGCAGGCGGGCGCGCTCCGGTCGTTCGCCGGGTGCATGACGCAGGATTCCATCCGCACGGGGGTGGGGCTGAGCGCGGTCGGCTGTCCGTCGCCCACGCTGACCCCGGGCGAGATCGACGCCATCCGCAGCTCGAACAACGTCTTCCCGTTCAAGTTCACGCGGTCGCCGCTGTCGGTGTCGGCCACGCTGTCGCTGCCGATCTTCGACGGGTTCAACCGCGAGCAGAACGTGCAGCAGGCCATCGCCGACAAGGAGTCGGCGGAGTACCGGCTCAAGGCGCAGGAACTGCAGACGCGCACGCAGGTGACGCAGGCGTATCTGAACCTGCAACTCGCCTACAAGACGATCGCCCTGCGGCAGCAGAACGCCGACAAGGCGCGCGAGGAATACCAGTACGCGCAGGAGCGGTACCGCGTGGGCCAGGCCACGTATCTCGACGTGACCACGGCGCACGGCTCGTTCGTCCAGGCGCAGGTGGACCGCCTGAATTCCATTTATGATTATCAGAAGGCGTTCGCCGCGCTCGAGAGCGCGGTCGGGCGCCCTCTCCGATAGCCCCCGGGGACATCCATGAGCAAGCGCGCAAAGTGGTCCGTGTTCGCCGTCATTCTGATCGTCGTGGCCGCCGTGGTCGTCACCGGCGCCCTCAAGCGGTCGAAGGCCGGCGTGGAAGTCCGCATCGAGCCCGTGAAGCGGGCCGATCTGGTGGCGTCGGTCACCGCGAGCGGACAGGTGAGTCCGCACACCAAGGTCAACGTCAGCTCCGACGTCTCGGGCAAGATCACCAAGCTCGCCGTAAAGGAGGGCGACATGGTGAAGCAGGGGCAGTTCCTCCTGCAGATCGACCCCTCGAACGCCGAAGCCACGGTCAAGCAGTGGGAGGCCAACGTCGCCGCCGCCAAGGCGCAGCAGGAGCAGGCCAAGGCCAACCTCATGCAGGCGCAGCAGGCGTACAGCCGCGCGCTCGAACTGCAGAAGGCCAACAAGCAGTTCGTGTCGGCCGAGTCCATGGATCAGCTCCGGACCACGGCCGACGTGAATCAGGCCCTGCTCGAAGCGGCGGGCCACCAGGTGGACCAGGCGATCGCCTCGCTCGACAACGCCAAGTCGTCGCTCGCCAAGACCACGATCTACGCGCCGATGTCGGGACGCGTGACGCGGCTCAACGTGGAGCAGGGCGAGACCGCCATTCAGGGCACGCTGAACAAGGACGCGGCCACGCTGCTCACGATCAGCGACATGTCGCAGCTCGAGACCAAGGTGAAGGTCGACGAAACGGACGTCTCGCGCATCCAGGTGGGTGACTCGGCCGTGGTGCAGATCGACGCCTTCCCGGACACCACGTTCCTGGGACGCGTGACGGAAATCGCCAACAGCTCGGTGAGCGGCGCGTCGACCACGGCCAGCGCGTCGACGTCCGATCAGGCGGTGGACTACGAGGTGACGATTCGCCTGCTCAACGTGCCGCAGGACACACGCCCCGACTTCTCGGCCACGGCCAAGGTGATCACCGCCACGCGGAAGAACGTGCTGGCGATTCCGATCATCGCCCTCACCGTGCGCGAGAACCAGGCGCTCGACAATGCCGACACGGCGGTCGGCCTGGGCCGGCCGAAGCCGAAGGTCGACGTGGGCAAGAAGGACGTGGAAGGGGTGTTCGTGGTGGGCGCGGACAACAAAGTCACCTTCCGGCCCGTAAAGGTAGGGATCGCGGGCGAGAAGGACTTCGAGGTGCTCGACGGACTCAAGGAGGGCGAGCGCATCGTGGCCGGCACGTACCAGGCGATCCGTGACCTGAAGGACGGAATGGTCGTGCGGGAAACGAAGGTCGAGACCAAGAAACCCCAGGAAGGCGCCAAGTGAGCCAGCACACTGCGGAAACGCCGATCAGCTCGACCGCCGAGCGGGCGGCCGTCGTCTCCGAACGGGGGCGGGCGCCCGAGGGCCGGTGGGTCATCGTGACCCGCGGCATTCAGCGCCACTACGACATGGGGGGCGAGATCGTGCGCGCCCTCCGCGGGGTGGACATCGCCATCGCGCGGAACGAGTACGTGGCGATCATGGGCCCGTCGGGCTCGGGCAAGTCGACGCTCATGAACGTGATCGGCTGCCTCGACACGCCCACGTCGGGCGAGTACTGGCTGAACGGCACGCTGGTCTCGGAGATGTCCGACGACCAGCTCGCGCGGATCCGCAACAAGGAAATCGGGTTCGTGTTCCAGACGTTCAACCTCCTGCCCCGGGCCACGGCGCTGCACAACGTGGAGCTGCCGCTGGTGTACGCGGGGGTGAGCGCCGAGGAGCGGCACCGCCGGGCCAAGCAGGCGTTGGAGCGCGTGCAGCTCGAGTCGCGCATGGATCACCGGCCCAATGAACTTTCGGGCGGCCAGCGGCAGCGCGTGGCCATCGCGCGCGCCCTCGTGAACAATCCGTCGATCCTGCTCGCCGACGAACCCACGGGCAACCTCGACTCCGCGACGTCGGAAGAGATCATGAAGGTGTTCGAGGAGCTGGCGAACACGGGCCAGACGGTGATCATGGTGACGCACGAGCCCGACATCGCGGCGCATGCGCGGCGCGTGGTGGTGCTGCGCGACGGACTCGTGGCCACCGACGACCGCCGGGAGGCGTTCACCGAGCGCGCCGGCCTCTAACCGCGCTTCGTGCTCCTCTTCGACGCCATCCGGCTCGCCTTCGCCCAGCTGCGGGTGCAGAAGCTCAAGAGCTTCTTCACCGCGCTGGGCGTCATGATCGGCGTGATGTTCCTCATCACGGTGGTATCCATCGTGGCCGGGATGGGGAACTACATGCGCGACGACCTGCTGGGCAAGCTCATCGCGATCAATTCGTTCGAGCTGCGCCAGCGCCCCAACATCAATGTGGGCGGGGTCACCGACGCCGAGCGCCGCTCGTGGCGCACCCGGCCGCACATCTACGACTACGACCTTCCGGCGGTGGCCGACGCGCTCGCGCCCGGCACCCTGTGGGCGAGCTACAGCCAGAATGGGATCAACGTCGAGTCCGCGTACGGCACGCCGCGCCGCGTGACCGCGTACGGCGTGAGCGATCAGTATTTCACAATAAAGCGCATGGGCGTGGCCCTGGGCCGCCTGCCCTCGCCGCAGGAGTACGCCCTCGGATCGCCGGTGGTGGTGATCGGCAAGGACGTGCAGGATCACTTCTTCCCCAACCTCAACCCGCTGGGACGCCAGCTTCGCGTGGACGGCGTGCCCTACACCGTCATCGGCGTGGCCGAAGCGCAGGGGAGCGCGTTCGGCATGTCGTTCGACGGCTTCCTGGTGGCGCCCGACCGCGCGCCCATCCGGCGGCTGCTCAATCCGCACGGCGTGGTCGACGCCGTGATGGTGCAGTCGGCGTCGGCGGCCGAAATCGCCGACAACGAGGAGCGCGTCCGCGAGGTGATGCGCGCGCGGCACCACCTCCATCCCGCCGAGCCCGACGACTTCGCCCTGCAGACCTCCGACTCGGCGCTGGCGTTCTGGAACAAGATCCAGCACTACCTGGTGCTCGCCGGCGTGGCGCTTCCCGCCATCGGCCTCGTGGTGGGCGCCATCGTGATCATGAACATCATGCTCGTGGCCGTGGCCGAGCGCACGCGCGAGATCGGCATCCGCAAGGCGCTCGGCGCGCGGCGCACCGACATCCTGCGCCAGTTCCTGGTGGAGAGCACCGTGCTCGCCATGGTGGGCGCGTCATTCGGCGTCGCGCTCGGGTTCGCCTTCGCCAAGATCATCTCGGCGCTCAGCCCGCTGCCGGCGGCCGTGGAGATCTGGTCGGTGGTCCTCGGCGTGTCGGTGGGCGCCGGCGTGGGCATCGTGGCCGGCGTGTACCCGGCCAGCCGCGCCGCGCTGCTCGATCCCATCGCCGCGCTGAGGCAGGAGTAGCCGTGCGCGCCCTGTTCGAGACCTGGGGGTTCAACCTCAAGGAAGGCGTGGGGATCGCCGTGGAGTCGATCCGCGCGAACAAGGTGCGCGCGGGGCTCACGATCCTGGGCATCGCCGTGGGTGTGTTCGTGGTGGTGGTCATCTCGGCGTCCATTCACGGCATCAACAACAGCGTGGCGCAGCAGCTCGAGTCGGCGGGTCCCAAGACGTTCTTCCTGTCGCGGTTCCCGATCACCTTCGAAGCGTGCGACGGCACGGATGCGACGTGCAAGTGGCGTCACAACCCGCCGCTGACCATGGCCGACCAGCGCGCGCTCAATGCCCTGCCCGGCGTGCGCGCGGTGGGGGCGCGGCTCGACATGTCGGTGCCGGTGAAATACGCCGACCGCGAACTGAGCGCGCCGGCGATCAGCGCGCTCACGTCGAACTGGATCATCATCAACGGCGGCGGCGACCTGTACCCCGGGCGGAGCTGGACCGACGCCGAGGCCAACGCCGGGGACCGGGTGATCGTGATCGACAGCATCATGGCGCGGCGGCTGTTCGACGGGTCGGACCCCATCGACAAACTCGTCGACGTGCGCGGGGAGCAGTTCCGCGTGATCGGCGTTTACCATTCGGCGGCCAGCTTTCTCTCGGGCGACGATCCGCACGGCTACATCCCCATCCAGACCGCGTTCCGCGTGCTCAACGCCGGGCGGCGGCAGATCGGCATCTCGGTCGTGCCGCGCGATTCGGTGTCGCGCGACGAGGTGATCGACGAGGTCACGGCGCTGATGCGCCAGCGCCACGGCCTGCGCCCCGCCACGGACAACGACTTCGCGATCATCACCCAGGACAAGCTGTTCGACACCTACAACAAGGTGTTCGGCATGTTCTTCCTGGTCATGCTGGTGCTGTCGGCCATCGGGCTGATCGTGGGCGGCGTGGGGGTGGTGGCCATCATGATGATCAGCGTCACCGAGCGGACGCGGGAGATCGGCGTGCGCAAGGCGCTGGGGGCCACGCGGGCGACGATTCTGTGGCAATTCCTGGTGGAAGCGGTCACGCTCACCGGGATCGGGGCCACCATCGGGTTGGTGGTGGGGGTGCTGCTGTCGATGCTGGTGCACGCCGTGACGCCGATTCCGGCGTCGGTGCCAGCGTGGGCGGTGGCGGCGGCGCTGGGCTCGAGCGCGTTCACGGGCATCCTGTTCGGGCTGCTGCCGGCGGCGCGGGCGTCGCGGTTGGATCCGGTTGAGGCGTTGCGATACGAGTGAGGCCGTGAGGCGGGAGGGCGGCGGAGTGACACTTTCCGCGCCCGCCCTCCGTATGGACGGCAGGTCGGGGGCTTGTGGGCCCTCGCGCGTGTAGGCCGCCATCCATCCGCCCCGTGCAACTCTTCGAAAGCATCCGTCTGGCGCTCATGCAGATCCGCGTGCAGAAGCTCAAGAGCTTCTTCACCGCGCTCGGCGTCATGATCAGCGTCACCTTCCTCATCGCCGTCGTCTCGATCGTGCAGGGGATGAGCGTGTACGTCGAGCAGGACTTCGCCGCGAAGTTCCTGGGCGTGAACACGTTCAACGTGCGCCCCTTCCCCGACATCAACACCGGCGACGTGACGGAAGCCGAGTGGAAGACGTGGCAGCAGCGCCCCAAGACGACCGTCGACGACGCGATGGCCATTCGCGCCGCGCTCCCCGACGACGCCGGGTGGGCGATGCAGGACATCAACTGGATGGACGTTTCGTCGCGGTATTCGAGCGGCGGGGCGCAGGTGCTGGCCGCGGCGGCGACGCCGCAATACTTCCGCATCAAGGACCTGCAGGTGGTGCAGGGCCGCGCGTTCGACGACGCCGAGGAGGCGCTGGGCGCGAACGTCGTGGTGATCGGCGACGCGATTGCCGAGCAGTACTTCCCGAACCTCGATCCCGTCGGGCGCACGCTGGACGTGGGGCGGTTTCCGTTTCGCGTGATCGGCGTGCTCGATCACCAGGGCACCGTGTTCGGCCTCAATCTGGACCGCCAGCTCGTCGCGCCGTTCAGCTCCGCGCTCGCGCACATGATGGGCGGCCGGCAGAACCTGTACGGCGTGCTGGTGCAGGCGCCGTCGTCGGCGCAGCTCCAGCCGCTGCAGGAGATCGTGCGCGAGGTGATGCGCCGCCGCCACCAGCTCCACCCCGCGCAGGCCGACGACTTCGTGATGGAGAGCTCCGAGTCGGCCCTGTCGCAGTGGCTCACGATCAAGAAGTACCTCGTGCTGGCCGGCATCGTGCTTCCGGCCATCGGCCTCGTGGTGGGCGCCATCGTGATCATGAACATCATGCTCGTGGCGGTGGCCGAGCGGACGCGGGAGATCGGGATTCGCAAGTCGCTGGGCGCGCGGCGCCGGGACATCCTGTCGCAGTTCCTGGTGGAGAGCTCGACGCTGAGCGCGCTCGGCGCGGTGCTGGGCGTAGGGCTGGGGATCGGCCTCGCGAAGCTCGTGGCGCTCGTCTCGCCGCTGCCGGCGGCCGTGGCACCGTGGTCGATTGTGCTCGCCGTGGGGATCGGGGCGGGCGTGGGGATCATCGCCGGCGCCTACCCCGCGAGCCGCGCGTCGCGGCTCGATCCCATCATCGCCATCCGGGCCGAGTGACATGCGGAATATCGTCGCGAGAGTTTCGGCGCTCTTTGAGGGTATGCTCATGGCCCTCGATTCCATTCGCTCCAACCGGGTGCGCGCGGGGCTCACCATCCTCGGCATCGCGGTGGGCGTGTTCGTGGTGACCGTCATGACGGCCGCCGTGCACGGGATCAACGCCGGCGTGTCGAAGAGCATCGCCGCCGCGGGGCCGACGACGTTCTTCATCACGCGCTGGCCTTCGGAGATCAACAGCTGCACCGGCTCGGCGGACTCCTGCCCCTGGCGGCACAACCCGTCGCTGACCCTCGATCAGGCCAAGGCCATCGCCGCCCTGCCCGACATTCGCGAGGTGTCGGCGCACGTGGGGAGCAGCGCCAGCATCAAGTACGCCGACCGCGAGCTGGGCGCGGTGAGCGTCGACGGGTACACGCCGGGATGGTTCGACGTCACCGGCGGCGACATCGTGCAGGGGCGCGATTTCACGCCGCAGGAGAACGACGCCGGCGCGACCGTGGCGCTCGTGAACCAGAAGATCGTGGACCGCCTGGGACTCGGTGATCAGGCGGTGGGGAAGCACGTGCGCCTGGGCGGGCAGGACTTCACCGTCATCGGCGTGTACAACCCCATCGCCAACGCGTTCGACAGCGGCGACAAGGGCAAAGTGGTGGTGCCGCTGCTCAGCGCCTACCGGCGCCTCAACTTCACCGTGCGGTGGCTCGACCTCACGGTGAAGCCGCAGCCGTGGGTGAACCGCGACGCAGCCATGGACGAGGTGATCGCGCAGCTCCGCGTGTCGCGGCACCTGCGTCCCGAGACGGAGAACGACTTCTTCGTGTCGACGCCGGAGAAGATCATGGCGCTGTACAACAAGATCGTCGGGGTGTTCTTCCTGGTGATGATCACGCTGTCGGCAATCGGCCTGCTCGTGGGCGGCGTGGGCGTGGTGGCGATCATGATGATCAGCGTCACCGAGCGGACGCGGGAAATCGGCGTGCGGAAGGCCATGGGCGCCACGCGCGGCGTGATCCTGTGGCAGTTCCTGGTGGAGGCCGCCACGCTGACCAGCCTCGGGGCGATTGCCGGACTGGCGGTCGGGGGCGCGCTGACCTACGTGGTGCGCCACGTCACGCCGATCGACGCCACCACCCCGCCGCTGGCCATTCTGATCGCGGTGCTGGGGAGCGCGTTCGCGGGAATCGTGTTCGGCCTCGTACCGGCGGCCCGGGCGGCGAGTCTGGATCCGGTGGAGGCACTTCGATATGAGTAGGGCGGTAGAGCCGTAGGGCCGTAGGGCCGGCCCTACCGTCCTACGGCCCTACTGCCCTACATGTAGTTTTAGTGCATGCGCTTCGCCGACGTGCTGCTCACGGCCTTCACCCAGATCCGGGTGAGCAAGCTGCGGTCGTTCTTCACGCTCCTCGGGATCGTCGTCAGCGTCGCGTTCCTGGTGGCCGTGGTGGCGATCATCCAGGGCATGAACGCCTACGTGAAGGAGAACATCGCCGACAACATGGTCGGCGCGAATTCCTTCATGGTTCGGCGCTTCCCGATCCAGATCGGCTTCATGTCCGACGAGGACCTGGAGCGCGCCCGTCGACGCCCGCCCATCACCACCGCCGACGCGGACGTAGTCGAAGCCGCGCTGCCCAACGCGCTGGCCGTGGGGCTTACGTCGGGCTGGCCCACGCCGCGCTCCGACGTCGTCTGGCGCGCCCGCACGCTGGGCAGCGTGCTCATGTTCGGCATCACCCCGCCCTATCAGACCGTCCAGGACTACCGCTTCACCGCGGGCCAGCCGATCAGTGACGTGGACGTGCGCGAGCGGCGCGCCGTGATCGCCGTCGGCGCCGACGTCGCCAAGAACCTGTTTGGCGGGGTGAATCCCGTAGGGCAAACGGTGCGCATTCGCGGCCAGACGTTCACCGTCGTCGGCGTGATCGCGCCCAAGGGAAGCGTGCTGGGGCAGTCGTTCGACGGCTTCGCGCTCATGCCGATCACGACATTCGAATCGGTGTATGGGCGCCGCCAGACCACCCAGATCTCGGTCAAGATGGCCACGGCGCAGGGGATCGACGCCGGCATGGCGCAGGCCGAGGAAGCGATGCGTGTGGCCCACCATCTGCGGCCGAGCCAGCCCGACGACTTCTCGGTGGAGACCTCGGAGGCGTTCGTTTCCTTCTGGAAGCGGCTCACCGCCGTGCTGTTCGCGGTCGTGCCCGCCGTGGTGGCCATCGGCATCGTCGTGGGCGGCATCGTCATCATGAACATCATGCTGATGGCGGTGCGCGAGCGGACGTTCGAGATCGGACTCCGCAAGTCCGTGGGCGCCACGCAGCGCGACATCCGCCGCCAGTTCCTGGCCGAGGCGGTGATGCTCGCCACGCTCGGCGGCGCGCTGGGCGCAGGCTCCGGATTCGCGTTCGCGCAGGCGGTGACCGTGCTGTCTCCCCTGCCCGCCCGCGTCACCGTGTGGTCGGTGCTTCTGGCGCTGGGCCTTGGCGCCGGCGTGGGCGTGATCTTCGGCGTATATCCGGCGGCCCGCGCGGCGCGACTCGACCCGGTGGCCGCGCTGCACGCCGAATGAGCGCTCCGATGAATCTCGCCGCGCGGCTGCTGGCCAGTCTTCGCGAGAACGTGGGCGTGGCGTTCGACTCGCTGCGCGTGAGCAAGCTGCGGTCGGCGCTCACCATCCTCGGCGTCGTGATCGGCGTGTCCACGGTCATGGCCATGGCGTCGATCGTGCAGGGGATCCAGGAACAGATCATCGAGACGATCAAGATCGCCGGCCCCACCACGTTTTACGTGATGAAGGTGTTCTCGCAGACCCCGCTCAATCCGCAGGATCTGCCGCAGTGGGTGCGCGACCGCCCCGATCTGACGGTGGCCGAG
>JAGWRB010000096.1 GCA_028876725.1 Gemmatimonadota bacterium
GGCGGCGGGAGCACGAGCAGTTCGATTTCGGTGGGGGACAACTTCTTCAACCCCAACTCCACCACGGTGAAGGTGGGGACGACCGTCACCTGGACGTGGAGCACGTCGACCACGCACAACGTGACGTTCGCCGACGGCACGAAATCGGGGAACATGAGCGGGGGCACGTACAGCCGGACGTTCAACAGCGCGGGGACGTTCAACTATCAGTGCACGATCCACGGGGGGATGACGGGAGCGGTGGTGGTGCAGTAGCGCGTTGGGCGGGCCCGAAACGTGGCGCGGGGCGCGGATCCGGTGATCCGCGCCCCGCGCGTCATTTGCTGGAGCGCACTGGAGCGACGCCGTGGTCGCGCCGTGCGCTAACTTCGCTCTGGTCCGCTCCCGGCGCTGCTGCGCCGGGTTCCCGCCTCCTGTTCTCCGCGCCGTTTCTCGTACTCTGCCCGTTCGGCGTACCCGTAGCCGCCGAGGACTTCGCCACCGCGCATGTAGTCATGACCGTACCCGCGGCCGTGCGGGTAGTCCACGCTGGCGGTGTCGTCGGACTGGTGCATGCGACCACCTCCTCCGAAAGCGTGAAAGGCTTGCCTGGAGAGGATGGGAAAATCACATGGCGCGCGCAAGTCCCTGGGGGATTGCCCCACAGGCCGGCCGCCGCTCGGCCTACTGCGCACTGCCCACTGCCAACGGGTCGCCCCGCCCGTTGAAGCTGTCACCCGTAACCCGCTACATTTCAAGGCTATGGAAATTCGGAACATTGCCATCATCGCGCACGTCGACCACGGGAAGACGACCCTCGTCGACAAGATGCTCCGGCAGGCGGGCGCCTTCCGGGAGAACCAGGTCGTGCAGGAGCGCGTGATGGATTCGAACCCGCTCGAGCGCGAGCGGGGGATCACCATTCTCGCCAAGAACACGTCGGTGCACTGGCGCGAGACGAAGATCAACATCGTCGACACGCCAGGCCACGCCGACTTCGGCGGCGAGGTGGAGCGCATCCTGCGCATGGTCGACGGCGTCCTGCTCGTGGTGGACGCGTTCGACGGCCCGATGCCGCAGACGCGCTTCGTGCTGCGCAAGGCGCTGGGGCTGGGGCGCACGCCCATCGTGGTCATCAACAAGATCGACCGGCCGGGCGCCGATCCGCATCGGGTGCACGACGAGGTGCTCGATCTGCTCATCGAGCTCGAAGCCGACGAGGCGCAGCTCGAGGCGCCGGTGGTGTATGCGTCGGCGCGCGACGGCGTGGCGACGATGGATCTTGCCGTGCCGCCCACCGATCTCACGCCGCTGTTCGACGCCATCGTGGCGCACGTGCCGGCGCCGCCGCACGACGCGGCGGGGCCGTTCCAGATGCTCGTGTCCACCATCGACTACTCGCCCTATCTGGGGCGGCTGGCGATCGGGCGCGTGGAGCGCGGCACCGTGCACGTGGGCGATCAAATCATGCTGTTGCCGCTCGATCCGTCGGCGAAGGCGGAGCAGGCGCGCGTCACCAAGCTGTTCGCGTTCGAGGGGCTGGAGCGGGCCGAGGTGGCGCAGGCGTCGGCCGGCGAGATCGTGGCGCTGGCGGGGCTCGAGGGAGTGGAGATCGGGCTCACGCTCACCGATCTGGAGCATCCCGACCGGCTGGCGGGGATTGCCGTGGAGGAGCCCACGATTTCCGTGGACTTCCTGGTGAACAATTCGCCGTTCGCGGGGAAGGAAGGGAAGTACGTGACCTCGCGGCAGGTGCGCGAGCGGCTGTACAAGGAGCTCGAGCGGAACGTGGCGCTGCGCGTGGAGGACACCGATTCCACCGACACATGGTCGGTGGCGGGGCGCGGGGAGCTGCATCTGTCGATTCTCATGGAGACCATGCGGCGCGAGGGGTACGAGTTCCAGGTGTCTCGGCCGCGCGTGATCACGCGTGAGGGGGCCAATGGCGAGCGGCTGGAGCCGTATGAGGAGCTGGCCATCGACGTGCCCGAGGAGTTCCTGGGCACCGTGATCGAGAAGCTGGGGCCGCGCCGGGCGGAGATGATCGAGATGAAGAATCCTGGGCAGGGCCTCGTGCGGCTGCTGTACCGGATTCCGGCGCGCGGGCTGTTCGGGTTCCGGAGCGAGTTTCTGACCGATACGCGGGGCACCGGGATCATGCACCATCGGTTCCTGGACTACGGGCTGTGGGCGGGGCCGCTGGAGGGGCGGAGCCGGGGGACGCTCGTGTCGATGGAGCCGGGCGTGGTGGTGGCGTTCGCGCTCAACAATCTGCAGGAGCGGTCGACGCTGTTCGTCAAGCCGGGCGATCAGGTGTACGAGGGGATGATCGTGGGCGAGAATTCGCGGCCGGGGGACATGGACGTGAACCCGACCAAGGAGAAGAAGCTCACGAACATGCGGAGCAAGTCGGCCGACGATCACGTGAATCTGGAGCCCCCCCGGGAGTTGACCCTGGAAGGCGCTCTTGAGTATATCGAGGACGATGAGCTCATCGAGGTGACGCCGCAGTCGCTGCGGTTGCGGAAGCGGCATCTGCGGATGTCCGAGCGCAAGCGGCTGACGCGCGATGCCAAGCGCGAGCGTGCATCGTTGTAGTTTTCCAGGAGCAGCGCAGGTCGTCGAAACACCCCCAACACCTCATGGAGATTCGAGCAATGCTGGCCGAGTTCGGTCCGTCGGAAGAGGAACTGTCCCTGCACCCGCGCAACGTGGACGATGAACCCGACGAGTTCGAAGACGACGACGTGGACGACGATGACGAGGATGAGGACGACGACGACGTCGACTTCGACGATGAGGACGATGACGACCTCGACGACGACGAGGACGACGATCTCGATGACGATGACCTCGACGACGATGAGGATGCCGAGCTCGACGACGAGGATTTGGACGACGAGGATGGGGACGGCGACGAAGACGAGGATGAGGACTTCGACGACGACCTGCTGGACCTCGACGACGAGTACGACGAAATGGACGAGGATGATGATCGTCCGACGCGTCCCGGGCGCTACGACGAGTAGGGCGGGGCGGCCCGGGCGGGTGCGAGCGGGGCTGACGGCGCGGGGAAATCCGCGCCGTTCATGCGTTGACCCACTCGCGGGCCTTGGGTAATTTTCTTGGCTCTTGTAGGGGCCTGTAGCTCAGTTGGTTAGAGCGCACGCCTGATAAGCGTGAGGTCGGAAGTTCAACTCTTCCCAGGCCCACTGCATTCTCCCGGATCCTTCGGGAATTGGTGAGTCGGCAAGTTCAAGCGCCGCAGCGGCTTAGACCGCTGCGGCGCTTGTGCTTTTCTGCGGGTCCCGGCGCCTGATGGAATTTGCCTTGCTAAGCAACAACTCGCTGAAACCCGCTGAAACCCGCCGAAACCCGCCGACGAGTAGCAACTATTCAGCAACTCTTGCGGCCGTGTAGGTTGGGTTCGCGCGCCCGGATTATGAGATTTTACTCAGCGTCGCTCGCGGAGTATCTTCGGAAATGAGCCGGAGCGTGGCCGGGCCGCCATGTCTGGACCGCGAGCGTTCAGGCCTCGGCCAGGGCATCAACCGTGTTCGAGTACCCTGGGACGAGCGTCCCATCCTGCCAGTCCCCCGTCAGTTCCTCACTCATTGGCGTGGCAATGTTTGGGCGTCAGCTTCACTGCCTCGAGCTTGGGCTCCCGCTTGTACTGCCGCCCGGCCTGAATCGAGCCCCCGCTTGGGACCAATGAATCTAGGGACGACTCTGGCGGCAACCAGACCAACTCAGTTGACTGCGAAGGTAGAGTTGAAATGACAATCGGACAGGCGGCGCTCAGTGTTTTGGCTGGAAAAGCGCTGGACGGTACAGCGCGCGTCCTCAGCGACTTGCGGAGGGAGAGCCGAGGCGAGCGAGTGTCCATTGATGACTCTCGCTCGCGGGAGTGCCTTGTCGCGCATGTCGGCATGGTCGATGTATGGTCTGCCACCATCGCGCTCCTGACACTTCTCCGGGATAAGCGCCTGCGGGAGAGCTTTGTCCAACTGAGCTTGGACATTGGCCTAAGGCGAGACGAAAAGCGACAGCATGGCCGCCAGGCATTCACGGTAGACGAAATTGCCGACGGAAGTGGGCACGTGGTCATTCTTGGCAGACCGGGCGCCGGGAAGACGACATCACTTCAGCGAATCGCCCAGACTGCACTGGAGAAGTGGGAGACGGGGCGCGGAGGGGTGCCGTTACTCGTGAGGCTGCGCGACCTTCGCAGAGGAGACAACATAGTCCGCTACCTATTGGCATTGGTAGGGCTAGGGGTCAAGGTGCCCACGCACGCGACGCAAGAGATGCGTAGGGCGTGGGAGATGCGCGCCCTGGGACGATATCTCGACTCAATCGCCGCAGTTGTACTGATCGATGGACTGGACGAAGTTCAGCCCTTTGTGCGCCAGGACATTGAGGCAGACCTCAAGGAATTGATCCTGGTACCTGGGGCTCATAGGATCTTTCTCACATGTCGGACGGCCGAATACACCGTGGCCTTGCCGAACTCGCAGACGTATACGATCCTCCCGTTGTCGGCGGACCAGATCGAGGAGTTTGCGACACGTTGGCTGGGCGACACAGCACCCGAGTTCATGCGTGCCGTCGCGCAGAACCCCTATGCCGGAACGGAGGTCGTTCCCCTTACGTTGGCTCACCTCTGTGCGATCTACGAGCGTGACGGCGAACTTCCTCCGCGGCCAATCGATGTTTACGAGCAGATAGTGTCGCTCCTAGTAGAGGAATGGGACAAAGAGCGGCGAATCGTCCGGACGTCGAGATATGCTGACTTCTCTTGGCGCAAGAAAGAACGCTTCCTTCAAGCCGCGGCATACTATCTGGCCATTCGCGGGCAGAAAGGCTCCTTCTGGAATGAAGACCTGGAACAGGTCTACCGAGAGATTGCGCCAGAGTTCAACCTGCCTCCCGACGACGCCGAACAGGTCGTTGGTGAAGTGGAGTCGCATACCGGACTTATCCGCGAGGTAGGCCACGGTCAATACGAGTTTGCGCACCTTGTAATCCAGGAGTATCTCGCCGCCATGTACGCTCATCGGCGAGTGGACGCGGTGCCACATCTGATTCCTGCTTTTCCGAATGAGATGGCACTCGTAATCGCGTACTCGGCGAGCGCGAACGAGCACCTCGAACAGGCCCTTGAGGTGACACTGCTACATGTGCCAGCGGCATCAGCGAGCTTCATCATACCCTTCTTGGCGAGGGTCGGAGTTGAGAAACCGCTTTGGCGGGCCGATGCACGTCTCGGCTGGACGATTTTGGCATTCTTCGATTTGGCAGCGCGGCACTTCCGAGAGGTCGACGACCGCCAGCGACTACGGCTACCTCCGGAGAGCCTTGAGTTGCTTCGGGCGCCGGCTATCGCCGAATCCGTTCGCTACGCCGCAGCAGAAGCGGAGGTCTTCGAGCAGCCGTATGCTGCACTGCTGATTCCAAAGCATCATCGGAGTATGCCGCCTTTTCTGCACGACTTCCTGACCGGCAGAAAGGATGCCGGCATCTCCGTCCTCAGGACGGAGCCCGTATTTCGAAAGCTGCTTCGACAGAAGCGAAAGGCTCCGATTGGAGGGCGAAAGCACCCCAGGTAGTTCTTGTCGGGGACGAGGCTGGCATCGGCCTCCGTTGCCGCCTCGTCCTGCCGCACGATCACGGCGAGCTGTTGGTCGGTGAAACCGTCCGATTGATGCTATTCATGCCCAGTTGCGCTGCACCGGTCGCCTTCAGAGGGACACCATGGAAGCCAGTACGTTGCGTGAACTCGCAATTCGGGTGTCGCAGTATTTTCTCGATTTCCTCGAATCGGACTTCAAGCGTCAACAGGCGCCGCGGCGTCGGCTGACTCTACAGACCGACGCCGGATTCCGGGCAGGCATGAAGATTGCTCCGTATCCAGCCCTGCGGCAGAAGATTTGGAATGTCCTCGCGAGTCCGAGCGGCGAGGGGACGCACTTCACTTTTCGGAGCGGGACATTCACGCGGCCCATGTCGGCCACCCTGACGAGCGTGGTGCGGCAGCAGATTCAGGCACTGCCCGAGTTCGCGCTGGCCGCGGTCCGCTCGTCGGTCGTCAAACAGGCGCGTGAGACACGCGGGGCCGCGCTGGAGAATCCGGAAACGTGGATCGACCAACGTCGTGCGCACGTCGCCAGCGAGCTTAGCACCCGGGTCATTCATCCGCTCCTCGCGCTCCTCGACGGGCCACTGACCCAGCAAGCCTACTCGGCAACCGACAGTCTCTTCGCGGCGGAGAGTGAGCTGGTCGAACGCGTGGCCGCCGACTTGGACGCGGCATTGCCGGAGGCCCTGAGCGCCCTCATCGCGACGGGGGACGAGGGTCCGCTACAAGCGGCGTGCGACACGCTACTTACCCTGGACGGGTTTCAGGAGGCGCTGTCGACATATTTCGATGCGTATACAACGGCCGACGCATTTCTCGAGTTCCGCGACCTCGAGCAGTACGTCTCCACGAGCGAGGGGATGCAGGTGTACCTCTACCTGGGCGCGGTCAAATACGCCGGCATGACGTTCCCAGTGTTCTTCCTGCCCGTGGATATCGAGCGACTAGCCGATGGGCGGGGCTATGAGGCATCCCTCCGACCGCACCTCTATGCCAACAAACGCGCCATCGATTTCGTGCTCCAGGAACTCGGGGCCCGGCAGCAGCGGGCGTGGATCAATCCGATCCGTGACCGCATTACCTACCTAGAGCCGGGGCAGTCGGTGTTGGCCGCGGCGGCGCCGATGTTCCGGCAGCTCGCTACCGCGTTCAACTTGGCGGGACAGCTGGAGCTGACGCCCCACCGTGAGGATTCCGCGGCGACGGCGGACATCACGCTCTCGACGGCGCTCCATTTCGCCGCCTTCGACAGCGCAGACGAGGCGCTGCTCAACGATTACGAGGAAATGATTGAGCAGGCCCACCTGAACAAGGACGGCGTCATTGGACTCTTCGAACGCATCGTGGAGGGCGTGCTCACCGAAAACCCGATCAGCGCCCATCGAGACATCGATGGCGAATGGGACGCGCTCCCGTTCGTGGACCGCCTGGTTGCCGACACGCCCATTCCGCTCAACGAAGAACAGCGCAAGGTGCTTGCGGCCCTGAACCGGCCCGACTGCCGATTCATCTTGGTCGAGGGACCGCCGGGCACCGGCAAGTCCCACACGATTA
>JAGWRB010000097.1 GCA_028876725.1 Gemmatimonadota bacterium
GCATCATCCGCTCAGCGCACGGCTGGCTGTCCACGGCCGACTTCGACTATGTGGACCGCGGACGGCGCACGCACGTGGTCGATACGGTCCAGCTCGCCGACGACTACACGCCCGTGTCGCTGGACGTGCGCCGGCTGAGTGATTCGGGGAACACGGTCGTCGCGCACGTGACCGTGAACGGACGCTCGGCGCGGGTCGAGGTGCCGTCGGGAACCGCCGACGCCTCGCTGCCGGCAACGGCGTTCGCGATTGCCGGCGACCTGCCCACGTCGCAGCACCTGCTGCTGCTCCGCTACTGGCTGGCGCACGGACGTCCGGCGCGGCTCACGGTGGTCCCGGGTGGCCCCTTGAATGCGGTGACGATTCGCGGGCTGGGACGTACCACGCTCACGGTGCACGGACGTTCGGAGTCGTTCACGCGGTACGCGGTGAATGGCGTGGTGTGGGGGATCGAGTCCGCGTGGCTGGATGACGCGGGCCACCTCGCGCTGATGACCTCGGGCGGCGGTGGCGGACTCACGCTCGAAGCGGTGCGCGCCGACCTGGCGCCGCAGTACGCGCGCATCATGCGTGTGGTGATTCGCGATCGCATGGCGGATCTCGCCGCGATGTCGCGCCGAGTGCATCCGGTGGCGCGCGGCGACGTCGCGCTGGTGGGGGCGACGCTCATCGACGGCACGGGGGCAGACGCAGTCCCCAACGCGACGGTCATTGTGCGCGCGGGGAAGATCGTGGCCGCGGGACCGTCGGATCGCGTGGCCGTGCCCGCCGGCGTCCGCCGCATGGACGTGCGCGGGAAGACGATCATCCCCGGCCTCTGGAACATGCACGTCCACCTGCACCAGATCGAGTGGCTCCCCGTCTACATGGCGGCGGGTGAAACCACGGTGCGCGATATGGGCAACGAGATCGAGTTCGAGCTCGCCATGCGCAGGGCGGTGGAGCAGGGAACGGCGATCGGCCCCAACCTGGTGCTCGCGGGGCTCGTGGACGGCGGGGGACCGAACGCGTTCGGCGCCATCACGGCCGACACGCCGGACGAGGGGCGCGCGGTGGTGGACCGCTATCATGCGCTGGGATTCCCGCAGATCAAGATGTACGACCTGCTGCAGCCCGCGGTGGTCAGCGCGATCACGCACGAAGCGCACCGGCTCGGCATGACGGTCACCGGGCACGTGCCGCGCGCCCTCGGGCTCTTCGCGACCATCGACTCGGGGCAGGATCAGATCGCGCACCTCGCCATCCGCGGCACGGCGGGCTCCGACTCGGTGCGGCGGCAGGTGGAATTCGTGCGCGACCACCACGTGGCGATCGACCCCACGGCCTCGTGGGCGGACCTGCTCCGCCATTCCACCAATGAGCCCGTGTCGAGCTTCATCCCCGGCGTGACGGACCTGCCCCCCGTGCTGGCGCAGCGCATCGTGGCGATGGGCGCCCACACCGACACGGCAACGGCCCACGCGCAGCTTCGCAACATGCTCGGCGTGCTCGGCGAACTGTACCGCGCCGGGGTGCCGCTGCTCCCCGGAACGGACGAGGGCGTGCCGGGGAAGAGTCTCGATCGCGAGCTGCAGCTCTATACCATGGCCGGGATGACGAACATGGACGCGCTGCGGGCCGCGACGTCGGTGTCGGCGCATGCGCTGGGCATGGACCGCGTGCGCGGCACCGTCACGCCCGGGCTGGAGGCCGATCTGCTCGTGCTCGACGCGAACCCGCTGGACGACATCATGAACGTCTCACGGGTTCGATTTGTGATGAAGCGCGGGACGATGTATCGCGCCGCCGACCTCTGGAACACGGCGGGATTCAGGCCGGTGGTGGGACCGTGAGGCGGACCCCCGCAAAGTCGCCCTGCGGAACTTCTCCGGTCACGGTCTCGTAAGGATTGCGTGAGACACCAGCCCCCGCCCGTAGCGGGGGCGTTCGGTGCACCGTACGTTTTGACCCGGCACTCGAAGCGCGCGCCGCTCGCGGGCGCGCCGAGGGCGCTCAACGATCGAGGCACGCATGTCGGACACGTCTACGTCGAGAAAGTGGGCCGGGCGCGGGATCCAGCTTCTGCTGGTCGTCGTCGCGCTGGCGTACGTTGGCAACTGGGTGCGCGGACGCTTCTCGCGCGGCGTGCGCGAGATGCACGTCTCCAGCGTCGCCATGCCGCCGGATTCGCTCGGCCCCGGCGACATCCGCATCTACAACGCCGACAGCACGGTGGACCTCCTGCTCGTGGGCGATCGCATCTACGCCGGTCTGTCGCCACAGATGGTGGCCAAGGTGCGCCGCGACATGGACACCTCGGCGCACGCCGACACGGGGCTGGGTGGCAGCATCGCCCACTTGGTGAAGAGCAAGGTGGCCGGCGCCATCGGCACGCACGTGGTGTACAAGGTGGCCGACATCCGCGACGTGCGGCTCGACAACGGGACGATCGTGCTCGACTGGAAGAAGGGCGGACACCAGACGATGTTTGAAACCACCAATGTGAACGGCCGGCGGGCCGACAACACCTTCCGACCGGAAGATGCGCAGCGGTTCATCGACGCCGTGCGCGCCCGCCAGCAGCAACTCGGCAATCCCTGATCCCACGGTCATGCTTACGCGCCTCCTCGCCGCTCTGACGCTCGCCCTGCCGGGCGCGCGCCCCGTTGCCCCTCGTGCCGCCGAGCCGCCGGCCATCAAGCACGTGTTCGTGATCGTGCTCGAGAACCAGGACTACGAGAGCACCTTCGGCCCCACGTCGCCGGCGCGCTACCTGGCCGACACGCTCACGGCCAGGGGCGCGTTCCTGCGCCAGTACTACGGCACCGGGCATTCGAGCCTGGACAACTACATCTCCATGGTGGCGGGCATCGCGCCCAATCCCAACACACAGGCCGACTGCGGGCGCTACGTGGAGTTCGAGCAGACGGGCACGGCGCCCGACGGGCAGCCCATCGGGCGCGGCTGCGTGTACCCCGCGCACGTGCAGACGATCGCCAATCAGCTCGCGGCGCGCGGCCTCACGTGGAAGGCGTACATGGAGGACATGGGCAAGGACCCGTCGCGCGAGGCGGCCACGTGCGCGCACGCCGCCATCGGCGCCGTCGACCTCACCGAACGCGCCACCCCCACGGATCAGTACGCGGCGAAGCACAATCCCTTCGTGTACTTCCATTCGATCATCGACTCGGCGAGCTGCCATACGAATGTCGTAAACCTCAGCGCGCTGACCGCCGATCTCCGCTCCGCCGCAACGACGCCGAACTACGCGTTCATCGCGCCGAGTCTCTGCCACGACGGACACGACCGTCCGTGCCGGAACGGCGAGCCGGGCGGGCTCGTGTCGGCGGACCGGTTCCTGTCGGAGTGGGTGCCCCGCATCATGAACTCCGCGGCGTACCGCGCGGGCGGGCTGATCATCATCACCTTCGACGAAGCCACGAGCCGCGACAAGTCGGCGTGCTGCAATGAGCAATCGGGACCGAACACGCCCTCGGCGGGCGCGGGCGGCCCCGGCGGCGGACGCACGGGCACGGTGCTGCTGTCGCCGTTCATCAAGCCGGGCACGGTGTCGGACGTGCCGTACAATCACTACTCGATGCTGCGCAGCGTGGAAGACATCTTCGGGCTGCCGCATCTCGGCTACGCGGGGCAGAAAGGGCTCGTGCCCTTCGGCCGCGATATTTACTAGTCGCCGGAACCCTTGAGCCCCACGATCTCGAGCAGCTTGAGCGCATTGCTCGACGTCGCCTTGCCGGGCCGCAGCACGTAGTCGAAGGTCATCGACGCCGAGCCGTTGACGCGCGAGAACTCCTCGCGGAAGTGCACGTGCCGCGAGATCGCGGCGAGCTCGGCGTCGTCCACGAGCTGCAGGTCGTGCGTGGACACCGCGCCGATGGCCCCCGTGCCCGCGAGATGCCGGAGCACGTGCCGCGCGGCCACGGTGCGTTCCGCGGAGTTGGTGCCGTGCAGGATCTCGTCCAGCAGATAGACGAACACGCGGTCGCCGCCCGGGCGCACCGCGTCGGCGGCGTCGACTACGAGCTTGAGCCGCTCCAGCTCGGCCATGAAGTAGCTCACGCCGCGCTGCAGCGAGTCCTGCACGCGCATGCTCGTGAAGAGCAGGGCCGGGGGATGGCGGAACCGGCGGGCGCACACCACGGACCCCGCCTGGCTGAGCACCAAATTCAGCCCGAGCGAGCGGAGCAGGGTGCTCTTGCCCGCCATGTTCGAGCCGGTGACCACGAGCATCGTGCCCGCCGGGCCCACGGTGACGTCGTTGCGCACGCAGGCCCTGTCGGCCAGCAGGGGGTGGCCGAGCGCTTCGGCGGCGATGGCCGCCTCGCCCACCGGCGCGAGCGCGGGGAACACCCAATCAGGATTGTCGTATGACAGCGTGCCCAGTGCGGCCAGCGCCTCGATCTCGCCCAGCGCGGCCATCAACTCCGCCACCCGCGCGCCGGAGCGCCGCTGCCACCGCTCGATGGCGCGGGCCACGTGAAAGTCCCACAGCGTGAGCGTCTGCACGGCATAGTACAGCATCGGCGACAGCCGCAGCTCGGTGGAGTCGGCCAGCGCCGTGAGCCGGCGCATGGCCGCGTGCGCCGGCATCGGCGACCGGAGGCGGTCGCGGAGCGACGCGAGCAGCGCCGCGTCGAAGGGGTGCTCGTCCACGAGACGTGCCATGGCGGCGTACCGCCGCAGCATCTGCGTGCGCCCCACCACGGGCGCGAACAGGTCGCGCAGGCGTGCCGAGCAGCGGTTGGTGAGGATCCACGCCGCCACGGCGGGGAGGAGCCAGTAGGCGTGTGGTGTCGCGCCCGTCGCCTGCGCGGCGATGAGCGCCACCGTCGCGATGGGAATGGCGAAGGTGAGCGCCGTGAGCCACCCGCGCTCGGTGAACCACGGACTGCCCGCCGCCCACTGCGCCAGCGCGTCCAGCGCCTTGGGCTCCACGCCGATGCGCGTGGCGGCCACGGCGAGATCCTCGCGGAACGCGCGCGCCACGCGCAACTCGGCAACGGCGCGCTGACGTTCGGCGATCACCACGGGCGCGGCGGGGGCTACGAGCCATGCGTACAGCGTCGACCGTCCGGGGGCGCGGCTCATCGGCGGCATGAGCTGCACCAGCGACCCCTCGCCGAACAGGTCGAGGTCGATGGCATATGCGTGGTCGGATGGCGCGGCGCCCCACTCGCGAACGGGGAGACGGTCCCAGGCGCGCGCCACGCGGGCCTGCGCCTCATCCATCAGCGCGGCGAGGTCGTCGACGTGCTGCAGGCGCCGCCTGGCCGCGCCGCTCGCTCGCACCAGCCCCACGAACAGCGCCGAAGCGGCGGTCGCGGCGGCGATCCAGAGACCCTGGTGTGCGGTGGCGGTGGCCCAGCGGGCCACGAGCAGCCCCGCCGAAACGAACACGATGAGGCGCAGGTTGCCCAGCCGGTCCACGGCGCGTGCGTCCTGCACGCGCCGGGCGCGGAGCTCTGCGGCGCGGGCCGCGTATTCGGCGTGGACGTCAGCGGAAGTCGCCATGCATGGAAGATGGCGACTCGCCGCGTTTCGCGCGCCTCAGCCGCCGGGGGGCGTGATCAGGTCGATGAACGCGTCGAGGGTGCGCATGAACTGGTAGCGCGGGTCGGCGCGCACTTCGGCCAGGGTCATCTCGTGCGCTGCCAGCGCGCACTTGAGCTCGGTGATCGTGAGGTCGGCGTCGCGCCGAAGCGCGTACGCCCGCGCGCGCTCGCGGCACAGCCCCTTTGCCTTGGGGCGGATCATCTCGGCCACGGCGAGCATGGAGAGCGCGCGCGTGGGGTCGGCCACCCCCAGATAGGCCTCGGGCTCGTAAAACGACACTTGCACGTAGAGATCCGACAGCCGCCGGTCCGCCCACGACGCGCGCACCGAGTCCTGCCGGTCGGCGGCCCACTCCTCGAACTGCGCGATGTGGAGGGCGTCGGACAGTTTGCGCAGATCGGGCACGCCCGGGTGCTGGCGAATGCCGGTGAGGGTGGCACTCATGACCTGCTGGACGCCGACGGTGGCGCGCTGCAGCGAGTCGTGTTCCGCGCGCCAGCGGGCGACGCGCGGATCGGCCAGCAGGGCGGCATCGGCGGCTCGCGCGGAGGTCACGTCGTGCAGCCCGCGCCACGCCGCGGCGGCGTTTTCCCAGCGCAGAGTGGCCTCTCCGGCGCGCGCCGAGTCGACCGCGGCCTCAGCGCGCATGGAGTCGACGCCAAACAGTGAGTCGACGAGCGTGGAGTCCATGGGGGCGAGGCCGCGCGCCATGGCGCGGGCGTCGAGCCACCCCATGACCTGCGCCATCACCGGCTCCGGCGGCCACTGGTGCGCGCCGTCGAACGCATCCGCGCGCACGCCGGCGCCGAGCGTGCGCAGGGTGTCGACGGTGTTGAACACCTCGTCGTAGTTGAAGTCGTGCGACCCCGCGGTGAGCGCGGCGTCGTAGGGAGGCTTGCCGCCGTACCGGTGTCTCCACGCCGTGTCGCCCGGCATCGCCGCGCTCGCCGAGATGATCCCGGCCACGTGGCCACCCGCGCCGTACGCGAACACCCAGGTGTCGCGCGCCAGGCCGGAGAAGCCCGCCAGGTACAGCCGCGACGTGTCCACGCGGAACGTCTGGAAGGCGTCGTCGAGCATGAGATTGACGGCCTTCTCGTTCGGCGCGTTGGCCACGTCGCCGCGCGTGTCGTAGCTGCTCATCACCACCCATCCCAGCCGCTCGGCCGCGCGGATCGTGAGCTCCAGCGAGGGAACCGCGCGTCCCAGCGGATCGAGCACGAGCAGCAGCGGCACGGGTCGGTCGCCGGTGTATCCCTTGGGGATGTATGCCGCGTAGTGGAACGTGGAGTCGCGGCGCGCGGCAAGGCGCTCGAGCACCGAACCTTTGAACGCGCTGTCGACCTTCTGCCCGGACAGGGCGCCGGGCAGGACGGCGAGCGCGGAGAGCGCGACGGCGACGACGGTGCGTGGGGAGCGCATGAGGCAGCCTCGACGGCGGGTGGGATCCTGCCGGGAAGATGCCTGATTTCGCGCGCGCGCGCGAATCGCTGCCGCGATGTTTACAGGCTGCTTACCTGCCAGAACCACACCGACCAGTCGTCGTCGGACTCGCTCTCCATCTGGTAGACGAACCCGCGCTCGGCGAGCAGCCCGATGAGGGGGACGGGCGCGAACGTGGCGCGCACGCGGAGCACCTCGCCCGGGGCCAGCGCGTCCACGGCTTGCATGATGCGGCTGAACGGCTCGCGGCCGGTGCGGAGGTCTTCGCGCACGTCGCAGTCCACGACGCGGGCGTTGGCGGGGGCGGAGACCGTCTCGCCGGAGGACGTGACTGCCTGAAGGTTCTTCATGGATGCGGGACCGGGTTGGAGTGGGAACCGGGCGGGTTCCAGCGCATACGAATTAACTGATAGGCCATGACGAGGCTGCCGGCGAGCACGGCCGAGGCGCCGGCGCGGGCGAGCGCGGGCGAGGCGGCGCCGATGCCGGCCACCACCAGCGCCACGCCGCCCGCCATGCAGGCGAGCTGCACATGCACGAGGCGCGCCGAATAGAGATCCGTGGCCGCGCGCACGGGGCCGCGTCCGGCGTGGCCGGCGAACCGCAGCGACCAGACGAGCATCGACGCCACGCGGTAGTAGTGCCCCACCACGTACAGGGTCAGCGCGCCGAGCAGGGCGGTGGCCACGTACGCCGTGGCGAGCCGCGGCGCCGCCGCGCCGTATACGAGCGCCAGCGGCCCGAGCACGGCGGCGACGATCAGATACGCCAAGCCGGCCGCCGCGAATCGCATGCCGGAATCCAGCGCGCGGCGCGTGCGAATTCGGATGAACGTCCACGCCTGCCAGAGGAACGCGCAGACGCCGGCTTCCACCAGCGCGGCGCCCGTCCACGTGACCGCGGGCCAGCCGTCGGCGAGGCCGAACGCGAGCACCGGCACGCCCGCCGTGAGGAGCGCCACCGAGCGGCGGCTCCACGTGGCGGTCGCGCCCCGCGCGATGAGGAACATGGGAAGCATGCGGTTCGACACGCCCACGATCACCACCAGCACCCACCCCACGATGGCCACATGGAGATGCGCGCTCAGCACGCGCGCCCGCGCCGCGGCCAGCGAGCCGTAGTGCAGATTGTGCGCCAGCACCATGCCGAGCACGAGCGTCGACGCCAGGAAGGCGAGCCCGATCACGAGCCCGGCCCAGGTGACGTCGCGCGTGCGCGCCCGCGCCAGCGACGCGCCGAAGTTTCCGACGTTGAGCGCGATGCCCACCGCGACGCCGCCCACGCCGATACTGGTCGCGTTCATCGAGCTCGTCGCAACCCCGTACGCAAAGAGCGCGATGCTGGGTGGCAGCAGCCAGAACGCCACGTGCGCCCACCGCACGGATCGCACCGGGGCGCCGAGGGCCATGGGCGAGATCTGCGCCATGGCGCCGAAGATGGTGAGCGTGAGCCAGCCCAGCGTGAACAGGTGCGTGACGCCGGCCACCTGCGGGGCGGGGAAGAGTCCCGCCGCCAGGTACGGTGCGATCCACACCAGTCCCACAGACCCGGCGACGAGGAACGCCGCCGAAACCGCGAAATAGCGTGCGGCCAGCGGCAGCGTGCTGTGCACGGTGGCGCTGGCCAGCGGGAGCGGGCGCGCCGGCGCGGGCGCGGGACTCGGCGGAGCGGCGGTGGTCATGCGGGAAAGAGACTCCTTCCCCGGTCCGGGCGGTGTGACGGAAGTCATACCAACGGACAGTGA
>JAGWRB010000098.1 GCA_028876725.1 Gemmatimonadota bacterium
GTCGGGGACTCAAAATCCCCCACCGGCAACGGCGTGCGGGTTCGAGTCCCGCCCCGGGCACTCGAGTTTCATGGGGAAGATGGACGCAGCCATCACAAACGTGCTCTCGGCCCCGGGAGCACGTTTGGCGTTGGTGGTAAAAAGCGTGGTAACGCGATGACGGTGAATCACGGCGCATGCCTGGGTATGCGCGGATCGCCCCCATCCAGGCATCCCGACGGCTCCGTGCATCAGCGGCTCAGCACAGGCGGAACAGGGGTCCTGGAGCGCGGGGGAACCGTCGCCCGCTGCGCCGCGAGCGCTCACCATCCGCGCCAATACAGTGCGCCTGCCACGCCGGCGAATCCCAGGCAGTACACTCCAAACCAGGACCAACGCCCCCCTTCGAGCCAGCGCGAAAGCCACCGAAGGGCGAGCAGCCCGGCCAGGAACGAAAAGACCATCCCGACCAGTCCAGGTTCGAGCCACGTGGCCCAGTGCGCCGCGCCGGTCGAATGAGCGGATCGCACCACCCGTCGCAGCTCCCAGAGAATGGCGAACGGCGTGATCGCCACCACCATCGCGAAGCTGAACGACTCGACCTCCGCACGGCGTCCATCGGTGAGGAGGCCGCCAGAGATGGTGGCGCCCGATCTGGAAAAGCCGCGGAACGGGATGGCCAGCCCCTGGAGCACTCCCATGACCACCGCGTCGGCCCAGCGGAGGGGTGTTCCGCCCGCGATCTCGTCGCCGGGGAGCCGCTGCGCCGGGTGCCGCCCAGCGTAGATGATCAGCAAGCCGACGACAGCCAGCGAAGGCGCAATCCAGTTCAGCTTGTTGAACAACACCTCGATGTCAACAGCGGCGCCGCCGCGGCTCAGGACGTGTTTGACCAGAGCCTGCGCGGGCAGGAACACCGCCGCCGAGCAAATCGAGGCCAGCACGACCAGCTTCGCGAACGGATAGAACCGAGACCACGCTGAAAAGAACTCGTCCGCCCAGCGGCGCCAGAAGTATGCGAGCACGGCGAACATGGTGCCGGTATGGAGCAGCACCAGCAGCAGGGCGTTGGCCGGCGTCGACATGTCTTCGTGCAAGAGCTTCGCGACCACGATCACATGGGCGGAGCTCGAGACGGGCAGGAGCTCGGCGAGCCCTTGGACGATGGCGAGGACGATCACGTGAAGAAGATCCATGACGTGAGGCCGGGGGAGGTGGCGGTGCCGACGCCCTGAAGGCGTCGACTCACCAGGCAAGATAAGATCGGGATGCCAGGTGGAGCGAGCGCTCCACTCTTTCGTGTATCGAGAAATCTGAAGGAGGCATTTCCCGGCTCGACTCGTGGGAATGCTTGTCGCTTCAGTTCCTGCTTCCATCGGGTTGGTAGCGGTGGCGGCGAATGATCCCGCGCGGAGCCCAACACTCAGTCGTTGGAATGAGCCGTGCACACGGCAGGACTCCAGCGAGATCCTGGAGCTCAATCCGCTCCGCGGCGAGACCCGGCGGGTGAACCAGATCGTCGCCGATCTGACACCGGATAAGACGATGCTGTGCGAAGCGCTCGGAAGGACGCATGGCGAGCCCAAGCCGCGGACGCCGGATGCTGGCTTGGGCACCGAATGCCAATCGACACTATGTCACGCTTGACTTCGGCCCTCCAGGGACAACCGATCGACCACAGCGTCTGCGGGGCTGTCAACGGAATATACATCTTCGGATAGCCGTGCCGGGCGCTGCCCGCTCC
Source organism: Gemmatimonadota bacterium (assembly GCA_028876725.1). GTDB lineage: Bacteria > Gemmatimonadota > Gemmatimonadetes > Gemmatimonadales > Gemmatimonadaceae > JAGWRI01. The sequence continues at coordinate 1,724 of JAGWRB010000098.1, forward strand.
GGGCTGCGGCCCGGGCGAGGCAGACGCTTCGCGGCTCACCCGGGCCGGCGGAACGTGCGGATCCCGGCGAATTGCGCACGCGAGCCGAGCGAGTCTTCGATGCGCAGGAGCTGATTGTATTTCGCAAGCCGCTCACCGCGCGCGGGCGCCCCGGCCTTGATCTGGCCAGTCCCGAGCGCGACTGCGAGATCGGCGATGAACGAGTCGTCCGTTTCGCCAGAACGGTGGCTCATCATCAGATGATAATCGGCACTCTCGGCCACCGCGGTCGTATCGAAGATCTCGCTCACCGTCCCGATCTGGTTTGGCTTGAGCAGCACGGCGTTCGCGATGCGCTCGCCAATGGCCCACCGAATGCGATCCGGATTGGAGACAAAGATGTCGTCGCCGACGATCTGTACGCGCGCGCCGAGGCGCTCCGTCACGTGCTTCCAGCCGTGAACGTCATCCTCGGCGAAGCCGTCCTCGATCGAGACGATCGGATAGCGTGCCATCCACTCGGCATACAGATCCGTCATCTCTTCCGATTCGTAGCGGGAGCCGGCGAAATGATACTTGCCCTTGGAGAAGAACGCGCTCGCCGCCGGGTCGAGGGCGATGAAGATCTCGACGCCGGGCTTGTAGTTCGCCGCCTCGATCGCCCGCACGATCCAGTCGAGTGCATCTGTGGGATGGCGGATCGCAGGCGCGAATCCGCCCTCGTCTCCGACCGCGGTCGAAAGACCGGCGTCCGCGAGCAGCTTCGCGAGCGCGTGGTACGTCTCCGCGCCTGCTCGCAGCGCCTCTCCATAGGTGTCGAAGCCGGCCGGCACCAACATGAACTCCTGGAACGCGAGCTCGTTCGGTGCGTGCGCGCCCCCGTTGATGACGTTGAAGCACGGGACTGGTAGCAGCCGCGCGCCGGGACCGCCGAGGGACTCGTACAGCGGCACCCCAGCGATGCGCGCGCGAATCCGCGCCGCGGCGAGCGACACGGCAAGGATGGCGTTCGCGCCGAGGCGACTCTTGTTCGGCGTCCCGTCCAATTCGCAGAGGCGACGATCAAGCGCCTCGCGATCGGGCAAGGGATGGCCGAGGAGCGTGGCCGCAATCTCTCCGTTGACCGCGCCTACCGCGCCGAGCACGCCCTTGCCGCCGTAGCGATGCGCATCCTTGTCCCGGCGCTCAAGCGCTTCACGTTTACCGGTGGACTTGCCGGACGGGACGGACGCGATCGCGATCTCGCCGCCCACGCCGATTGCGACCTCGACCGTCGGCAGCCCGCGCGAATCGAGGATCTCGCGCGCGGTGACCAGGTCGACCGTCATCGCACCCGTGGACGCCGGCGAGCGGCGCTGGGTGTCGGGGATTTCGGATGCTGGCATGGTTGCTCCGTGATGAGTTGCAGAACGTCAAGTGTATCATGCCAGACGCGAACCGTTGGAGACCGATCACAAGAGACCCCCCGCGGATCGAGCATCGTCGATCGAAGCAGGGGTCATTGGCCGGCCACGACGGCGTCAGTTCGGGCGAACTCCACCGGACGGCGTGTTGCGCCACCCTTCGATTCGGCGAGCAACACGGTGCGGCTGCTTTCGGAAGTTGCCGGGCTGAAGCGGCAGAAGCAAGCCGCGGTATCACGGACGTCTCGCCGGACGACCGCCCGCTGCCACAGCAGGGAGGGGTGTGTCTAGCCCGACGAACAGTTCCGGTGAATTCCGCCAATGTCATCGTCCTCAAGGCCCGTGCTCGATGGTATTCAAGCAGCGCGGTCGGCAAAGAAGGCATCTCGCGCATCGTAATGCGTTCTGCGTTCGGCGGTCTTCATTCGGCGCCTGACTGAGTCACCGCCCTGACCCGTCCCGCGTCAATGGGCCACTTCACGTGGGCGGGGCCGTGCGTGATCGGCGGGGGGCATACCTTTGGGTTCGGAGCCGCCGGATCCGCGGCGCGATCGGGCCGGGGGCCGCGTCACCCGGGCCCCGTACGAGGCGCTTGCCGCTCGGCGTCTCCAACCTGGGCAACCCCGCCCCTCCTGCTGGCGGAACCGCGGTATGGGTGCTATAGTCCTAGCGTCGTGCAGGGTGATGGGGCTCACCCGAAACCGCCGGCGGCGCCGGCTGATGGCTCCTTCGAGACCAAACTCGAGGGAGCTTTGTTTATGTCCGTCAGTGCACCGCGACGGCCGGTATGAAGACGCTGTTCAACATTCCGTACGTTGCGCTCGGCGCCGCCATCGGCGGCGTCCTGCGGTATGTCATCACCGTGTACGTCCAGGGGCGTACCGGCCCGGGATTTCCTATCGCGACCCTGCTGATCAACGTGACGGGGTCCGTTCTTCTCGGCTTCCTGTCCGCCTATTTCGCCGAGACCCGCATCGTCAGTCCACAGGTCGGGTTGCTGTTCACGACTGGCGTCTGTGGGGGATACACCACTTTCTCGACGTTCACCTACGAGACGTTCGGGTTGCTGCGAACCGGCGAGTGGCCACGAGCGGCGCTCTACCTCATTCTGAGTGTCAGCCTGGCGCTCGCCGGTGCCCTGGGCGGTGTCGCGGCCGCCCGCAGCGCCATTCACCTGCAACGCGGAGCGTGACGATGACAGCGGAGCATGGGAGCATCACGCACGGGTTCAAAGGCGAGCGCGTGCTCATGCGCATTCACATCGGCGAGGAAGACAAGTACAAGGGAAGGCCGCTCTACGTCGAGATCGTCGAAACGCTGCGGAAGCGACATTACGCCGGGTGCACGGTGATGCGCGGCATCATGGGATTCGGCGCGCATTCCCACTTGCACACCGATCGGTTTCTCGAACTGTCCAGCGATCTACCCATCGTGATCGAGTGCATCGACACGGTGGAACGGATCGAAGACGTGCTGCCCACGCTGGACGATATGATCGGGGGCGGGCTGATCACGCTGGAACGCGTGAAGGTGATCATGTACCGTGGGCACGTGCCGCCCGACCGACGGACCGGGAGCTGGCCGATCGACATGACGGCGAGCTGGAACACGGATGCCCAGCCGGGCAATGAGTAGGGCGCCCCGCTCTTGACGAGATCCGGCACCGTGCGATAATTGGGGCAGGACAAAGAGCTTTCCGGCGATGGAGTTCGCCGCGAACCATCGCGCAGTCGGCGAATGATGACTCCTGCTCGGCCCTCCACGGGCCCAGCAGGAGTCTTTGTACGTCCGCCGACTATCTGAACGGCACGGCGGGCCGCCGGACATGCGGGAGGGCCGGATGGTAGGGGTCGCGTCAGCGCAGGACGTACCATTGACGGGCGGCGATTGGCCGCAAGGCGTCTGATATGGGGCGTCACTTGCTCTTCAACCTGATTCAGGTCGCGGTCGTTCTGGCGTTCGCTCCCCTGGTCGCCGGTGTCCTCGCGCGCCTCAAGGAGATCGTGCAATCCAGGCGCGGCCCGAGCGTGTTCCAACCCTACCGTGACCTCCGGAAGCTGTTTCACAAGGACGAGGTGGTTTCGGACCGGTCATCGTGGATCTTTCGCTTCACGCCGTACCTGGTATTCGTCACTCCGTTGCTCGTGACGCTGCTGATTCCCGTGCTCACGGACTATCCGCTGTTCTTCGCGTTCATGGGCGACATGCTCGGCGGCGGCTTCATCCTGGCGCTCGGCGGGTTCTTTGCCACGCTGGCCGCGGTGGACACCGGCAACCCGTACGGACCCGTGGGCGCAAGCCGTACGCGCATGGTGGGGTTCCTCGCCGAACCCGTGTTCATGATTGTGTTCTTCACGGTCTCGTTCGTGGCCGGTTCGACCATCCCCTACATCGTGCAACAGGCCTGGGTGACGCCGCTCGCGAATTTCTTCGCGCCGTCGCATGTGCTGTTGCTCTTGGCGTTTCTGATGCTGATCCTGGCGGAAGGGGGCCGGATTCCCGTGGACAATCCCACCGGCCACTTCGAGTTGGCGATGATCGATGAATCGAAGGCGCTCGAGTACTCGGGGCGGGGCATGGCGCTGATGAAGTGGGGTGGGTACATGAAGCTGTTCGTGCTCATGTGCATCTACCTCAATGTGCTGGTGGCGCCGTGGGGACTCGCCCATGAGCAGACGCTGGCGGCCGTACTGCTGGCCATCCCGCTCATCCTGTTCAAGATCTTCTGCTTTCTGCTCGTGCTCGTGGTGATCGAGTCGTCGCTCGCGAAGCTGCGCCTGTTCCGCATTACCGAGTTCCTGGGCGCGGCCTTCGTGAGCGCGGTCGTGGCCATGATCAGCCGCCTGTTCGCCTTCTGACCATGCCGATGCCCCCCGCCACCTCAGCCGACTGGCTCCTCAATCTCAACGCGCTCGCGGGCGGGGCGTTCCTGCTGGTCAGCTTCGGGCTCGTCGCCCTCCGCCAGGTTCAGGGCTGCGTCCGCCTCTACGTTCTGCAGTCCGTGCTGCTTGCGACGTCGGCACTCCTGCTCAGCGCCCTCTTCCAGACCTGGCACTTGTACGCGGTCGGCATTCTCGACCTGGCCACGAAGGCGGTGCTGATACCCTGGATGTTGCGGCGCGCGTTGCACGACGAGATCTATGTGCGGCGCGAGATCACGCAGGTGTTCAACATTCCCACGGCCCTGCTGATGGCCCTGGCCCTGGCGATCGCGGCGTATTTCCTGTCGCGGCCCATGCTGGCGGCGGTGGCGCACGACGCGCCGGTCGCGCTGAATCTGCCAATCGGGCTCGCCGGCCTCCTGCTCGGCGGGCTCACGGCCGTTGGACGCCGCGAGGCCGTCCCCCTCCTGCTTGGGCTCCTGGCCATGGAGAACTCGGCGTTCTTTGCCGGAATCGCGCTCGCGCCGGAGCTGCCGCTCACCGCGGAGGTGTCGGTGGCGTTCGACGTGTTGGTGCTGGTGTTCGTAGTAGCCGTCCTCACCCGCGCGGTGGAGCGGCGCACCGGCACCACCGCGGTCGGAGCGCTCACCACCCTGCGCGAGGATCCGCGAGGATGAACCTGCTCGTCATCCCCGCGATTCCGCTGCTGGCCGCGTTGGTGGCGTCGGTCGCGCCCGGGCGGAAGGGCGCCCCGGCCGTCACCCTGATGGGGGCGTGCGCGACGCTCGGCGGTGCCCTGTGGGCGGCGGCGCGAGTCGCGTCCTCGGGCCGGCTCGTGACAATTGCCGCGTGGGCGGAGCTCGACGGGCTGAGCGCGTTGGTGCTGCTCGTGGTGGCGTTCGTCGCGGTGTTGGCCGCGCTCTACTCCTGGGGCTATCTCTCGGCGCACGGATATGAGCCGCGGACCGTCCGCCGCTACGGCATTCACTTCAACCTCTTCGTGTTCGCGCTCGTGCTCGTGCCCGTGCTCGCGGAGCCGGCGCTCGTATGGATGGCGGTGGAGTTCACGGCGCTGTTCTCGGTGCTGCTCGTCGGCTTCGACGGCACACCCGAGGCACTCGAGGCGGCGTGGAAGTATATCGCGCTGATGTTCATGGGCGCGGCCATCGCGCTGCTCGGCGTCTTCCTGTTGTTCCGCGCCCAGGCGGTGGTGGGAGGGGGACACTATAGCTGGGAAGGGCTCCGCAGCATCGGGCCCCGATTGCCGCAGGGGCTGGTGATCGCGGCGTTCGTGCTCATCCTGGTCGGGTTCGGAACGAAGTCGGGCCTCGTCCCCATGCACACCTGGCTCCCCGACGCGCACAGCCAGGCTCCCTCGCCGGTGTGCGCCCTCCTATCCGGTGTGAAGACGACCGTGGTGCTCTACACGATTTTGCGGCTGGTCCCGCTGCTGCCCGCGCACGAGATGGACGTCTGGTTGCAGGGCGTTGGACTGTTGTCCGTAGGCACTGCCGCGTTTCTGCTCCTCCAGGTGCGCGATTACAAGCGGCTGTTCGCGTACTCCACGGTCGAGCACATGGGGATCATCGTGGTGGCCGTGGGGTTCGGCACACCGCACGGCGCGTACGGGGCCATGCTCCAGATCGTGAGTCATGCGATCACCAAGTCGTTCTGCTTTTTCGCGGCGGGCTCGGCGCTGCTGGTGGTGGGCACGCGGGAGATCGCCTCCGTTCGCGGGCTGGTACGCAGCTCGCCATTGGTCGCCGCGTCGTTGCTCTTCGGAGCGCTGGCGATTGGCGGCGCGCCTCCCATGGCGGTCTTCCTCAGCGAGTTCGCGATTCTGCGCGCCGGGCTGGCCAGCGGTGCCTATCTCGCCACGGCCCTGCTCATCGGATTCATCGCAGTGGCGTTCGCTGGAATCCTGCTGCACGTGAACCGCATGGTGTTCGGCCCCGCGCCCGCCCCCGACCCCGCAGTACACCGGCGGGCGCTTCCCACCACCTGCGTGCTGACGCTCGTGCTCGGCGCGATCCCCATCCTCGTACTCGGCGTGTATCAGCCGTCGGGCCTGCACACGCTCATGACCCAGGCGGCCGCCGCGCTCGCGCCGGCGGTGGTCCCATGACGCGCGACGAGCTTCAGCGGGAGATTGGCGACCGCTGGCCCGGCCGGATCCGTTGCACGTGGGACCCCCAGGCGGCGGCGCTGGAGTTGGCGTGCGCCCCCGACCTGCTCGTGGAGGCAAGTCGCTGGCTGCTGGCCGGCGGCCGCTGGGTATTCGCCGGACTCGTGGTGGAGGAGCGGACCGACGAGTGGCGGCTCCGGTACGTGTATCACGGGGCGGTCCCGGACGGGTGGGTCCACCTCGTGGTGCGCTCGCCGATCGAGCATCGTCGCTTTCCGAGCCTGGTGGACGTGATTCACGCCGTGAACTGGCACGAGCGCGAAGCCGAGGATCTGTACGGCATCGTGTTCGAGGGGCACCCGCACCTTGGCGACTTCGTCCTCCACGACGATGCCTGGCAGGAGGGAGTGGAGCCGATGCGGCGGGGGTTCAGCGCGCACACGCCGATCGCGGTGCGCCGGCCGAATACCGAGTGGCGTCCGGGGCGCATCCTCCAGGCACCGGGCGCGTTCGTGATGCCCGTCGGTCCGGTCTATGGTGGCGCCGCCGAGTCGGCGCACTTTCTCCTCGAGACAGTGGGCGAGGACGTGGTCCGCGCCATCCCGCGCCTGTTCTACAAGTACCGGGGAATCGAGAAGTTGGCGGAGGGCCGCAAGGTAGACGAGGTGCTCGTGCTCGCTGAGCGGTTCGCGGCCACCACTGCCTTCGCGCACGCGGCGGCGTACAGCCGGGCGATCGAGGCGATTACCGGCACCAGCGTGCCCGCCCGGGCCGCCACCCTGCGCTCGTTCGTCGCGGAATTGGAGCGGTTTCGTCATCACGTGGGGGCCGTTGCGGGGATCTGCGAATCCACCGGCCTCGCGGTGGCGGCTAGTCA
>JAGWRB010000099.1 GCA_028876725.1 Gemmatimonadota bacterium
ACCGCGAACTATAAGGAAACGCAGCTGTCCGACATGCAGGTGGGACAGCCGGTGGAGTTCGAGGTCGACGCGTATCCGGGGTGCGAGGCCACGGGGAAGGTGGAGAGCCTGGCCGCGGCCACGGGCGCGAAGTTCGCGCTGCTGCCGCCGGACAACGCCACCGGCAACTTCACGAAAGTCGTGCAGCGCGTGCCCGTGCGCATCGCCGTCACGCAGGGGTGCGGGAAGGACCGCCCGCTGCGTCCGGGGATGTCGGTGGTGGCCCACGTCGCGACCAAGTAATCCCGTACCCGAACAATCGAGGTTTGCAGTAGATGACGGACGCGACCGCAACGGTCGGGGACGGCGCGAAGCTGTCTGCCGGCGCTCGGGGCACCGCCCGCGTGGTGTTCCCGCGCCCGGCGGCGGCGCCCGCCGAGCACGAAGACCCGTATAAGTACAAGTACATCATCGCCATCGCGGTCACGCTGGCCGCGGTGCTGGAGCTGATCGACACCTCGATCGTGAACGTCGCGATTCCCCACATGATGGGGAACCTCGGCGCCACGCTCGACGAGATCTCGTGGGTGTCCACCGGCTACATCATCGCCAACGTGATCGTGATCCCGATGTCGGGGTGGCTGTCGTCCTACTTCGGGCGCAAGCGCTACCTCACGGGCTCGATCGTGCTGTTCGTGGCCGCGTCGTTCATGTGCGGCGCGTCGCACACGCTGATCGAGCTGGTGCTGTGGCGGGTGGTGCAGGGGATGGGCGGCGGCGCGCTGCTGTCCACCGCGCAGACCACGCTGTTCGAATCGTTCCCGCCGCACGAGGTGGGCATCGGGCAGGCGATGTTCGGCGTGGGCGTGATGGTCGGCCCCACCATCGGCCCCACGCTGGGCGGCTGGATCGTGGACAACTACAACTGGCCGTGGATCTTCTACATCAACGTGCCGCTGGGCATCGTCGCGGCGATGATGGTGTACACCTACGTGCACGACGCCGCGCATCAGGCGCGCGCCAGGCGCATCGACTTTCCGGGCATCTTCCTGCTGGCCACGGGCGTGGGCTCGCTGCAGTGGATGCTCGAGCGCGGCGAGCGGTACGACTGGTTCGATTCGCGGTTCGTGACCGCGCTGTGCGTGATCTCGGTGACGTCGTTCGTGCTGCTGCTGTGGCGTGAGCTGACGACGGACGAGCCGGTCATCAACTTCCGGGTCTTCCGGAGCCGCCAGCTCGCCGCCGGCGTGAGCATCGCGGCGTTTCTCGGGCTCGCGCTCTACGGGTCGATCTTCGTGCTGCCGGTGTTCCTGCAGCAGCTCCACGGCTTCACGGCGAACCAGACCGGGCTGGTCATTCTGCCGGGCGCGATCGCGTCGGCGGTGATGATGATGTGGGTGGGGCGGAACGCCAACTGGCTGGACGCGCGGATCACGGTGACCATCGGGGCGCTGCTCTTTCTGTTGTCGATGTACCAGTTGTCGTATCTGAGCCTCGACGCCGGCCGCGGGGACCTCTTCTGGCCGCTCATCTGGCGCGGGCTCGGGCTGGGGCTGATCTTCGTGCCCCTCACCAACGCGACGATGGCTGACCTCGCCACCAAGGACCTGGCGCAGGGCACGGGGATGTTCAACCTCACCCGGCAGCTCGGCGGTTCGATGGGCATCGCGATCATGGCCACGCTGCTCACGCGGTTCACGACGATCGCGCGCGGCACGCTGGTGGATCACGTGACGGCCAGCGACCCGCTGTCGCTGTCTCGCCTGCAGGGCATCACCCACGCGATGATCGCCAGGGGCGCCGCGCCGCTGGTGGCGCACCAGCAGGCGCTCGAGATCATGGACCGCCAGGTCCAGGCCCAGGCGAGCGTGCTCGCATTCTCGAAGATCTATTTGCTGAGCGGCGTGCTGCTCGTGGCGTCGCTGCCGCTGCTCCTGTTCTTCCACACGGGGAAGGCCCGCACGACGGTGCGCGATCTGCACTAGCCGTGCGCCCTCCGGCGGACCGTTCCCGCCGGCGGGAACCCTCGCGCGCCGCCCAGGATTGTGACCGGTGGGCGGCGGCGAGGGTGGTCCACTCGACGGCGTCCCCCGTGCACGCTAACGTCGAGCCCATGGCCACCCGACATCACTGGATCGTCCGCGTCACCCATTGGGTGAATGTCTTCGCGCTGGGCATCATGGTCACCAGCGGCCTGCGCATCTTCAACGCCTATCCGGCGTTCGCGCGCAAGGGCGAGACCTTCTGCTGCTATCCCTTCGCCGGCCGCGCCGTCCCCGACTGGCTCACCTTCGGCGGCTGGCTCGCCGGCGCCCGTCACTGGCACTTCGCGGCCATGTGGGTGCTGGTCGTGAACGGACTCGTTTACCTGGGCTTCAACTACCTCCACGGCGACTGGCGCGACGTCACGCCGCGGCGCGGCGATCTCCGCGATGCCTGGGAGATGGTGAAGTTCTACGCGTTCGCGCGGCGCGATCATCCGCGCCAGGGCAAGCACAACGCGCTGCAGCGCGCCGCGTACTTCGCGATGCCGGTGCTCGGCGTCGTGGCGGTGGTCTCGGGCGTGGCCATATGGAAGCCCGTCGAGCTGGGATGGCTCACCAGCCTGCTGGGTGGCTACGTGTGGGCGCGCTACTGGCACTTTCTGGCCATGATCGGCCTCGTGGGCATGACCGCCGTGCACGTGTTCATGGTGTTCAGCGTGGACCCGTACGCCCTGCGCGCGATCACCACCGGCGGGTACAACGAGGAGAAGTCGCCCGAGGCCCGCAACGCGCGGCCCTTCTGGTGGAAGCGCGCCCAGCCGGCCGCGCCGCCAACGTCGGAGGCATCATGACCATGAACCGCCGGCGGTTCCTGCAGGTCAGCGGCGCGTCGATCACCGCCGCGTTCTTCGCGGCCTGCGACTCGCAGGGCCCCGAACACGCGCAGCGCATTCTCACGATGGCCGAGCACGCCAACGAGCATGTGGAGCGGGCGCTGTTCCGGCACACGTCCATGGACCGCGCCGCGGCCGGGGCCCGGGCAGCGGGCGCGGCGTTTCCGCAATACTACGTTTCAGATAGCGTGCCCGTGTGGGACGAGACCGTGCGGGGACCGTGGACGCTGGAAGTGGGCGGGCTCGTGGAACGCCCGGTGCGCCTCGACCTCGACGCGCTCACCCGGCTCCCCCGCGTGTCGCAGCGCGTGAACCATTTCTGCGTGGAAGGGTGGACGGCGGTGGCCGAGTGGACGGGCACGCGCGTGTCGGAACTGGCGAAGCTGGTGGGCGTGAAACCCGAGGCGCAGTACGTGGACTTCGCCTCGTTCGATGACGACTACCATGAGAGCTGGGATCTGGCCAGCGCGCTGCATCCGCAGACGCTCATTGCCTACGGGATGGACGGCCGCATGCTCGGCCCGGGCCATGGCGCGCCGGCGCGCGTGCACTCCCCCGTGAAGCTCGGATACAAGAACACCAAGTATCTGGTGCGGGTGCAGTTCATGGCCCAGCGCAATGGCGGCTACTGGAGCGATCAGGGCTACGAGTGGTACGGGGGGACGTAAGGCAGGTTGGGGCGTAATCGGCAGACGACGGATCACACCAGACGTGTAGTGCCGTAGTTCGCTCCCCCAGGTCCCTTAACGCCAGCCCTCCCCCCTCGTCTCCCCTTGTGAACCCGGCGCGATGGGGCGCCGCGAAGGCACGAAGGGAGATCCTATGAAGAAGATGACGGCGGTAGCGGCTGGTCTGGCGCTCATGTGCGGCATGGCGGTCACGGCCTCGGCGCAACGCGGCGCCCGCGGGGGCGGCATGGGCCCGATGCAGGGGCCCCCGGGCGCGGGACGCGCCCGCTTCGAGACGATGGCTGCGCGGCAGCTCTTTCGCGGCATCACGCTGACCGATGCGCAAAAGTCGCAGCTCCAGAAGCTGCGCGACGACAACCGTACGCAGATGCAGGCGTTCGCCAAGACGGCCCAGGCGAACCGCGAGGCGCTGCGGACGGCGCGCGAGAATGGCGACACGGTGGCGCTCAAGGACGCGCGCCGCCAATTGGAGGGCGAACGCAACACCCGCATCGCGCTCCGCGCCAACGCCGTTCGGAATGCGCGGGCCGTGCTGACGACCGATCAGCAGAAGGTGTTCGACGCGAATCGCACGCGGATGGAGCGGCGCGTGGCGCGCGCCGGGCGGATGATGCGATTTGAGCGAATGCGCATGCGCCGCCAGGCGATGATGCGCGGCATGCACCGTTGGGGCGGACGCGGGGCGATGCCCGGTCGCTTTGGCCCGCGGCCCGGGCGCACGCCGCCCGGCGCGCCGCCCGACTCTTCCACGAGCGGCGGCAACTGACCCACTCGGCAGGGAAATGAAGACGGGACGCATCGCCGAAGTCGCGCGATGCGTCCCGTCCGCTTATTCCCGCGTTGTGTCACCGCTTCACGCGCCCTCACCACCCCGGCGCGAGTTGCACCCCCACCACCCAGTTCTTCCCCGGGCGCTGGAACGGGTGGGCCACGTACGTCTCGAGAATCAGATAGCCGAGGAGGTTCACGCGCGCCGTCACGCCGGCGCTGAACACCGGGATGTGGTCCACGCAGTTGATGCCGTACAGCGACTGCTGCTGCTGTGCTGCGGCGCTCGAACAACTGGCCGGGCGGCCGTTGGCGCTTGTGGCCCACCGCCAGTCGGGCGGCTGCGCCGCCGAGTAGGCAATACCGCCGTCGAAGAAGGGCGCGATCTCCACCGGCAGGAACGACGTGGGCAGCAAGCCGAACGCCGGCGATCCGAACAGCGGAATGCGCCATTCGAGATTGACCACATCCACGCGGCTGCCGAGCATGCGGTCGAACACCGGGCACGTGTTGGGATTCTGCGTGTTGGCGCACTCGGTGGAGACGTCGATGGACCCGTATCCGTAGCCGCGGATCAGCGTTTCCTCGCCCAGGTAGAGCGGGTACAGCCCGCCGGACCCGTAGTTCTCCGCGTCCCGGCCGTAGCGGCCGTAGTGCATCGCGCGGATGGCGAACGTGAACGGATTCTTGAAGAAGTAGCGGCGGTAGTCGGCCAGGAGTCCGTCGAATTGGAGCTTCCCCACCGTCGGATTGAACTCGAGGCGCCACCGCTCGCCGGACACGGGCCCCACGTAGGCCGAGTTGGAGTTGTCGCCCACGAGCGCGATGTCGCCTTGCACGTAGTAGGTGCTGGGGAAGCTGCCGCCGGTCTGCCGCGATGCGTCGACCACCTGGTTGCCCACGAGCGTGAACCGGTCGATTTCGGTGTCATAGCCCAGCCGCGTGCCCGATACGCCCAGCTCCACGCGTCGCGTGGTGGAGAACGGATACTGCGTGTTCAGCGACGCCTGATCGATGTAGATGCGCTGCAGGATTTGATAATAATTGAGCGCCGGGATGTTGCCCGCGACCACGGTGTCGGCCAGTCCGGTGTACCCGGTGAGGTACGGCACGTGCTCGATCCCCGCCGACCAGTTCCACCGGTGCTTGAGATTCAGATACTGCACCGCGCCGCCGATGTCCTTCACCGTGCCGTTGGCCTGCAGGATCGTGTAGATCTGCCGGTCACTGAGCTGATCGCCCCACAGCGCCGCGATGCCGCCCGCGAACCCGGTGCCGAAGTACCCGCCCGTCTGCACGCCGATGCTCGGCTGGCTGATCGCGTCGAGCGAGAACGACGAGTGGTACGGCTTGATCGTGAAGTCGTTGCCCGACACGAGCCCATTGAGCGGATCCTTGAGGTACGCCGTGACGGTGTTGGTGCCCGGCAGGTCGCCCGGGGGCAGGATGCTCGCCACCTCGAGCGCCGACGTCGGCTGCACCGGCAGCCCCTTGGTGGCCGAGGCGTCGAGCCCGTAGATGCCGAAGCCCTGGCCCTGGAACACCGTGAACAGCGTCCGCCCGGTCTGCGGCGACACCGTGAGCGCCGGCGAGGTCTCGGTAATGCCGCTCACGCCCGTGGCCACCTTCGTCACGCGCGTCACCGCGCCGCTGGCGAGGTTCAGCCGGTAGATGTCGCTGAACCCGTCCTGGTTGGAGATGAACAGCACATCCTTGCCGTCGGGCGTGTACTGCGGGTTGATCTCCTTGGCGTTCGGGAAGGGCGAGTAGAGCGTCACCGGCCCGCCGTTCACGCTGATCGTGGCGATCTGGAGCGGCGAGTAGCTCAGGTTCTGGAAGTTCGTGCCCGGCCCGCGATCCGACGAGAACACGATCGTCTTGCCGTCGGGCGAGAACTCGGGCATCTCGTCGGCGTAGCGGTCGTTGGTGAGCTGCGTGACGTGATTGGTGCGCAGGTCCAGCAGATAGAGGTCGCTGATGCCGCCGGCGAGCCCGGAGAGCACCATCGAGTTGCCGTCGAGCGACCACGACACGGCCGTCACCGCGCCCACGCCGGGCAGCGAGATCTTCCGCTCGATGTTGCCGTTGGCCACGTTGAGCACCGCGACGTCGTTCTTGCCGTTCTCGTCGACGATGAACGCGAACTGCTTGCTGTCGGGCGACCAGGCGCCGCTGGAGTTGATGAAGTTGAGCGCGTCGAAGTGCGGATCGCTCGACGGCGCGGCCAGCTTCTTGATGATGCGCCCGGTGTGCGCGTCGGCCAGGTAGAGGTCGTAGCTGAACAGCGCGCGCGACGAGAAGAACGCCACGTAGTTCCCGTCGGGGCTGATCACCGGACTCACGTTCTGCTGCTCCACCTTGCCGCCCGCGCTCACGATCAGCTGGCCGGCGTCCTGCGGCTTGGTGCGCCCCACGAGCTGCGAGGTGTACAGGGCCTTGTTCGCTTCCGCCCAATCCTTGCTCAGCGAATCGGGCGATTCGCCCAGCACGCGCACGATGGCGCCGTCGAGTCCCGAGCGCAGCGAGGCGCGGTACACGTCCACGACCGCGCGGTCGCCCCACCGGCCGGCCACGTACGCCCAGAGCGCCTGCCCGTAGCGATACGGGAAGAAGCGCGGGTCGGTGTTGAGCTGCTTGATGGTGGGGAAGGAGTCGCGCTCCACGGCATCGCGCATCCACATCGCCGTGAGCTCGCTGTTGCGCCCCAATGAGAAGTATTCGGCCATGCCCTCGATGAGCCAGCCCGGCAGGGTGCTCATGCGCGCCAGGCCGTTGGCGTCGCCGCTCTCGGCGATATCGTACTGGAACACGTGCACGAGCTCGTGGCCCAGCACGTGATCGGTTTCGGCGTAGCTCCCCTGGAACGGCATCACGACGCGTGTCCGCAGCCCCTCGGTCACGCCCTGCTCGCCCTGGTCGGGCGACTCGCTCACGACGTTCGTCTGCTCGAAGTCCGAGTGGTCGGCGTAGAGGATGATCGACTTGTCGTCGAACTGGTGGGCGAAGGTCTCGGAGTGGCGGGCGTACCAGCGTTCCGCCATGCGGCCGGCGTCGCGGGTGGCCAGCGATTCCGCAGGATAGAAGTACAGTTCGAAGTGCGGGGTCTTGAGGATCCGGAAATCGAACGTTTCGTACTGGACCTTGTTTCGGCCAAAGTACTGGGCCGACGCGCGCTGAACGCCGCCAAAGGCAAGCAGCGCGAGGACGAAAGCCGCCGGACGCGAAAGCGATCGAGTCATTGAGGCCCCACGGTGGAACCGCTGGAGGTGGTCATCAACGCCGCAAACCCTGCGGCTCCCTGCTGAATACCGGGCTCTGCGTGCCGGGGCAAGGGGTCCGGCGCGCCGAGACACTTCCATTACACGTCCGGCCGATTTCGGCGCGCTCCCGGGAGGTCGGGCAGACCATCGGTAGTACGCCGAAAGCTCCGCAAAGTGCCGGTCGGGCGCGTCGTACGGGATTGCGCCCGCGCGTCCGCCACATAAAG
This sequence comes from Gemmatimonadota bacterium, assembly GCA_028876725.1. GTDB lineage: Bacteria > Gemmatimonadota > Gemmatimonadetes > Gemmatimonadales > Gemmatimonadaceae > JAGWRI01. The sequence continues at coordinate 7,802 of JAGWRB010000099.1, forward strand.
GTAGCAGGCATGCCACCTGGTTCCGTGCCCCCCAACGAACCGGCCGCGCGAGAGCCGTCGCGTGCCGTTCGCCCCTATCGCCGCACCATGCTCGACCGGTACGGCCCGGACTTCGCTCGCGTGCTCACCGCCGTCGGGTGGTCCTCCCTGGGCGCCGTGATGCTCCTGCCCGTGGG
>JAGWRB010000100.1 GCA_028876725.1 Gemmatimonadota bacterium
CGCTGCAGGCCATCACGTCCGCCACCGCGAACGCTGCGTGGGCCATCGGCATCGCCGACTCGGTCGGCACGCTCGCACCCGGCAAGGCCGCCGACCTCGTGCTCCTCGGCGCCGATCCCACGGCGAACATCGCCCACACGCGCGACGTGCGGCTCGTGATGCAGGGCGGACGCATGGTGCGCCCCCGGTGAACCGCGAGTACTGGGACCAGCAGGCGGACGACTGGGAGGGGCAGATCTTCGACAGCCTGAGCGAGGATCTGCGCGGCGTGATTCGCCGCGCGATTCAGCGCGCCGCCCGCCGCAGCGATCGCGTCCTCGACTTCGGCTGCGGCGTAGGCGGGTATCTCTCCTTCCTGTCGCGTGAGTTCCGTGAAGTGCACGCCATCGACTGGTCCGCGCGCTGCGTGGCGCGGGCGCGCGAACGGACGAGGCGCCTGGGCAACGTGACCGTCGAGCGCAACACGCCTCGCGTGCTGCGGCGTCTCGAAGGCGCGTTCGGATGCGTGGTCGCGGCGAACGTGGTCATCCATCCCAATGCGGGGGTGAGACGGCGGTTGTGGCTCGCCATCCGTCGCACGGCGCGCCGCGGCGCGACGAGTCTGTTCGTCGTGCCATCGCTCGAATCGGCGCAGTACTGCGAGCGCGTGCGCCGCCGTCTCGGACTGGCGCGCGTTGCGGGCGCAAACGACGTGCGAGCGGCGGCTGGCATCGTCCCCATCGAGGGCGTGCCCACCAAGCACTACGCGGCCGACGAACTTCGGTCGGTGCTCGCCGCCGCGGGATTCCGCTTGACCGTGCTCACGCCCGTGCGCTACGCCTGGAGCAGCGAGGGACTGGCGCAGCTGGCCGGCACCCGCCGGCGCCTGCCCTGGGACTGGCTCGCCGAAGCGCGCGCGGTGTAGACGAGCGCAGCGGCGCGAGCGTAGAATGCGGGACGCCCGTCACCTGCCGCCGACGCCTCAACGCCCGCCGGCGCCGGCGGTCCGATTGCCTGAGCCCCCCGCATGCGAATCCAGTCGTTCCTCCCACAACTCGAGCACCGCGGTCCGGCCTTCTGGGCGGCCACCGGCACGGCACTCGTCGGCGTGCTGGGTTGGGCCGACTACGCCACGGGCTACGAGCTCAGCTTCTCCCTGTTCTATCTGATTCCCATCGCCCTCGTCGGGTGGTATTCCACCCGGGCGCTCGGCCTGGTCATCTCGATGCTGAGCGCCATCGCCTGGTTGGCCGCTGACGTCGCCAGCGGCCACAAGTATGCGAATCCAGCACTGCACATCTGGAACATGTGCATCCGCCTCGGATTCTTCCTCGTCGTCACGGGGCTCCTCTCCGCGCTTCGCGAGGCGCACCGCCGAGAGCAGCAGCGCGCGCGCACCGATCATCTCACCGGATTGCTGAACGCACGGCACTTTCGCGAGATGGCGGAAGCGGAAGTCGCGATGGCCCGTCGCTACGGCCAGCCCCTCAGTCTCGCCTACATCGACGTCGACGACTTCAAGGCGATCAACGACCGGATGGGCCACGCCACCGGCGACGACGTGCTCGCTGCCGTCGGCCGGGTGCTCACCGACGCGCTGCGCCGCACCGACCTCGTCGCCCGCGTCGGCGGGGACGAATTCGCGGTGTTTCTCCCGCAGAGTGACGAGGACGCCGCGTTCCAGGCCATCGACAAGCTGCGTGCCGCGCTCGACGCCGAGATGCGGCGCCGCGCCTGGCCGGCGACGTTCAGCATCGGCGTTACGACGTTTCGCTCGGCGCCCGAGCGTCTGCAGGATGCCATCGATGCCGCGGATCGCCTCATGTATCGCGTCAAGAATTCGGGGAAGGCGGCGATCGCCCGCGCTGCGCATCCCTCCTGACATCGACTCCGATGCCGACACTGTACGTCCGCCGCGAGGACTACGCCGCCGCCGACGGCTGGCGCCTGCTCGACTGGTGCCTGTCCCGAGGCGCCGATGAATTCGGCCTCGCGTTCCTCGGGCCGCCGTATCTGCCGCACACGCCCTGGGCGGCCGTCGACGAGCTGCTCATCCCGTTCCGTCGCCGGGTGGCGAGCGCGGGCGACCGGTGGCGGCTCACCGGCGAGAGCCTGCGCGTACTGCGCGACGTGCTCCCCGACGGCATCTTCTCGTACACGCCCGACCAGACGTCACTCGAAGATCTCACCATCTTTCGCGGCGGCGAGACGCTGCTGCGCGTGGTCAGGCGCGACGGCCAGGGCATCCTCCAGCTCCGGGACGACGAGGAGGCGCGACTCGAGCGCGCCGGCTTCCCCCATCACCTCCGCGCGCGCTGACTCACGACGCCAGGCGGCGGTGCAGCAGCCGCGCCGCCCATAAGCTGAATGCTATACCCAGCGCGCCGAGCGCGAGGAGCAGCGGAATCCGCCGCTCCAGGAAGCTCGCGCCGAGATACACCGTGCCCAGCGCGAACGGCAGCTCGCCGATGGCCAGCGCCGCGGCGAACCGCAGCACGCTGTAGCGCACCAGCCCCAGCAAGTATCCCGGGACCTCGGACGGGAGGGCGAGTTGAAACAACAGGACGAGGCCGAACGGCGCGTTCGCCGTCAACTTGCGCTGGTATCGCTCCAGCGTGTCGGCCGACGTGAGCGCCGCTACCACCGGCCGGCCGAGAAACCTTCCGATGGCATACGCGCCGAGCCCGCCCAGCCACCATCCGGTCCAGAGCAGCGCGAGACATCCGAGCTTTCCCCACGCGTACACGCCGACCGGCACGATCACGGCGCTCGAGAAGAACGCCAGCATGGCCGACAGCGCCGCCAGCACGAAGAAGAGCGATGCGCCGCCCACCGGGTGCTCGGTGATGATCTTCTCCGAGTCGGCCATCAACCGGAGCAGCTCGGCGTGCACGGTGCTCGACGCCGCGAGGAACGCGAGCCCGGCGCACAGCAGCGCGAGCATCACGCCGCGCGCCCACACGGCCGCTGGCGAGCGGTGTTCCGTGGGCTCCCGCACGTTCATGGCGCTGTGCCGGTGGTCATGCGTGGAGTATACGCGCGCGCCGTCTTGAACGGGCGTGTACCGCCCTGCATGATGGAGGCGTTGCACCGGCACACCGCCCCGCCTTCCTCCCGACCTCCCCACGCCCGATCCCGTCCCGGAGTCCGCCATGCGCCGTTCCCCGCTCGCCACTGCGCTCGTCCTCGCTGCGCTGGCGTCGCCCCTCGCCATTCCCGCCGCCGCGTCCGCGCAGCGCAACGGCGCGCGCCGCCACGCCTCCCCCGCGGCCACGGCGCCCGCCGACACGGGCCTCCGCGTGCTCAACGTGGGCGACTATGGCCGCTGGAAGCGCATCAACGCCGCCGAGCTCTCGCCCGACGGCCGTTGGATGACATACGCGTACGCGCCCAACGAGGGCGACGACACACTCTTCGTGAAGCAGCTCGACGGCCGCACGATCTACGCCGTTCCACGCGGCGTCGAACCGTCGTTCTCCGACGATTCCCGTTGGGTGGGCTACTACGTGACCGCTCCGGAACACAACGGCCGTGGCGGACGCGGACGCGGCGAAGCGCCGCCGACCCCGGCCGGTCGTGGCGGGCGCGGGGCCGCCGCGGGTCCGCGTACGTTCGAGCTGCTCGATCTCACCACCGGAGAGAAGTGGCCGGTGCCCGCGGCCCAGGAGTTCAAGTTCGCCCGCGGCTCGAAATATCTGGCCGTGCATCTCGCGCGCGCGTCGCGCGCCGACACGTCGCACACGGGCTCCGATCTGCTCCTGCGCACGCTGGCCGACGGTGCCACGCGCAACATCGGCAACGTCGCCGCCTACGACTTCGACCACGACGGCACCCTCCTGGCCTACACCGTCGACGCCGCCGACAACCTCGGCAACGGCGTCTATCTCGTCGATCTCGCCGGCGGCGCCACGCGCGCGCTCGACGCCGCGAGCGCCGAGTACGCGGGGCTCGCGTGGAGCGACCGCGGCGCCAACCTGGCCGTGCTGCGCGGCACGACGCCCCCGGACATGACCCTCCGGGCGAACGTGCTGCTTGCATGGTCCGATCTCTCGGCGCAGGGCGGCGCCAGAACCGAGTACGATCCTCCCACCGCAGGCGACTTCCCGCGAGGGTTCGTGCTCAGCGAGTTCGCCGCGCCGCGCTGGAGCGACGACGGCTCGCGCGTGCTCGTGGGCATCAAGCAGCAGGAGGAAGAACTGCCGAAGAGCGACGCACCGCAGGCCAACGTCGACGTCTGGCACTGGAAGGACGCCGAGGTGCAGTCGGTGCAGATCGTGCGGCTGGCGCAGGAGCGCCGGGCCACGCTCGCCGCGTCGGTGCGCGTGCCGTCGGGCAAGTTCGTGCAACTCGCCGACAGCGCCATGCCCGCGATCGACTTTGCCGACGACGGCTCGTGGGGCGTGGGGCGCAACGACACCACGTACCGTGGAGAGGTGGCCTGGGGCGGCGGCCACGCCGACTACTACGCGGTGAACACCGCCACCGGCGCGCGCACGCTCATCGCACGCAAGCTCTGGCGCACCATGGGCACCTCGCCCGACGGCCGGTGGTTCCTGTTCCTGCAGAACGGCCACGTGTACGCCTACGACGCCCGAGCCGGCCACCGCACGCAGGTGGACGGCGGCATGAGCTTCGTGAACACCGACGACGATCACGCGTACGAGCGCCCCATCTGGGGGCTCGCCGGATGGTCGAGCGACGGCCGCTACGTGCTGCTATATGATAAATATGATGTCTGGAAGCTCGCGCTCGACGGCGCCGGCAAGCCGGAGAATCTCACCCGCGGCGCCGGCGCAGCGCAGCAGATCCAGTTCCGCGTCGCGCGCCTCGATCTGCCGGGCGGCGGGCGCGGCGGCCGCGGGGGCCGGGGCGGGTTCGCCCCCGCCCAACGCGTGGAGGACCACGGCATCGACCTCTCCAAACCCGTCACCCTGTCGGCGTACGGCGTGTGGACCAAGAAGTCCGGGTACTGGACGCTCGAGCCGGGCCAGGCCCCCAAGCCGCTCATCTACGACGACAAGATGATCGGCCAGGCGTCGAAGGCCGAGCACGCCGACCGCGTGATCTTCACCGAGCAGACCTTCCGCGAGTTCCCCGACTACTGGGTGAGCAACGCCGCGTTCCAGTCGCCGCGGCGCGTCACCGAGGCCGATCCGTTCCTCGAGGAGTACGCATGGGGGAGCAAGGTCCTCGTCGATTTCACCAACAGCCGCGGCCAGAAGCTGCAGGCCACCCTCACGCTCCCCGCCGGCTATCAGCCGGGCAAGAAGTATCCGATGCTCGTCTACTTCTACGAGATCCTGTCGAACACGCACCACCAGTTCTCGATGCCCACGTTCGACGACCGGCCGCAGATGTCGACCTACGCGAGCAATGGCTACCTCGTGCTCGAGCCCGACGTCGTGTACCAGATCGGCAAGCCCGGCACGTCCGCGCTCGACTGCGTGACGTCGGCCGTCAAGAAGGTGATCGCCATGGGCTACGCCGATCCCGCGCACATCGGACTCCAGGGACACAGCTGGGGCGGCTATCAGTCAAGTTTCATCCTCACCCAGACGAACCTCTTCGCCGCCGTCGTCACCGGCGCGCCCCCCACCGACCTCATCAGCTTCTACGACGAGACCTATCCCGGCACCGGCACCCTGCAACAGGGGATCACCGAGGTCGGCCAGGTGCGCATGGGCGACAACGTCACGCCGTGGAACAGCACGCAGCGCTACGAAGACCAGTCGGCGCTGTTCAACGCCCCGCACATCACCACGCCGTTCATGATCCTGCAGGGCACCGCCGACAACGCCGTCGACTGGCACCAGGGGCTCGAGCTGTACGCCGCCGCCCGGCGCCTCGGCAAGAAGGTGATATTCGTGTCGTATCCCGGCGAGCCGCACCACCTCGCCAAGAAGGAAAATCAGATCGACTTCCAGATTCGCATGAAGCAGTTCTTCGACCACTACCTCAAGGGCGCGCCGATGCCCGACTGGATGAAGAACGGGGTGCCGCAGGTCGACAAGGCCCGCGCCACCTGGAAGGAAGACCACGGCGGCTGACGGCCGCCGCCTCCAACGTCACACGCGTTCCAGGAGGACGATGCCGCTCATGCGCCGCATCTCCTCCTGCCGCGCTTTGGGACCGAGTCGCGACAGAAACCGCCAGAGCCAGCCCAGCGGCATGTCGCGGTGCAGGCGCCGAGCTTCGTCGATCGACGACCGGAACTCCGCTTCGCGCCATCCGAACGGTTCGAAGAATGCCGTGCTCTCGGCGGGCGCGAACTGAAACGGCGCGTTGCCCGCCGCGACCTGGCGCCCCCACGAGCGGTTCATGTACTGCAGCAGCCACGGACTCGCGAGGTCGATGAGCCACCATGCGAAGCCCGGCTGCGCGTGCAGGTCACGGGCCAGCGCACCGACCTGCTCAGCGGTGAGATAGATGAGCAGCCCTTCCGAAAGAATCAGCGAGCGTTTCGCGCCGGCGCCGAGCCGCTCGAAGAGCGCGCGGCGCGCGGCATCGTCCGTGAGGTCGGCGGTAATGGCTTCGTACCGGCAGCGCGGCGTTTCCTGCGCCAGCGTCTCCGTCTTGTAGTGGAGAATCGCCGGCAGATCCACGTCGATCCAGTGCAGCGATGGCGGCAGCGCCAGGCGCCACGGCCGCGCGTCGAGCCCCGCGGCCAGGTTGATCACCGTGTCCACGCCGCGCGCCGTAACCGACGCGATGATCTCGTCGAACACGGCGGTGCGCACGATCATCGCCCACGCGGTGGAGCGCCCGCGCGGAATCGTGCGCACGATCTCCTCGCCACGCGGGCCGGCGAGCCGCCGCGCGAACGGATCGTGGAAGATCGCGTCGCCGCGTTCGGTTTCCATGGCGCGGTAGAACGCCACCCAGCGCGCGGTATCCGAAATGTGTTCGATGGGCATGGGCAGAGTCCGGAAACGGACGGCCAGCGCCGCGAGCTGAGGGTTGGACGCGTCGCACGCGCTGAGCCGGACAAAACTAATGTATGCGTTTCGTCGGCATCACCCGCGGCGCCTTGCGCGCCCGGCCCGGCCACCGCATGAGTTAGGCATCGGGAGGGAGAGTGCCGAACCTGCACTCCACGAATTTGGCTGGACGTTGGGGGCGCGTGGCCGCCTGCCTGGCGGTGATGATGTGCGGCGCCGCGCCCGCCGCGCGGGCCCAGGGGAACGCGGGACGCGTGGTGAACGACACCGCCGCAACGGGCCGGCTATCGGGCGTCGTGACCGACAGCGCCGGTACGCCCGTCGTGGGCGCGCGCGTGGAGGCGGGTCCGCGTTTTGTCGCCCTCACCGACTCCGAGGGCGCGTTCGCGTTGCGTGGGCTGCCGCGCGGCCCGCTGGTGCTTTCCGTGCGTCGCCTGGGCTATGCGCCGTCGCACACCCAGTGGGAGCTCGGCGACATCGCGCTCACGTTGCACCTGCGCATCGATCCGTTCCCCGTGATGCTCGCTCCCGTCATCGCGCGCGCTGCGCGGCGTCCGTACGACGCGCGGCTCGCAGGATTTTACGAGCGCCGGGCCCAGCACCTGGGGTATTCGTTCGACCGCGCGGAGATCGATTCCATCGGCACCTTCCGCATGACCGAGCTGCTGCAGCGCGTGCCCGGCGTGCGGAAGTACACCATGCGCGGCGCGCTCGGTACCTCGGTGACCATGTCCGGCGCGAGCTGCCCGCCGCTCGTGATGGTCGACGGATTTCCCGCGGCGCTCGGCCGGTTCGACTTGGACATGGTGGATCTCACCACCGTCGAGGGCGTCGAGGTGTATCTCCACGGGTCGACCGTGCCGTCGTCGCTTGCCGGACCGTACGGCATGGAGAACTGCGGGCTGATCGCGATCTGGTCGCGTCCCATGCGTCCGAACGTGCGCGCGGCGCGGGCGCTGCCCACGCGACGCGTGAACCTCGACTCGCTGCTCGCGGCGGACGCGGTGTACACGGCGGCGTCGGTGGACACGCCGGCGTCGTACAGCGAGGGCACCGGGTCGCCGGTGTATCCGGATTCGCTGTATCGCGCCTCAGCCGCCGGCCGGGTGGTGGCGCGGTTCGTGGTCGATACGCTGGGGCGGGTGGAGCCGGCGAGTATTCACATTCTGTCGGCGACGGCGCCGCCGTTCGAGTCGGCGGTGGAGCAGGCGTTGCCCTCGGCGCGGTTCTCGCCCGCGCGTCGTGATGGGCGACTGGTTCGGCAGATCGTGGAGATGCCCTTCGAGTTCAAGCCGGGGGCAGGGGACACGGCGTCCGTCCAGCGGGATCGGTGACGGGAATCGCGGAGTCGGCGTCGCGGCCGACTGTCGCGTAACTGGCGGGACTGAGCTCTGCCGTCCGGTCAAAAGACCCGATTTCCCCCGTGTCATCCATGGGGCTCTGTATCGCGCCTTGCGATACGGGTCGATTTTGTGACGCCTTGACCAGTGGGAGCGGTTACAAAGTCGAATCCGACCCTTGCGCGGTCGTGGTCCAAAGCGGAGAATCGACCGCTCTTTTTTGCATTTCCCACTTTTTACCCGACGGCTCCCAACTCCTTTTCCCCGGACCGTCGGCTCAATCTTCCGGGCGCGCGCTTCGTTTCTGATGAAGGGTGTCGGCTGGAAGCCCCTGCAACACCACCTCTGTTTCCCTGGATGAGGACAGTCAACATGAGCCTGAACCGAATTAGGCGCTGGATTGTCCCTCTCGTTGGCGCATGCCTGGTTGGATTCACGGCATTGCCGGCGATGGGGCAGTCGGTCATCACTGGTAAGGTGACCGATTCGTACGGCGCCGGAATTCCGAACGCCGCTGTGAACATCGTGGCGCTCAAGATGGGCGCGATGACGAACGAACAGGGCACCTACACGATCACCGTTCCCGAAGCGACTGCGCAGGGACAGACGGTGGCGGTGTCGGTGCGGTTCCTCGGGTTCGTGCCGATGTCGCAGAATGTCGCGCTCACGGCCGGCACGCACACGCTGAACTTTGCCCTGAAGCCCGACCCGTTCCACCTCAACGCGATCGTGACGACCGGTGTGGCCGACTCGACGTCGGCGAAGAGCCTGACGTTCTCGGTGGCCAAGATCACCGGCGACCAGATCTCGGCGGTGCCGGCGTCGAACCCGATCGAGAATCTGTCGGGCCAGGTGGCCGGCCTGAAGGTGGACGTCGGCACCGGTAACCCCGGCGGTAGCCCGGCGATCCGCATCCGCGGCTCGAACTGTCTCCAGGTGGGCTGCAGCACGCCGCTCATCATCGTCGACGGCGTGATCACGAACGAGAGCATCGCCGACATCGACGCCACGGACATCGAGTCGATCGAAGTGCTGAAGGGCGCGGCGGGTGCCTCGTTCTACGGCTCCAACGCGGCCAACGGCGTCATCAACATCACGACCAAGCGCGGCCGCGATCTCGCCGAGAACCACCTGGCCGTGACGGCGCACGCCGAGTACGGCAACTCGGACATCGCCCACTATCCGGGCGTGAACATGGGCACGCGCAACACGTTCAACTCCGACGGGTCCATTGCGCTGACCAGCACGGGGAGCGCGGTGCTGAGCTCGTCGATCTACGACGACACGCCGTATCCGTCGAGCGGGCCGAACCGGTTCCGCAATCAGCTCAAGGAATGGCTGAGCAGCAACGACTATTACAACACGGACGTGACCGTCGGCCTCCGCCGCGGCAACACGAACTTCAACAGCTCCTACAGCTCCGACCACAACGGCGGCATTCTGCCGTTCAAGCGCGGCCAGTTCCGCCAGAACGTGCGCCTGAACGTCGATCAGGGGCTTGGCGACAAGGCCGACATGTCGGCCAGCATCACGTACGGCAACCAGTACAACGATTACGGGCCGAACTCGTCGACGGCGTGGTTCAACCTGTACCAGGCGTCGCCGATCATCGATCTGGCGCACCCCTACGGCACGGCGGCCAATCCGCTCCCCGGGTTCACGACCAACGACTCGTCGCAGTACTTCCCGGTGCTGCCCACGTGGTCCGACGTGAACGCGCGCGGCAACCCGCTGTTCGATCTGTATTCGTCGTCGACGGATTTCAACCGGCAGCGCCTGCTGGGATCGTTGGCGGCGCGCTACCGTCCCACCAGCTGGCTGCGCCTCGAGGCCAACTACGGCACCGACCGCCTGAACGAGAACGAGCAGGCGTACACGCCGCGCGGCCTGGTGAACAACGGCAACGGCAGCACCACGCGCGGCAATCTTCGCCAGTATGATTGGAACGACGTGTCGTGGAACTCCATGCTGCGCGCGACGGCCACGAAGCTGTTCTGGGGCAACCTGCTCACCACGACCAGCGTCGCGTACCAGATGGAGAATGTGTACAAGAACTACTTCGACGCCGGCGGCAACCAGCTCGACGTGAACGGCACGCCGAACCTCGGCGCGGTCGACGCAGGCTCGATGTCGCTCAGCTCGAGCGTCGAGCGTGATCGCACGAGCGACTACATGGTGTCGGAAGACTTCGACCTCAAGGATCGCTACCTGGTCAGCGGGCTGTATCGCCGCGACGGATCCTCGCTGTTCGGGTCGGAAGCCCGGTGGTCGAACTTCTACCGCATTTCCGGCGCGTATCGCGTCACCCAGGACATTCACATCCCGGGCGTGCAGGAATTGAAGCTTCACGTCGCGCAGGGGACCGCGGGTCTGCGTCCGGACTTCGCGTACCAGTACGAGACCTACGTGTTCACCGGCGGCGGCAAGTTCTCGCCGCAGAACCTGGGTAACAAGCTCCTCAAGCCGGCGGTGCTCACCGAGACTGAATACGGCCTGAACATCGACTTCCTGAACCGGTTCAGCGGCGAGCTGACCTACGCGCACCGCATCACGAACGGCGCGTTCCTCAACGTGCCGCTCTCGCAGGCAGCCAGCGGCGGGTTCAGCAACCAGTGGCAGAACGCGGCCGACATCCTGTCCAAGACGCTGGAAGGCGCGCTGCAGACGCGCGTGCTCGACCGGCGGAAC
>JAGWRB010000101.1 GCA_028876725.1 Gemmatimonadota bacterium
ATCTCGCTGGACGCGGCCGATCCGTTCCGCCCCAGCCTGTCGCTGCCCGATGGGGACTACATCGCCCTCGGATTCCGCGACACGGGAAGCGGCATGGATGCCGCGACGCTCTCGCACATCTTCGAGCCCTTCTTCACCACCAAGCAGAAGGGCAAGGGCACGGGACTCGGCCTCGCCACCGTGTACGGCATCGTCAAGCAGCACGAGGGGTTCATCTGGGTGTATAGCGAGCCCGGACGCGGCACGTCATTCAAGATCTACCTGCCGCTGACCGCCGACGCGGCCTCCGCCACCATCGCCCCCCGCGGGGAAGCGCCGCCGGGCGGGCACGAAGTGGTGCTGCTATGCGAGGATTCGGCGGCCGTGCGCGCCACCACGCAGCGCATGCTGGAGCGCTACGGCTACACCGTGCTCGAGGCGCCCGACGGCCCCACCGCGCTCGCTATCGCCACGCGGTACCACGATCCCATCGACCTGCTGATCACCGATGTCATCATGCCGGAGATGAACGGCAGCGATCTGGCGCGCCGCTTCCGCGAGCTGCGCCCGTCGGCCCGCGTCCTGTTCATGTCGGGGTACACCGACGACACGGTGGTGCGGCATGGGGACATCACCGCCGGGGGGCACTTCCTCCAGAAGCCCTTCTCGCACAGCACCCTGGCCCGGAAGGTCCGCGCGGTGCTCGATGCGCCGCGCGGCGGGCCGCCACGCCGCGCTTGACGGATTCAAACGGCCGTTTTATACATCCGTTTGACCCTCTCTGCCGGCTCCCGTCCGCCCCACCGCCGGCCCCGGAGCACCTCGCATGAACCGTACGCGCCTCGCGATCATCGCCGGCGTCGTGGCCGTCGCCGCCATGGCCGCCTACTTCTTTCTGCGCGCGCCCAGCACGCTCACGCTCACCGGCATCGTCACCACCAACGAGGTGATCGTGAGCCCGCAGGTGCCGGGCCAGGTCAGCCGCCTGCTCGTCACCGAAGGCGACTCGGTCCGCGCGGGCCAGCTCCTGGCCGTGCTGGCCCCCGGCGAGCTGGCCGCCGATCAGAGTTTCTACGCCCGCTCCGCGCAGGCCGCCGCCTCGCAGGTGCAGGCCAGCGAGTCGGAGCTGCGCTTTCAGGAGACGCAGGCGTCCGAACAGCTCCGCCAGGCGCGCGCCAACCTCGCCGTCGCCGTGGCGCAGGCCGCCGAGGACTCGGCGTCGATGACCAACACCAAGCGCGTGCTCGATCGGTACGAAGCGATGGCCGGTACCGGCGGCGTGGCCCCGCAGCAGCTCGACTCGGCGCGCACCGCGTACAGCGTCATCACGTCGCGCGTGGAAGCGTCCACCAAGCAGGTCGAGGCGCAGCACGCCGCGGTGGCGCTGGCCCAGGCGGCGCAGGATCAGGTCGCCATGAAGCGAAGCGCCCTGCAGGCCGCTCGCGACCAGGAGCGCGCCGCCGCGGCGCAGACCCGCAAGGCCGACGTGCGGCTGGGCTACACCGAGATCCGTGCGCCCATCGCCGGCTACGTCGACGTACGCGCCGCGCGCGTGGGCGAGTTCGTGAACGCCGGTCAGGCCGTGGTCACGCTCGTGAACCCCGACAGCCTGTGGGTGCGGGCCGACGTCGAGGAGAGCTACATCGACCGCGTGCGCCTGGGCGACACGCTCACCGTGCGCCTCCCCTCGGGGGACACGCGGCGCGGCGTAGTGTTCTATCGCGCCGTCGACGCGGGGTTCGCCACGGCGCGCGACGTGAGCCGCATCAAGCGCGACATCCGCACATTCGAGATCCGCCTGCGCGTGCCGAACACCGACCGGCGCCTGGCGGTGGGGATGACGGCGTACGTCCTTTTGCCGGTGGGCGGCCGGTGACGCGCATCGCGATCGACGTTCGCGCGATCACCAAGCGCTTCGGCACGTTCACGGCGGTCGACCACATCTCGTTCGCCGTGCCCGACGGCGAGATCTTCGGCCTGCTCGGTCCGAACGGCGCCGGGAAGTCGACGCTCATCCGCATGATGACCACCCTGCTCCTTCCCACCGAGGGCACCGCCGTCATCGGCGGCCACGACGTCGTGCAGGATCCCGACGGCGTGCGGCACGCCATCGGCGTCATTCCGCAGGCGATGACGAGCGATCTCGAGCTGAGCGCCGAGGAGAATCTGCTCATCTTCGCCAAGCTGTACGGCGTGCCGCGCGAGCGGCGCAAGCCGCTCATCGCCGAGCTGCTTGCGGCGGTGGAGCTTTCGCAGTGGGCCGACGCGCCGGTCAAGAATCTCTCGGGGGGCATGCGGCGCCGCGTGGAGATCGCCCGCGGGCTGGTGCACGAGCCCACCATCCTGTTCCTCGACGAGCCGACGACGGGGCTCGACCCGGTGTCGCGCACCGCCGTGTGGGAGATGCTCCGGCGGATCAAGCGCGAGCGCGACCTCACCGTGCTGCTCACCACGCACTACATGGACGAGGCCGACAAGCTCTGCGACCGCATCGCCATCGTGGACCACGGCAAGCTGATGGCGCTCGACTCGCCCATGAAGCTCAAAGCCAACACCCCCGGCGAGAATACGCTGGAGGTGAGCTTCGACGACACGCCCCCCGACTGGCGCGAGCGTCTCGCCGCGCTGCCCGCGGTTGAGCGCGTGGAGGGCGAGGCGCCGGTGTTCCGGATCATGTCGGACCGCGGTCCCGAGACCACGATGGCGCTCATGGCGGCCTCCGCCGAGGCGGGGGTGACTATCAAGTCGCTCGCCGTGGAGAGCACGTCGCTCGACGACGTGTTCGTGCACTTCACCGGCCACCAGCTCCGCGACGCGCTGCAGGAGCAGCCGATGAGCGAGCGGCGCGGCATCGTGCGGAGGCAATAAGCCATGCAGCGCGCCTGGGCCATCGTCGAGCGCGACCTGCGGCGGTTCCGCCGCAGCCCGATGCTCATCTGGATGTCGCTGTTCATGCCGCTGCTCCAGCTCATCGTGCTGGGGTACGCGTTCGGCGGCAACGTGAAGCACCTCAAGCTGGGGCTCGTCGATCAGGACGGCGGCGTGCCCGCGGTGAAGCTGCACGAGCTGGCGAACGCCGTGGCCGCCAACGCGCAGACCTTCACGACGATCAGCTACGCCGACCGCGGGCAGGCCATTCAGGCCCTGCGCAACGGCAAGGTGAACGGCGTGCTCACCATTCCGCCGGGCTTTTCGCGCCGCACGCTCGCCGGCGACGACCCGCGCGTCGCGCTCATCGAAGACAACACCGACAACTTCGTCAGCGCCACGCTCGCCGGCACCTTCGGAGGGCTGCTCTCGGCGTACAACGCGCCGCCGCCGTCGACCCGCCGCCTGTCGTCGCAGGTCACGCTCGAGACCGTGGAGCTGTACCCGTACGTGCCCTACATCCAGTATCTGCTTCCGGGCACCATCGTGATGTCGATCTTCATGATGGTCATGATCGGCGGCGGCATCATCTTCATCGACGACAAGGCGCGCGGCCTGCACGAGGGATACCTGGTCACGCCGGTCACGCGGTTCGAGCTGATCGTGGGGTTCAATCTCTCGGGCGCGCTCAAGGCGATGCTCTCGGGCGTCGTGCTGATGACCGTGGGCGCGATCATCGCCGGCATCCCCAACCCGCTCGAGCCCCTGCGCATGCTGCGCCTGCTGGTGGTCGTGGCCATCACGGCCATGGCGCTGGTGAGCTTCATGTTCCTGATCATGGTGCGCATGGAGGATCCGCTGCTGCCGCGCGCGCTGTTCGGCGTGATCAACACCCTGCTCTGGTTCCCCAGCGGCGCGGTGTATCCGCAGCAGGCGTTCCCGGGGTGGATGCGGGCCATCGCGATCGTGGATCCGTTCACCTACGCGGTGCACGCGTTCAAGGCGCTGTTCCTCAAGAACACCGGCTTTGCCGCGATCTCGTTCGACCTCATGTACCTCGCGGTGTTCGGCGTGCTCACCATGGCGGCGGCCACCCTGCTCTTCCGGAGAACGCTGTCGTGACCACGCGCGACCGGCTCCTCAAGGCGGCCATCGCCCGCTTCTCGGAGCACGGGTATCGGATGGTGAGCGTGCGTGACATCTGCGCCGACGCGCGGGCCAACGTGGCCGCGGTGAACTACCACTTCGGGGGCAAGCTCGGGCTCTACCGCGAGGTGGTGAACGCCGCCATCGAGGCGATCCGCTCGGCGTCGGAGTCGGCGCTGTTCGCCGCCGACGACGTGCCCCCGGTGGAGCGGCTGCGGCAATATGTAAACGCATACGTCCACACGATCGCCGCGCGCGAGAAGACGCCCGAGCGCGAGCGGCTGGCGTGGGTCCACGACCTCATGGCGCACGAAAGCATGGAGCCCACGCCGCTCGCGCCGTGGATCGCCGAGCAGGCGCTGATGCCGCGCCTGCGCTACCTGAGCGCGCTCGTGGCCGAGCTCATGCGCTGCAAGCCGTCGGACCCGCGGGTCACGCGGTGCGTGATCAGCATTCAAAGCCAGTGCCTGTTCTACGCCGCGCCCAACAAGTTCCGCGACACCGCGTTCCCCGGATGGCCGCTCTCGGCGGCCGGCCTCGCCGCCGCGGCCGACCACATCGTGGCGTTCTCCCTCGCCGGCGTCCGCCGGGTGGCCCGCGCGCGCTGATCCCGCCGCGCGCTAGAAGATCACGCCCAGCGTGATCGGCACGAACCGGATCCCGTCCTGCGACAGCGTGTGCAGGCGCGCCTCCACGTAGATCGACGCGGTGCCCGCCGGCACGCGCAGCCCGCCCCCCACGTTGAACCCGCCGTACGCACGCGTGCGGTTGGCGTAGCCCACCACGCCGGCCGGCGTGAACACCGGCTGGGTGGCCGCGCGCACGTCGTAGATGCCGTAGCCGCCGATCACGTACAGCGTGCTCCGCCCGCCGCGCCGGCGCTCGCCCGGCCGCTCGTTGTACGGAAGCATCCCCTCGAACTTGAGATTGAATGTCAGGCCGGCGGCGTACGACTGGCGGCTGCACGGATCGCTCCCGCCGCATACGAGCACGTAGTTGTCGCGCCCGTTGAACGCGTCATAGAGCCCCTCGACGCGGAACCCCAGCGACGAGCCGGGCGGCGTCACCCCCACGCCCGCCGTCACGTGATAGCCCATCGGGTTGTGATCGCTGAACTGCCCCGACGGCACGGTCGCCCCCGCCCCGAAGTTGAACTCCGCCCGCGCACCCTGCGCCCGTACGCCGGCCGGCACGCACGCGGCCACCGCCAACACGGCCATCGCGAGTCGATTCATCAGCACTCCCTGAATGAGGATTGCAGATACAATATGAGTCGACCCCGTGGCCAGTGGGGAGTTCCCTCCCACCGGATGCCGCGGCGCCCCGGGGCATGGCCGCGGGTCAGAACACGAGGCCCACGGTAATCGGGACGATTTGGGTCCCCGTCGGGTTGAGACTGTGGACCCGCGCCTCGACGTACAGGAACGCCAACTCCAGCGGAGCGCGGATTCCCCCTCCGGCGTTCCACCCGGTATACGCGCGCGTCCGATTCTCATACGCGTAGACGCCGGCAGGCGTCGCGCCGCCCACGACGGGCGCGTGCATGCTGAAGAATCCGAATCCCCCGACGACGTACGCCGCGGCCGTTCCGCCGCGGTGCCTGGGCCCCCGATGCTCCCGGAACGGAAGCCGCCAGTCTCGCTCGAGGTTCAGGGTCCCGCCCAGCACGAACGAGCGCCGGCTGCAGCTCACGCCGTCAACGCAGACGACGGCGTAATTGTTGCGCGCCCCGAACCTGTTGTAGAGACCCTCCGCGCGCAGGCCCCACGTGGAGCCCAATGTGAGGCCCGCGCCAACGACGGCGTTGTACCCGTCGGGCATGCGGCTGCCGAGATGGCCCACGGGCAGCGTGGGCCCGATGCCGAAGTTGACCGTGAATCTGGGCCCCTGCGCGCTGGTCGCGGCGGGCATCGCCAGGAGGGCCGCGACCACCAGTAGACTCCGAATCCGTTGCATGAGGACTCCTGCACGCGGGCGACCTCCATCCAATGTCCAGGGACTCCGGGCGCGGGGGTATCCTGCGGAACCCGCCGTCCGGCCTTCCGTATTACCTTACACGATGCCCGCCTGGCTCGACGGCACGCTCCACGATCTTCGCCTCGCCCTCCGCACCCTGCGCCGCGCGCCCGCCTTCGCCGCCGTGGCGGTGCTCACGCTCGCCCTCGGCATCGGGGGCACGGCCGCCGCGTTCAGTATTATTGATCCCGTATTGCTGCGCGGGCTCCCCTATCAGGCCCCCGGCCGCCTGCGCACGATCTACGAGCGCCGCGCCGACGGCAGCATGCGCCTGCCGTCGTATCCCACGTACCGCGACTGGAAGACGCAGGCCGGCGCACCCGGCTCGCCCATCGCCGACGTCGCGTTCGTGCGCGGCGACGCCGTGCGGATCCCCGACCGCGACGGCGAGCCCCAGCGCCTCATCGCCGGCTACGTGTCCCAGGGCTTCTTCGGCTTCATGGGCACCCGCCCCCTCTATGGGCGCGTGTTCGGCGCCGATGAGGCACGCCCCGGCGGCCCACGCGTGGCCGTGCTGTCGTACGACCTGTTCATGGACCGCTTCGGCGGCGACCCGCGCATCGTCGGCACGGCCGTGGACGTGGACAGCGTGCCCACGACCATCGTCGGCGTGATGCCGCGCGGGTTCGCGTATCCCAACTTCGGCGGCAACTACTGGATGCCCGCGCAGCTCTGGGAGCCGCTCGCGGCCTTCGACGCCACGCACCAGGGCGTGCTCGACCGCCGCGCCCTGCACGTGGACAGCCGCACGCTCGTGCGCCTGCGCGCCGGCGCCGACTCCG
>JAGWRB010000013.1 GCA_028876725.1 Gemmatimonadota bacterium
CGATTCCTGCGGCGCGGGCGCGAGGCGTGGCACGTCGGTGCGCTCGATGAGTGCGCGACGCCCCCACAACACCCCGATGTGCGGGCCGTAGAACTTGTACGCCGAGCAGGCGAGGAAGTCGCACCCCAGGGCGTGCACGTCCACGAGCTGGTGCGGCGCGTAGTGCACCGCGTCGACGAAGGCGAGCGCGCCGTGCGCGTGTGCGATCTCCGCCGCCGCACGCACGTCGCTGATGGTGCCGAGGGCGTTCGACGCCGCGCCCACCGCCACGAGCCGCGTCTTCGCGTTCACCTGGCGCGCGAGGTCGTCCATGTCGAGCGTGCCGTCTTCCGTGCGCATGCGCGCGGTGCGCACCGTCACCCCGCGCTCGGTGGCGAGCGCCTGCCAGGGCGCGATGTTGGCGTGGTGATCCAGCTCCGTGACGACGATCTCGTCGCCCGGCCCCCAGGCGCGCCCGAGTCCGCGGGCCAGATGGAAAGTGAGCGAGGTCATGTTCTGCCCGAACGCGATCTCGTCGGGGGCGCCGTTCACGAAGTCGGCGAGGGCCGCGCGCGCCGCCGCGATCATCGCGTCGGTCTCGGCGCTGGTGGGGTACGCCCAGTGCGTGTTGGCGTTGTGGTGCAGCAGGTAGTCTGCCATCGCGTCGGCGACCGCCTGCGGCACCTGCGTGCCGCCGGGGCCGTCGAAGTAGGCCACGGCGTGGCCGTTGTGCACGCGCCGCATGGCGGGAAAGCGTGCGCGAATCTCGTCCGCGCTCGCCACGGTTATTATAGAATTCATATCATCCTTCACAGGATCCGGGTTACTTGATCTCGGTGTCGCCCAGACGCTCGATGACGCGCACCGCTTCCACGTGGTCGGCGTCTTCGCCGAGCTCGGCGTGGGCCATGCGGAAGAGCTCGGCCGTGAGCTGGAGCACCGGCGACGCGATCTTCTGCTCGCGGGCCACCTGCGCGGCGATGCCGATGTCCTTGTCGAGCAGGGCCAGCCGGAACGTGCGCGGGAAACGCCGCGAGAGCACGCGTTCGGGAAACAGATTCTCCGACGTGTTGGAACGCCCGCTCGACGCGTTAATCACGTCGAGCGCGACCTTGGGGTCGACGCCGGCGCGCGACAGCGCGGCCAGGCACTCGCCCGTGGACCACACGTGAATGGCGAGCATGGCGTTGTTCATGGCCTTCACGGCGTCGCCGGCGCCCACGGCGCCGCAGTGCACGATCTTGCGGCCGAACGACTCGAGCACCGGTCGCGCGCGTTCGAGCGCGGCCGCTTCGCCGCCCACCATCACGGTGAGAATCCCCTTCTCCGCGCCGCTCGTGCCTCCACTCACCGGCGCGTCGATGAACGCCACGCCGAACTCGGCGAGCCGTTCGGCGATGCGCGCCGAGGTGCTCGGGTCGCCCGAGGTGCAGTCGACGAACAGGGCGCCGCGCCGCAGTCCGGCGAGGATGCCGTCGGGGCCGTCGAGCAGGGCCGCCACGTTGTGCGACGTCGAGAGGCAGGTGATGACGACATCGGCGCCGCGGACGGCGGCGGCGGGCGTGTCGGCGGCGCGGGCGCCGGCCTGCGCGGCGAACTCCCGCGCGCGGCCAGGGGTACGGTTCCAGACGGTGAGTTCGAATCCGGCAGCGGCCACTCGGCTGGCCATGGGACGTCCGATGGCGCCGAGTCCGAGAAATGCGACAGTGGTCATGGGCAGTGGGTGATGGCGCCCGGAAGTTGGCCGGAGCGACGGCACCCGTCAACGGACGCCGGCGCCGCTAACTTGGAGGCGTGATCACCAGACTGAGCATACCCGGCATGCGCCGCCAGCACTGCGTGACGGCCGTGTTCACGGCGCTGACGGCCGTGGGCGGGATCACGCGCGCCGACGTGACCATCGGGGCCGCCGAGATCGAGCACGACGGCCGGGCGACCCCGGAAGCGCTGCGCGCGGCGATCGCGGTGGCGGGATACGAGGTGACGGAGGTGGTGGAGGAGCGGCGGCGGTTGGTGTGATGAACTACGGTGGGCAGTAGGCAGTAGGCAGTGGGCGGTTGACTGCGGACTGCCTACTGCTCACTGCCCACCGTCGTTCAGAAACTCACCCAGTACGAGCCCTTGATCAAAAACGTATTGGTGGGGTGGGCGCGGAAGAGGTTCCGGTAGTCGCGCCCGAACTGGAACGTGCCGGGATCGAGGCCGTCCTGCTCGCGCCCCTGCGACCACACCAGGTACAGCACCGAGCCGGGCCGGTATTCCCAGCGGACCACCGTGTTCGAGCGGAGCTGCTTGTAGTTGAATCCGGCCAGGCCATCGGCGTTGCTGTACGGGCGATACCGGTCGGCGAACGCACGGGCGTGCGGGTCGTTCAGCTCCATCCAGTCGGAATACTCGCCGCTGCTCACGAACGGCTGCGCGTAGACCTGCAGCGACAGATTCGGCGTCGCGGTGAAGTTGAGCCGGGTGGTGACCGAGACCGTGTGCTGGTCGAGCCGCGCGAAGGTGTAATGCGTGGTGTCGCTGCCCAGGGCGCCGTAGTTGCCGTACCACTGCGCGGCGTTCACGTCGTGGCTCCAGTTCACGCCGACCTCCGCGCTGAAGCGGCTGGCGACGCGCATGCTGACGCTCGGTCCGGCGCTCACGCTGCTCGACCGCCCCTCGTCGCCCGTGTTCCAGAAGGCCGACAGCCCGGGCACGATGGCGCGGCGCGAATCGCCCATCACGTTGGCCCACCCCCAGAACGCCCGCGACTGCGCGACCGCCGGTCCCCCGCGTGAGCAGGTGGAGCAGAGCGACGGCACCGCGGCATTTACCCCCTCGCCCCCGCCGACGAACCAGTTGTTGGCCAGCGTCGTGTTGAAGTTCACGTTGCCGCCCGCTTCCTCGCGCATCCCCGCCGCGGTGAAGTTGGTCCACTGATTGAAGTTGATGCGAAAATTCCTATAGACGCGCGTGGGGTCGTTGAACGCGATCTGATACCAGGCGAACTCGTTCTGCTGATTGGCCCGGCTCAGGAACCCCACGTCGTTTATCTCGAATCCCGGCGAGAGCCACTGATACCCCACGTTGAAGCGCGTCTTGCCGCCGCCAATCTTGTTGAACGAGAGCTGGGCCGAGGTGCCTCCCAGCGAGGTGCGCGTGCTGTCGTACGCCAGCCGGTCGTCGGGGCGCTGGTAGTCGTGGACGAAACTCTGCTGCGTAAGCGCGATGGCCTGCGCCGAGCCCGCCACGCGGCTTGCCGCCACGTAGCCGTCCACGCTGTAGCGCCGGCCGAGGAACTGATTCCGGAAGTCGAGGCCGCCGGCCAGCGCGTCGCGCCGCAGATACGGCGCGCTGAACTGATCCACCCCCCGGCGCACGCTGGTGAGCATCACGCCGATGCCGCTCGCGCCGTCGCGGAAATCCTGCTGCAGCCGCCCCACGAAGTAGTTCGTGCGGGGCTCGATGGTCGCGTGCCCGGGGCCCTGCTCGCGGCTCGTCACGGCGTCGAGCACGCCGATCGACGCGCCGCCGGCCAGACGCCCGGTGAGCTTCGCCGCGCTCAGAATCGTGGTCTGCGCCGGGTTCTCGTCACCGGGATACGTGCCGCTGAGCTGCGGCGCGCGGCCGATGCGCCGCGAGTAGAAGAGCCCCGAGCAGACGCCATCGTTGCAGTTGACGTCGAAACGGAACAGCCCCTGCCCTTCCAGGAAGAACGGGCGCTTCTCGGGGAAGAACGTTTCGAACGCGCTGAGATTCAGCACCGACGGATCGGCCTCCACCTGCCCGAAGTCGGGATTCACCGTCGCGTCCACGGTAAGGTTCGACGTGAGGCCGTACTTGAGGTCGGCGCCGCCGGTGGCCGTGGTGCGCTGCTCGTAGCCGGCGCCGATGGCCGCGTTCTGGGTCTTGGTCACCGTGTACGGCGACACCTCGAGGCGGTGCGGCGAGGCGAGCCCGCGGAAACCGTCCACGGCCTCGAACTGCGACGCGATGCCCGTGCGCGACCGGCTGTACAGGGGCCAGCTATAGCGTTCGCTGAACCGCGCCACGTCGCGGTCGATCATGATGCCGAAGGTATTCTCGGCCTCCGACGGATAGCGGAGCTGGCTCAGAGGAATGCGGAACTCGGCGGTCCAGCCCAGGGAGTCGATGCGCGTCGCCACGTCCCAGACGCCGTCCCAGGATTCGTCCTCGTCGGCATCGTTGTACGTGTAGTAGTCCCGCTTCACCCCCGCGGGATTCACCGCGAACTCGTAGCCCGTGCGCAGATCGTGATAGGAGTCGATCATGATCTTGATCTGGTCCGAGGCCGTCTTCACGTCGCGGCGGCTGAGCAGGGACACGATGCTGTCGGGGTGCGGATCGTAGGCGCGCACGAAGAAATACAGATTGTGCGCGTCGTAGGCGATGCGCGCCGTGGTGCGGAATCTCGGCGTGCCGTTGGGCACGGGATCGAACTCGCGGAAGTCGGTGATGACGCGGGCGTTCTTCCAGGCCGGGTCATCGTCGCGGCCGTCGAGCACCGGGGGCGCGGCCACGGGCGCCGGGAGGGGAAGCGCCACGGTCCCCGCCGCGCTGGTGGAGCCGCCGCGATGGGGCGCCGGCTCCTGCGCCGGCAAGAGAACGGGAAATGCCAGAACGGTAACGATCGCGAGACGATGCATGGACGGCGCGTGCTGGGGGTGCGGAAGATGGTCCGGGAGCGCGCGCGACGGAAGCGCGGGCCCCGTTCTTGACGGCACCCCGTTGGACATCGCCGGCCCGCGAAAGGTTGGACGGGCGTCACCGCGCCGACGCGCGCCGGTCAATTCGCCGTGCGGACTCGTATCGAACGCCTGTCTTGTCGGGATGCGGGAGCGGGCCTAACTTGACGCGCGCCGTTATAGAGGGACCTGCGCGGGGGGCGAACGGTCTCCGCGCACGTTCGTCGCCGACAAGACGCCCTGCGCGTTCCAGGGAGGCCGGACCATGACGCCACCCGAGTACACTCCGGAAGACCGGCCGGTCGCGGCTCTGCTCGCGCCCGACATCCTCGCGCTCCTCGACGACTCGCCCACCGCCGTCGCCGCGGAAACCGAGGAGTTGCACGCGGCCGACCTGGCCGACGTCACGGAGCTGATTCCCCGCGAGAAGGTGGCGGTGCTGCTCGCGGCCCTGCCGCCGCAACGTGCCGCCGACGTGCTCGAGTACCTCGACGAGGATCTGCGCGCCGAGGTCCTCGAAGCGATGTCGGCCCGCCAGGCCGCCGCGCTCGTGTCGGAGATGACGCCCGACGACCGCGCCGACACGCTCGAGGAAATCGAAGAGGAACGCGCGGAGGAGATTCTCGCCGCGATCCCCGCCGAGGCGCGGCGCGAGACCGAGCAGCTGCTGGCGTACGATCCCGACACGGCCGGCGGTCTGATGACCACCGAGTTCGTCTCGGTGCCGGCCTCGATGGCTATCGAGGCCGCGCTCGCCGCGGTGCGGACCATCGCGCGGAGCGGCCGCCGCGAGGCGATGTACCAGATCTACGTCACCGACGAGACCGGCCAGCTCAGCGGCGTGCTGTCGCTTCGCGAGCTGCTCGCCGCGCCCGAGGGCGCCAAGGTGGGCGACGTCGCCTGGACGGAAGTGGTCACGATCCCGGCGCAGGCCGATCGCGAGGAAGTCGCCCGTGTCATCTCGAACTACGACCTCGTGGCCGTGCCCGTCGTCGACGACGCGCACCGCGTACTCGGCGTGGTCACGGTGGACGACGTCATCGACGCGATCCAGGAAGAGCAGACCGAGGACGTGCAGAAGCTGGGCGGTATGGAAGCGCTCGACGAACCGTACATGACCGTAGGCTTCTGGCGGATGGTGAAGAAACGCGGCGGATGGCTGAGCTTTCTCTTCCTCAGCGAGATGTTCACGGCCAGCGCGATGGGGCATTACGCCGGCGACGTGACCAAGGTCGTGGCACTGGCGCTGTTCATCCCGCTCGTCATGAGCTCGGGGGGCAACTCGGGATCGCAGGCCACGTCGCTGATCATCCGCGCCATGGCCATCGGCGAGATCCGGCTCCGCGACTGGTGGCGCGTGGCACTGCGCGAGATCCCCACCGGCATCGCGATGGGCGCGGGGCTCTGCATCCTCGGCATCGCGCGCATCCTGCTCTGGCAGGAAATCGGGCTGTACAACTACGGAACCCACTACGCGCTGATCGCCGTCACGGTGGGTCTCGCGCTCATCGGCATCGTGACATGGGGTTCGCTCGCCGGCTCGATGCTGCCATTCGTGATGAAGCGGCTGGGCTTCGACCCGGCCAGCGCATCGGCCCCATTCGTCGCCACCCTCGTGGATGTGACGGGACTCGTGATCTTCTTTTCCGTGGCCCAGATCGTTCTGAACGGCACCTTGCTCTGAACGGCGTGCGACTTCTCCCCACTCCCCGCCGCCGATAGCCATGGCCGAAGCCGTCGCGACGACGCGGGGCGCGGGGTGGCGCGCTACGGGCTTCATCGTCATCAGCGCCACGGGATTCGGCGCGGTGCCGATTCTCACGTCGCTCGCCGAGCGGTCGGGCGCGTCGCTGCTCAACGCCCTGTCGTGGCGGTATCTGCTGGGGACGGTGGTGCTCGCCGTCGCCGCGGGCGGGATCCGGCCCCTGCGCGCGCCGCTCCGCCGCCTGCTGCCGGTGCTCGTGCTGGCCGGCGGCGCGCAGGCGTTCATTGCATTCGTGAGTCTCTCGGCGCTGGACTACATGCCCGCGGCGCCGCTCAGCTTTCTGTTCTATACGTATCCGGCGTGGGTTGCGGTGCTCGAGGCCGTGCGGGGCGCCGAGCGGCTGACGCCGGCGCGGCTGCTGGCGCTGGCGATGTCGCTGACCGGCATCGGCGTGATGGTCGGCGCGCCCACGGTGGGGTCATTGCATCCGGTGGGCGTCACGCTCGCGCTGATCTCGGCGCTGGCGTACGCGATGTACATCCCGCTCATCGGGTACTACCAGGAACAGCTCTCGCCCTGGATCGCCGCGGTGTACTCCGCGCTGGGCGCCGGCGTGCTGCTCACGGTGCTGGATGCGCTGACGAATCGCGCCACGCTGTCGCTCGCACCGCATGCGTGGATGGCCATCGGCGGACTGGCGATCTGGTCGACGGCGGTGGCGTTCATGGCATTCCTCCGCGGGCTCCGGGTGCTCGGGCCGGTGCGCACGGCCATCGTCTCCACCATCGAGCCGTTCTGGACGGCGCTGCTCGGCGCCTGGGTGCTGGGGCAGCCGCTCACCGCGTCGACGCTGGGGGGCGGGGTGCTGATCGCGGCGGCGGTGGTGGTGCTGGAGAGTGGGAGGGTGGGGGCGAGGCCGTGAGGCGATGCGGCGGAACCAGCGGGGCCGCGCCGCGATTACCTTTCCCGTGTGGGCTCAACCGGAGCGAACCATGGAACAGGTGAAATTCAAGATCGAGGGGATGACCTGCCACCACTGCGTGATGGCGGTGACGAACCGGCTCGCCAAGACCCCCGGGGTGAAGGTCGACGAGGTGCAGATCGGCTCGGCGGTGATTCATCACGACCCGGCGGTCGCGACGATCGATCAGATCGAGGAAGCGATCGCGGATGAGGGGTATACAGCATTTCCGGCGTGAAGCGGACCGAGAAACTGCGCAACTGAGAACCTGCGCGGGACCGAAACCACGCAGAGCCGAAACCACGCAGGACCGATACGACGCAGTGCCGAAACCACGAAACTGAAAACCAGCGTAAATCGGACGCACTACGAAACCAGCGGGTTGGCCGGGGCGCGGCGTTGCCGCGCCCCGTTTTCCGTTGTTGGGGCCCCGGGGAGGGGGTGGGATTCGTATCCGCTGGTGCAAGGGGCGGAGGCCCGCACATGGCCGTCGCGCAGGTTCGTCGTCGCGCAGGTTCGTCGTTGCGCGGGTGTCGTCCCGCAGGTTCGTCGTTGCGTAGGTTCGGCCGTGCGTGGTATCGGCTTTGCGTGGCTTCGGCCCTGCGTCGTTTCGGTCCCGCGCCGTTTTTCCGGTTCGCCCGTTCGTCGTTGCGCAGTTTTTATTGGGTCCAGGCGCTGATTTTTCCTTCTTCTATCTTTTCATATTCCCCGGCCAGCACCTTCTGACTCAGGGCATAGATCGCCGAGTCGTTGGGCCCGTGGAAGTCATGGAACAGCCGGTCCACGCGCCGGCGAGCTTCGCGGCAGAACACGTCCGCCAGCTCCAGCGCGCCTGTGTCGCCGTGTTGCGCGTCGTCGTGCGCCCGCACGCAGGCCGCCGTCATCGCGAACAGCTCGGCGCCGATGTCCACGCCGCGAAAGAGCAGCGCCTGGCGTCGTTCCAGTTTGGGGCCGTGGCGCACCATCGCATGGAACAGCGCGCGTGCGAGCTTTCGTGACCGGCGCTCGGCGAAGCGCAGGTGTCCGGCCAGCGGACCGAACGCCGAGAATCCGCCGGCGCGCGGCATCCAGAGCTTCGGATACCAGGTGACGTAGAACGGCACCGCGCGCACCGCGGCGCGCACGCGGACTTCGAACGACGATTTCGGATCGACGATCGGGAACGCGATGCGAAAATGCTGATCCACCGCCTCGCGGGCGATGAACAGCCGCATGATCTCCGAACTGCCCTCGAAAATGAGATTGATGCGCGAGTCGCGCATCATCCGCTCCACCGGCACCGGCCGTTCGCCGCGGCCGCGCAGCGAGTCGGCCGTCTCGTAGCCGCGCCCGCCGCGAATCTGCAGGGTGTCGTCCACGATACGCCACGCGCCCTCGGTGTTGTACAGCTTCGCGATCGCGGCCTCGAGGCGGATGTCGTACCCGCCCCGCTCCGCGACGTCCACCGTGAGGCGCGAGATCGCGTCCATGGCGTAGGTGTCGGCGGCCATGAGCCCGATCTTCCGCGCCACCGCCTCGTGGCGACCCACCGGCTGTCCCCACTGCACGCGCTCCATGGCCCAGTTGCGCGCGATCTCCAGCTGCGCCTTGCACGCGCCCACCGTGCTCGCCGGCAGCGTCAGGCGCCCCGTATTGAGCGTCACCAGCGCCAGCTTGAGCCCGCGTCCCTCGGCCCAGAGCACGTTCTCGCGCGGCACCTTCACGTTCGTGAACTTGATGAGCCCGTTCTCGATGGCCCGGAGCCCCATGAACCGGCACCGGTGCTCCACCGACACCCCGGGCCAGTTGGCTTCCACGATGAACGCCGTGATCTGCCGGCGCGGCTTGCCGTCCACCACGCGGTCCGGCGTGCGCGCCATGACCACGAACAGCTCGGCCCGGGTGCCGTTGGTGCACCACAGCTTCTCGCCGTTCAGGATCCAGTGCGCGCCGTCGTCGCTCGGATCGGCGTGCGACGCGAGGTTGGCGGGATCCGAGCCCACGTCCACTTCGGTGAGCGCGAACGCCGAGATCGCGCCCTTGGCCAGGCGCGGGAAGTAGCGCGCCTTCTGCTCGTCGGTGCCGAACAGGGCCAGCGGCTGCGGCAGTCCGATGGACTGGTGCGCCGACAGCAGCGCGGCCAGGGACCCATCCTTCGACGTGACCAGCGCGATCGCCTTTACATAACTGGAATAGTGCAGGCCGAGTCCGCCGTACGCCGTGGGGATCTTGATGCCGAACGCGCCCATGGCGCGCAGCTCGTCGACGTATTCGTCCGGCACCTCGCCCGTGCGGTCGATCATGTCCGAGTCGACGCGCTCGAGAAACGCACGGAGCCGGTCGAGGAAGGGCCGGGCGCGCGCTTCTTCGTCAGGATCCGGGGGCGCGCAGGGGTGAATCAGGTGCAGCGGGAACCGGCCCAGGAACAGCTCGCGCACGAAGCTCGGGCCCGACCACTCGCTCTCGCGCGCCGCTTCGGCGACATCGCGCGCTTCCTGCTCGGTAGCCAGCGTTTTCGACCCTGCGGCCATGTCACGCTCCGGCGTTCGGGGACTCCTGCCGCGCCGCCGCCCGTCGGGCTTCGCGGTCCTTCAAGGCGACGAATGTCGCGCCGCCAATCGAGATCAGCGCGAACGCGAACCACTGAATGGCATAGCTCCGAAACGGCCCCTCGTCGAGCGGCGGCGGATCGATGCGCAGCGGCACGCCCGAAATCACGGAGTCCTTGCCCAGCGCCACGACGTACGTGTCGGCGATGGGATAGGGAAGCTGCGCCGAGATCTGCGCGTAGTTGATCGTGCGCAGGTGGTGCGGTTCGCGCAGGACGGGAAGCGGATGCTGGAACTCGTCGACATACCCGTCGAAGACGCTGTCGGGGGCGTGCCAGCGGTCGGGCTCGATGGTCGACGCGTCGGGCGCGTACACCCAGCCGCGATTGACGAGCACGGCGGTGTCGTGACCGGCCACCCGGACCGGCGTGATGACGTACACGCCCGGCGATCCGCTGCGCGAGACTTCGGTGATGTAGACCTCGTGCGCGAAATCGGGAGTTCCGCTGAGCGTGACGCGCCGGAAGTGCGTGACGGCGCTGTCGCCCGAGAGCGCGAAGAACGGCACCGGCGTGGAATCCATGCGCGAGGCGATGTACGCGTTCAGCGCCTGGCGCTCGTGCATGCGGCTGATCTGCCAGAAGCCGAGTCGCGTGAACAGCGCCGCCAGGGCCACGGCGAAGAGCGAGAAGACGAGGATGCGGCGGGACATGCGTGGGAAAGCTAGCGAATTGAGCGCGGAAGGGCCGCAGAGCTGCCGGGCAGTAGGGCCGTCGGCACCGCTGCACGGCCAACCGCCCACCGCCAACCGTCAACCGTCACCCGTTTCTCAGAACAGCGTCATCTGCTCGCCGATGCGTTCCGGATCCACCGGCGTCTGATGCAACAGGCGCTGGAGATCGCGCGCGGAGGCGGGGCTGTGTCCGGAGAAATGGTTGTTGAAATACCCGTAGATCGTGCGGCCGTCGCGCTCGAGGCGCTCCAACACCCCGGCCCACGTCTCGAGGTCGCGCGTCCGGTCCACCTGCACCCGCGAGAAATCCACGATCTCGCGGCTGCCCAGCCACCGCACGTACGTGAAGTCCGCGGTCGGCCGCTCGGCGAGCGACAGCACCTGCTTGCGCGGAATCCACTTTCCGTCGGCGAGCGTGAGCGCCACCCCATGTTCCGAGAGCAGCGCCAGCACGCCGTCGTAGATCCATCCGCGCTGGCGAAACTCCACCGCGAATCGAATGTCGTTGGGCAGGGTGGGCAGAAACTCGGCAAGCGCCGGCAGCTCGGCGGGACCGAAGTCGGGGCCGAACTGCAACAACACCACGGCCAGCTTGCCCTCCAGTTCCCGCGCCCGATCGAGGAACTCGGCGGTGAGATCCCCGCAACCGCGCAGGCGGCGCTCGTGCGTGATCTCCTGCGGCATCTTCAGCGAAAAGGTGAAGTGCGCGGGCGTGCGCTGGGCCCATTGCCGCACCGTCTTCGCCGCGGGCACGGCGTAAAAGGTGGAATCCACCTCCACCGTGTCGAACGCGCGCGCGTACACGGTGAGGTACTCCACGGCCCGCGTGCGCGGCGGGTAGAACGGCCCCACCCACGCGTCGTAGTTCCAGCCCTGCGTTCCGAGATGCACCGTGCCGGCCATGGCTTCAATTGGCGCCCGGCACGGCGGGGCGTCAAGCCGCACCCTACCGGTACGTCTCGAAGAACCCGATGCCCGTGCCGCCGATGGGGCGCCCATGCACGCGTCCCGACACGCGCAGCAGGCCCTTCATCTGGATGAAGTACGGGCGGGCCAGTGCGCGCGCCGCCCCCGTGTCGCCCCGCTCGATGAGGGGCGCGCGCGTATCGGTGCCCGCCGCGTCCTGCACGTCGAGCTCCACGCGCACGGAGTCGTCGCCGCGGACATCGGTCATGACGCCGCGCGACGGCACCGCAACGCGATACCCGCCCACCAGAATGGTGTCGCCGTCGACGTACGACACAACTCGGGGACGAAACACGGCCAGGAAACCGAGCGAGTCGGTGAGGTAGAGGAACAGCGGGCGGACGACCGTGGAGGCGGACGCATTTACTTTTCCATATAGCACGCCCAGCGGGCCGGCGCGCCCGGCGCCCCACTCCCAGCTCACGCCGCGCCACACCCCCCAGTTGTGGTCGTGGTAGGCCTGCACGCCGGCGAACGGTTCGCAGCCACCGCGCACGCAGATCGACCCGGTGGCCTCGGCGCGCAGCGCGGGCACCACGTACCCCGACACCAGCGAATCGGTGGCCACCGACGCCCCGGGGAAGTACGCGCCCGCTTCGGGCGACACGACGAAGTCGAGCGCCAGCGGCGCCCCGCCCGCGTCCTCGCGCGCCGCCGCGTGCAGGCGGTACCGCCCGTCGGGCAGCACGGTGACCGACGACTCGCCGATGCGCAGATCGGCGTCATGGGTCGAGAAGCGCACCGCCGACGCCGGCACATCGGCCACGAAGCGCCGCGTGGGCCGCCCGTGCTCGTGCAGCGTCACCAGCACCTGCCCGCCCCACCGCCCGCCGGCCACCTGCCTCGCCACGATGAACGAAATGAACGCCCACCGCTTCCCGTCGGCCGACACCACGTTGAAGTAGTGCCATTCGGCCCAGCTCGGATCGGCGGCCAGCGCCGCCGGCGGCAGATGAAAGTGATCGATCTCGTTGCGCAGCTCGAACGGGGTCGGCGCCATCCACGCGCGGTCGCGCGCGTCGTCGGTCCACGCACCCGCGGCCAAATCGGCCCCGGCCCCCACCGCGGCGTTGCGCGATGGAATCTGCCCGCTCGCCAGGACCGGCTGCTGGCGCCCGTCGGGCAGCGTCAGGTATACGAGTTTTCCGACCATCTGCGGCGCGGCGGCGGTCACGTCGCCGGCCAGCCGCGGCGACGCGAGGATCTGCCGGTACACGAACTTCGCGTGATCGATGGACAGGAACATCCCGCCCAGCCCGCCGGTCTTCATGACTTCGACGTCGATCCCTTCGGGCAGGACGGTGATCGCGCCCCCGCCCACGAGCCGCTCGCTCCGCGCCTGCGTCAACATCGCGGTACCGATGGACAGCAGCACCACCATCACCGCTACGCCCAGCGCATACCCGGCCAGCAGGAGCAGCGTGCGCCAGGGCCGCTGGATCAGGTGACGGAAGGACAGCAGCGACAGCACCGGTCAGCGCACCCGCGTGTCCGACACCACGCCGCCATCGCGCATGTGCACCACGCGCTTCGCCGCCGCGGCCAGATCCTCGTCGTGCGTCACCACCACGAGCGTGGTGCCGTCGGCGTTGAGCCGCTCGAACAGCGCGATCATCTCGGCGCCCGTGTGCGCGTCGAGCTCGCCGGTGGGCTCGTCGCACAGCAGCAGCGCCGGCCGATTGGCCAGCGCTCGCGCGATGGCCACGCGCTGCTGCTCGCCCCCCGAGAGTTGGGTTGGCCGGTGCGTCACGCGCGCGCCCAGCCCCACGTACGTCAGCAGCTCACGCGCCCGCGCCTTGCGCTCGGCGCGCGACATCCCCGCTTCGGCCAGCGGCAGTTCCACGTTCTCCCCTGCAGTGAGCGCGGGCATCAGGTAAAAGCGCTGGAACACGAAACCGATGTGGAGCAGACGAAAGCGCGTGCGCTCGCGATCGGAGAGCCGCTCCACGGGCTCGCCCCGAATGGCCACGGTGCCCCCGGTGGGCCGGTCGATGGCGCCGAGCAGGTTGAGGAGCGTCGACTTGCCGCACCCTGACGGGCCGACGATGGCCACGTAATCGCCGGCCGCGACTTCGAGCGACACGCCGCGCAGGGCATGCACCGGCGATTCGCCCATCGGATAATCGCGGCGCAGGTCGCGCGCGCTGAGCACCGGGGCCGAGTCGCTCATGCGACCGCCTCCTCGCGCAGCGTGACCGCGATGGGCATCGACGCGCCGCGCCACGCCGGGTACGCACCCGCCAGCACGCCGCACCCGGCCAGCAGCCCCAACGACACCCACGCATCGCGCGGCTGAAAGAGGAAGAAGTCGATCGCCGCCGGCAGCCCGGGGAAGCTCGACAGGATTCCATTCAAGTAGTGCGCCGTCGCCAGACCGAGCCCGAGTCCCAGCAGCGACCCCGCGCTCATGATCACCACGCCCTCCGCCAGCACCTGCGCCACAATGGAACCCGTGGCCACGCCAATGGCCCGCATCACCGCGATCTCTCCCAGTCGTTCGTTCACCGATACCGTGACGAGCGTCGTCACGAGCAGCAGCCCCACGGCCAGACTCACCGAGCCCAGAATGAACGCGAGCTGCCGGAAATAGCTGAGCCGCTGATCCACCTGCCGCAGCGCCGCCGCGGTGGAAATCGGCGTCACCGGCGGCACGCGCGCCGCGATCCATGCCTGCACCGAATCGGCGATCGCGCCCTTGCGCAGCCGCAGCATGATGAGCGACACCGGATCGCCGCGCGCGCCGGTGAGCGCGCGCAGCGTGGCCAGGGGCATGGCCACGGCGCGCGGATTCGCGGGCATGTACAGAAAGTGGGCCGTGCCCACGAGCACGAGGCGCCGCTCGGCGGTCACGGTGCGCATCTGCGCGTCGTACCCGCCCTCCACGCGCAGCGTGTCGCCCAGCCGCGCACCGGTGGCCCGCAGAAACTCCGCGCTCGCCACGAGTTGATCGGGCGCAGCGATGTCCCGCCCAGTACGAACCTCGTAATCGCCCTGCACCGCGGGGTCGATGCCGATGGCGACCGCGGTGGCCGAGCCCGCTGCGGCGCGCACGTGCACCTGCCCGCCCAGCACCGGGCTCATGGCCACGATGTCGGAGTCGGCGCGCAACTGCGCCATCAACGCGCCGGCGCTGTCGATGGACGCGTCGGTGTCGAAGGGAAGCGTCCCCTTCGGCGTGAGGCGGATCTCGAATCCGCGCGCCTCGAGCAGCGACCGAAACGATTCGCGCATCCCGCTGGCCAGCATCACCATGTCCAGCAGGAGCGCCGCCGAGACGCCCACGCCGATCACGGCGAGCGCGGTGCGCAGCCGGTGGCGCTGCAGAGAAGCGCGCACGAGGGTCAGCAGCATGCGCTCACCGGCCGAAGAGCACGAGCGGGTTCACGCGCGTGAGCCGCCGCGCCGCGAGGAATCCCGCCGCCATCCCAAGCACGAGCGAGAGCGCCACGGCGAACGCGACGACCCCGGGCGTCACGATGGAGAACGCGAGCGGCGTGCGGTACACGCCGCGATAGTGCACGTTCACCACCGCTGAGATGACCGCGCCGAGCGCCACGCCGAGCAGACTGCCCACGCCGGCGACGAGGGTGGCCTCGAGCACGATGGACTTGAGCACGGTGGCCGAGGAGATCCCCATCAGCCGCAGGGCGGCCACGTCGCGGCGGCGCTCGTCGACCTTGAGGAGCATGATGCACAGCAGGAACACGGCGCTCGCGACCACGGTGATCACGCCGATCGCGCGATGGAAGCGGCTCACGACGAGAAACGTCTGCGACGTTTCCACCGCGATGTCGCGCGAGCGGTGCGCCTGGAAGCCGAACGCGTCGTCGTTGATGAGCCCCGCGGCGCGGTCGGTGGCCGCCGAATCGCGCGTGGCCACCGCGAACCGGTCCACGCGGTCGCCGTAGCCGGTGAGCGTCTGCAGCTCGTCGAGGTGCATGAGCACGCGGTACTCGTCGCGCGCCACCTCCGACGGGTCCGCGCTCCGGCGCACGATGGCGCCCACGATCACCGTGTCGCCGGGCCCGTCAACGCCCGCACGGACCACCAGCCGGTCGCCCACGCGCAGGTGCGCGTCGGCGGCCAGTCGCTCGTCAATCGCGATCGTGCGCGGAGCCGCGGCGCCGGCGGCCGCGCTTGCCCCCGCCGGCAGCATGCCTGGCGCTGCCGGCGGCATCGCGGCCTGCAGCAGGAACAGCGGAACGAGCACCAGCAGCATGACTGAAAGTTACTCCGGGCGGTGGAATGACTAACACGTGGCGGGCCAATTCCGATCCAATCAGCCGTTCGGCGCGGGCGATGCGCAGGGTGATCGGGCCGCCGTACGGCGCCCGGTCCACGATGCGCACCGGCGCCCCCGGCTTGATCCCCAACTCGCCCAGGTACCGCAGGCGCGCCGGGTCGTCGTCTTCCACGCGCTGGATGCGCGCCTGCGTGCCCGGCGGCAGATCGTCGAGCGAAGCCAGGCGCCGTTCGTCCATCGTGCCGTCGCGCGCCGGAATGGGCGCGCCGTGCGGATCGGTTTCCGGCTCGCCGATGGCCGCCGCCATGCGATCGACCAGCTCGTCCGATGCCGCGTGCTCCAGCCGCTCCGCTTCGTCGTGCACGCGATCCCAGGGATACCCCAGCGCCTCGGCGAGATACGCCTCGATCACGCGGTGGCGGCGGATCGTGCCCAGCGCCGCGCGGCGCCCCGCGTCGGTGAGGCGCACGCCGCGGTAGCGCTGGTGCGAGATCAGCCCCTGCTCCGCCAGGCGGCGCACCATGCCGCTCACCGAGGCCGGCGCGATGCCGAGCGCGGCGGCGAGTTCCTTGGTGCCCGCCGCGCCGCCATAGCCCTCCAGCTCGTAGATCGCCTTGAGGTAGTCTTCCACCGACGCGGTGAGCGCCGCGCGGCGCGGGACGGCAGCGCTCACGCGGGGCCGGAGCCCGTCGCGGGCTCCGCGGGCTTGCCCAGCACGAGCAGCACGGGAACGCGCGACTGGTGGCGCACTTCGTTGGCCACGCTGCCGTAGAAAAGATCTTTAAAGAACCGGTGGCCGTGAGTGGCCATGGCGATCAGGTCACACCCCTCGCGCTCCGCGGCGGCGCGGATCTCGACCGACGGATCGCCCGCCGCGAGCAGGCAGTCGGCGACCACGCCCGATGCCGAGAGGCCGCGCGCCACCTGCTCCACGTACTCGCGATCCTCGCGCATCTCTTCCGATTCGCGGAGCCCCAGCTCCTTGAGATTGCGCGCCGCGAATCCGTCGGCGACGTGGATCACGAGCACCGACGCGCCGCACGACGTGGCCAGCCGGCGCACGTAGTCCACGATCGCCGCGTCGTACGACGAATGCTCCACGGGCAGCAGGATCTTGCGGAACATCAGGCCAGCCACCCGCGCACCGCCTGCACCAGCAGCCAGGCGTTGAGCGCCGCGATCACGAACGCCATCGTCCAGGCCACGAGCGTGAGGGCGCGCGAGTTCACGAACTCGCCCATCTTCGCGCGCTCCGACGTGAAGGCCACCAGCGGGAACACCGCGAACGAGAGCTGCAAGCTGAGGATGACCTGGCTGAGGATGAGGAGCGCGTTCGTGCCCGAGTCTCCGTATAAGATGGCCACCACGACGGCCGGCACAATGGCCACCAGCCGCGTGATCAGGCGGCGCACCCACGGACGCAAGCGGATATTCAGGAATCCCTCCATCACGATCTGCCCGGCGAGCGTGCCGGTGAGCGTGGAGTTCTGCCCCGAAGCCAGCAGCGCGAGCGCGAACACCGTGCTCGCGCCGCCGCCCAGCAGCGGTGTGAGCAGCTTGTATGCGTCCTTGATTTCGGCCACCTGCGTGAAGCCGGCGCGGTGGAAGGTCGCCCCCGCCACCACGAGAATCGCCGCGTTCACGAACAGCGCCAGCGAGAGCGCGATCGTGGAGTCGATGAACGCGAACCGTACGGCCTCGCGCCGGCCGTCGGCGTTCTCCTCGTAGCGGCGCGTCTGCACGATGGAGGAGTGCAGATACAGATTGTGCGGCATCACCGTGGCGCCCAGGATGCCGATGGCGATGTAGAGCATTTCCGGATTGGCCACCACCTCGCGCCTCGGCACGAATCCCGCCAGCACCGCCGCCACGCTGGGCCGGGAGAGCATGATCTCGAACGCGAAGCACACGCCGATCGTCGCGATGAGCGCCACCACCAGCGCCTCGAGCGTGCGGAAGCCGCGATGCTGGAGCACGAGCAGCACCACCACGTCGAACGCCGTGAGCAGCACGCCCAGCGGCAGCGGCATGTGAAACAGGAGCTGCAGCGCGATCGCCGACCCGATCACCTCGGCCAGATCGCACGCCGCGATGGCCACCTCGGCGAGCAGCCAGTGCATGATCGCCACGGGACGCGAGTAGTGGTCGCGGCAGGCCTGCGCCAGGTCGCGCCCGGTGGCGATGCCGAGCTTGGACGAAAGCCCCTGCAGCACCACCGCCATCAGATTGGAAACGAGAATGACGCTGAGCAGGGTGTAGCCGAACTTCGCGCCGCCGGCGAGGTCGGTGGCCCAGTTGCCGGGATCCATGTAACCCACGGCCACCAGGTATCCGGGGCCGGCAAAGGCCAGCACCTTGCGCCACCACGACCGGCGGTCGACGTCGATGCTCCGGTACGCCTCGGCGAGACTGGGCGCCACGCGGGCGCGGCGCCACGCGCCGTCGCCCGTGGCGGGCGGGACGGCCGGCGGCGCCTCCTGGCGCGGCGAGCGGCGTGGGAAACCGGGGAAGGCCATCGGGAGGGTATGCGTGCGAGCTAATCCGTAAGTTAGGCAATCCTAACTTTTGCGCAAGCCGCCGGTTGGCGCTCTCATTTCCTGCGACCCTCCCACCCTCCGGACCCATGATCATCCGTCAGATCGCCGTCGTGGTCAAAGACCTCGACCGCGCCACCGCGTTCTACCGCGACGCCCTCGGCTTCACCTTCCTGTTCGCCGCGCCCCCGCGCCTGGCGTTCTTCGACGTCGGCGGCATCCGCCTCATGCTCGACGGCGCCCCGGAACCGGGGTTCGACCACCCGGGCTCCCTCCTCTACTTCGACGTCCCCGACATCCACGCCGCGTACGGCGACCTTCGGGCGAAGGGCGTGCCGTTCGTCGACGAGCCGCACGCCGTGGCACCGATGCCCAACGGCGATCTGTGGATGAGCTTCTTCAACGATCTCGAGGGGAATACCATGGCCATCATGGCCGTCAAACCACGTCAGTCCGTCTGACGGTATCGGTTGACGAGCTGGCGGAGCATGTACTCAGTCATCCCCCACACCAGATAATCCGCGTAGCGAAACACCGGCCGCTCCTGCACGCCCAGCGCGCGGATCTCCACGGGCGCGGTGCCCCAGTTCGATTCGTCGAGCAGCGCGCCGAACGGTACCCAGGTATGCGCGGCCACTTCGCGGCTGGGCGTCACCACGGTTTCGCCCGCCACCGCGGCCACGAACGGGCGCACGAGAATGGGCGGGAGCCGCGGCGTGCGCGGGTGGATGTCGTCGAGCGTGCCGAGCAGACGGCCGCGATGGCCGAGGTCGATGCCGGTTTCCTCGAGCGTCTCGCGCACCGCGGTGGCGAACAGATCGGGATCGGCGGGTTCCATCCGTCCGCCGGGGCACGCCACGTGCCCGCTCCATGGATCGCGCTCGGCGGCGGCTCGGCGAATGAGCAGCAGCTCGGGGCCCGCGGCGCCCATGCGCAGCGTGGCGGCGATGGCTGCGAAGCGGACGTTGGGTTCCGGATGGATGACGCGGCCCGGCCGCGCGGAGAGGGCCCGGGCGAGGCGCGCGACCTCGGGATGCGCGAGCAGCGATTCGAGCGGCGTCATGTCACCGCCGGCCGTGCGTCAGTCTTCGACGTCTCCGCCGGCGTCGAGCCACCCGCGGTAGCCGTCGCGCAGCGAGGTGACGTTGCGGAACCCCATCTGCTCCATCGTATCGGCGGCGAATGCGGAGCGATTGCCATTGGAGCAGTACACGATCACCATCGCGTCGCGCGGAATCAGTGACTCGACCTTCGATTCCAGGTTGCCGCGGGAGATCGTGAGCGCGCCGGGAATGCGGCCCAGGGCCGTCTCGTTCGGATCGCGCACGTCGAGGAACACCACGTGCTCGCGGCGCCGGTAGCTGTCGAGCGCGCTC